>JAUHXA010000108.1 GCA_030427245.1 Bacteroidia bacterium | reverse complement strand
GTACAAGTTGGACATGCTGTTGGACAACTTCCACCGCAATCTACACCTGTTTCATCGCCGTTTTGTATGCCATCTGTACAGGTAGGTGTGATAATAGATAGTTGGAACATTCCATTTCCATGTGTACCAACAATCAAATTGTTGTCGCTTGGTCTTAATCGCATACTGCTGATTACGGCATAGCCAATATTGTTCGGACCTACTCTTTCCCATACAGTACTTCCACCATTCAAAGTACTAGTACAATACAAACCTGTGGAGGTTCCGATTAAGTAGTAAGTTAAAGTAGGTGTTTTGATAATACTAGACGAACGAATGGATGCCAATTGTACGGCAGTCGTTGCTCCTTCTACATTTGTCCATGTTGGACTTGCAGCATTTGCATTGGTGGTGTGATACACATTAACGATGCCATAGTTGGAATAGGTTAATAGTACTTCATTGTCGTTTTCTGGATTTACGGCAATGCTACTGGCTATACCAGAACCTCCTGCGGGAGTGATATTCACAGGAGCTGTTGAAGCACTGGAAAAAGCAGGATCATTCAATCGGAATATTTTGCCATCGCTTGTACCAATGAATAATTTTCTGTTGGCATTGGAAGCAGAATAAGCACTACCTGCATAAGCTCCATTTCGAGAAGTGGCCATAGACCGAATATCACCTGTCGTTGCCGTCCCTACGCCTGTTAGGTTTTGCCAACCTGTTGCACTATTATTTGTTATGGTTCCATCTTCAATAGTGGAGGCGATTCGTGTTCGGTATAAGTTTCCTTCAGAGGCATAGTACAAATGGTTTGTATTATCTTGGTCTAAGTGGAAATAGGTTACAAAAATACTTGCTGCACCTGTTGGTTGGATTCCAAAGTAGTCTTCCACTCCTGCGGTAAAAACACTACGTGAAATATCTCCGTTTTGTGTGCCGTATAAAACGTTTTGATTATCTGTGTCTGTACCTGATATGCAGCCTACTGCCACACCATCGCCACCGCCGATTAATTTTGCAGTAGTACCTGTGCTGATGCTCGTTGTTCCATTATCTTGTGCGCCTCCTACAACTAAATTGTTGCCTGTTGCAGGGTTGATATCCACGTAGTAATATTGGTAGGTTATGTAACTGTTATTGAGACTTGTCCATTCAACAGGTGTAACCGTAATGTCTGCTTTGTGGATTCCTCCATCTGTACCTGTATATACGACATTATTGTTGCCAGGTGCAAAAACAATTTCATGAATATCAGAGTGATGGAACACACCTCCAACATTGTATTGTTCGGCACCATTGGGATTCAAATAACCTCCAATGCGGGTTGTACCTGCTGTGGAAGAAAAGCCATTGGTAGAACGGTAAATATTTGTGCCTCCAATAAACACCAAATTGGCATCGGCAGGATTGACTACCACGGTCAAATCATATCCTCCTTGATGGGAGAAAGGGTCGTTTCCTTTATCACAGCCTGGTTCATCGGGTACATTGGCAGATAAATTCGTCCAAGAAGTGGTTGTTTGATTCCATTTGAAGAAATCGGCTTCGGGAGCAGGTGTGCCAGCGCAATCACTGACTGTATGGTTATCGTACAATACATACAAGATATTTTCACTACTTGGAGCAACTGCGATTACTATTCGACCATAGTTATCAATTGTTTTCCAGCCTGTTGGCGTTGTAGCCGAACCCGTTCCTGCAATTTTGGTCCAAGATCCAGAAGCTCCTGTAGTAGAAGTCCAAACTCCATCGCTGTCGCTTGTACCGGCAAAGGCTGCGTATAAGCGCCCAGTAGACGTGACGGTTACATCTGAATAGACATCAAAATTAAAAACACCCAAAACTTGCTCCCAAGTTGTACCACCATTGGTTGAGCGCTGAAGTACATCCGTTGCGGCGGCATAAACATTACCATTACTAGGATCTACTACGATTCTGTGGACAAAATCAAAGGGGCTATCGCCTCCTTCCAAAGTGCCTGTTTGAGTAGCGGTAAGTGCCGACCAAGTGAGCCCATTGTCGGTTGATTTCCAGATACCATAGCCTTTGTAACTCGCATCGCCCAGTGAAGTAGATGCTTCCAATTCTCCTGTTCCATAGTACCAAGTATCTTGATGCCCTACACGAGTATCTTGAGCGATAGAAGTGACATTGTGGATTTGATCGTTAGGAGAGACTTTTACCCAAGAAGTTCCGCCATTGGTGCTTCTAAATAATCCCGAACTGACTCCACCTGCCAACATAATATTGGCATTTCTAACATCAAAACGAATAGAACGGGTACGCCCTCCTAAGTTCCCGGGGCCTCTGGCTTCAATGTTAAAATCCGAAGCTCCTTTTTCTAAGCTCCCTGCTCCTCTGAACACTGCTACTTTTTGAGCTTCCTTCAATTCGAGTTCTTTGACACCAACGGGAACTTTCCCCGTTTTTGGGTTTTTTTGAAGGTCATACTCATATTGTAGACGTTCTCCAACTGTTCGAGCTTTTTCTTCCTTTGTTTTTTTCTTTTTGGGTGGTTTTACCTTAGCTGTTTTATGTACAGTGGTAGGGGTTTCTTTTACCCAAAAATTATGGGCAGTAAACATTACAGAAAAGCAAATTATTGCTGTGAATAAAAATTTTGAAAGGTAATTATTCATGTGTTAAGTAATACTTTTAAGGGTTTAATATTAAAAAAAGCTAATAAGCAAATTAACCACATAAATTTGTAATTACAGCAAATAGAGGGGAGTACAAATGAGTGGACAGAACGGCTTTATGGTTAATTTGAAGGTAGACAGATAGGGGGACAAGGTAAAAAAATATGTATAAAATTATTAATCAAATGCTTATCAAATTCACAGTGCTTCCTTCAAGGCGTTTACTAAAACGACAGTATGTAGTCTTGCAGCGAGATTTCTTCACTAATTTCTAATCGCTTGCGAAGGCGATAGCGTGTTTTTTTCACTCCACCTATTGAAATTCCCAGTATTTCAGCAATTTCTTTGCTACTTAAATGAAGTTTTATAAAAAGGAACAAACGTTCTTCTGCTTCACTAAGGGTAGGGAAAGTCGAACGTAGACGAAGCAAAAATCCTGGGTATGCCTTCTCAAAGTTTATTTTGAACAATTCCCAATCTGAACTAGTCAGAATCTGTTGGTTGTAGAATTGCCGACTAAAATTTTCAAGTTCTTTAATAGAAGCATCTTTTTCCTCCTTCTGAAGCAATAACTTTTTCTCCTTTTCTAATACTTCTAATTGAACATTTTTTTCTCTCAGAAGACGGGTAATATCCCCCAAACTCTCTTGACTTTGCGTCAGGCTTAGTTCAGTGAACTTGATTTGTGAACGCCATCTCCACAAAACAAAGCCAATAATTCCCAATAAAAGTAGCAGAAAGCCTATACTGCGCTCTAAAAACTGTTGTATTTCTTTGAGCTCCAGTTTGTATTTTTGTAACGCTAATTCTTTTCGCTCATTTTCATATTTTGCTTCCAGGTTGGCAATCTCCTCTTTCACTTCTACTCCCATCAGACTATCCTGTAAATAATGATGTTGTTTAAAAAAGTACAGTGCCTTCTCATTATCTTTTTTCTGTTCATATACATCAGATATACCTCCATAATTTATGACCAAAAGGTCATCCCATCCATTTTCAGAATTTATTTCGACACATTCTTTCCACAGTTCCAATGCCTTATCAAGGCTATCTAAAGAAAAATAAGCCGCTGCCACATTGTTTAGATAATTTGATTGTCTATGTGTTGAATTTGTATCGCGAATAGTAAGCAAAGCATCTTTATAGTATTTTAGTGCCTCTGCAGGCTTACCTTCATTATCTAATAAAACTCCATAATTACTTAAAGTAACCCCCAACGACTTTTCTCCACAATACCTTTTTATCAATGGAATCGCTTTTTCAAAACATTCGTGGGCTTTTTCATATTCCTCCAAATAATTGTACATCGCCCCCATTTGTTCCATACTCATCGCTATATTTTGACTATCTGCTGCCATTTCAGCATATGACAATGATTCTTCAAAAAAACAAAGAGCTGTTTCATAGTCAATTAAATAAGTATAAAGTGTCGCTTTGTGTAAATTAACCCGACCTTGCCAAAGTATATTTTTTGCTGCAATCGCAAATTTTTCTGCCTCTAATAGGTATTCCATTGCTTTAGAGTAATCTTGAATATTTACATAATCATCTGATATGTGCATATAACCATAGAATTGATTTAAAGGGTTCTTCTCTTTTATTGCGGCCTCCAAAAAATCTTGATGAAGTTTTAATTTTTCTTCAAAAGTATAACTTGAGTCTCGTGAAATAGGATTCGACTTACGGTATTGTTCCATAAAACCAGGCTCTCCACAAATAGCAGGTAGCCAAAGTAAAAAGGATAGAAAGGGAAAAATGAGTGTTTTTTTCATGTTCAAATATAATAGCGTATGCAGCAAAAATACATTTTTTACAATGAAGTGACAGGATGTAATTTCCTATATATATCACCTTCTACTAATTTCTCTACTTTTATGTTTATCTTTTGCTCCCGAACAAAACGTATCTTTTGAAGACAAAAAAAACTCCCTACCAAACCAATTGGTCTGATAGGGAGTTTAATTATTTTTCGAGTAAAATTCTCGCTTCTTATCTTTTCTGCTCTGACTTCTTATAAAAAAGGAGCAATTACCAATGCCACAACAGACATTAACTTCAATAAGATATTCAAAGAAGGACCAGAAGTATCTTTGAAAGGGTCACCAACGGTATCACCTACTACTGCAGCTTTGTGAGCCTCAGAACCTTTGTAGGTCATTACACCATTGACTTCTACACCTTCTTCAAACATTTTCTTCGCATTGTCCCATGCACCACCAGCATTAGATTGGAAAATGGCCATCAATACACCCGTTACGGTTACACCTGCCAACAAACCACCTAACATTTCAGCACCGCCATCACTTCCAAATAAAAGTGGGCCAAAACCAATGACTACAGGAGCCAATACTGCCAACATACCAGGTTTTACCATCTCACGGATAGAAGCTTTGGTAGAAATTTCTACACATTTGCTGTATTCTGCTTTGCCATCTGCTGCATCAAAAGTTGCTTGGTCTTCTGTAGACCAAGTATTCATTTCTTTTCCTTCATTTTTGCGCATCACCGCCAAGGCTTTGGTCAATTCAGGAATGGTTTTGAACTGTCGTCTTACCTCGTTGATCATATCCATTGCAGCACGACCAACAGCATTCATTGCCATAGAAGAAAACAAGAAAGGCAACATACCACCCAAGAACAAACCTGCCATAACCATAGGATTGGCAATATTGATACTTGTGATTCCAGCCGTAGTCATAAAGGCTGCAAACAAAGCCAAAGCAGTCAATGCTGCTGAACCAATCGCAAAACCTTTACCAATTGCAGCCGTTGTGTTTCCTACTGCATCCAATTTATCTGTACGCTGACGTACTTCTTTAGGCAAATCACTCATTTCTGCAATACCACCTGCATTGTCCGAAACAGGGCCATAGGCATCTACTGCCAATTGAATACCAGTGTTTGATAACATTCCTACTGCCGCAATTGCAATACCATACAATCCTGCAAAGTGATGTGCTCCAATAATTGCAACACAAAGAATGACAATCGGAATAGCTGTAGATTCCATTCCTACTCCCAAACCTGCAATGATGTTGGTAGCAGCACCTGTAGAAGACTGGTCAACAATGGATTTCACAGGTTTCGTACCTGTTCCAGTGTAGTGTTCGGTAATTAAACCAATCAACAACCCTGCTGCCAATCCAAAGATAACTGCATAAAATACGCCCATTTCACTGTAGGTAACACCATTGTAAGTCCAAACATCAGGAAGCAGCCATCTAACGATGAAGAAAGTAGCGACCAACATGATACCAGCCGAAATGAATTCACCCATGTTCAAGGCTTTTTGAGGATCCCCCCCTTCTTTTACCTTTACGAAGAAAGTACCGATGATAGAGGTCAAAATACCCACACCTGCCAATACTAAAGGCAATAAGATAGCAGAAAGTCCGTCAAAAATTTCTGTGCTTGCACCCCATGCTTGACTGCCAACTGTAGCAGTACCAATAAAAGCAGCACCCAATACCATCGTAGCAATAATAGAACCTACATAGGATTCAAAAAGGTCTGCCCCCATACCAGCTACATCACCTACGTTGTCACCAACGTTATCTGCAATAGTAGCAGGATTCAAAGGGTGATCTTCTGGAATACCTGCTTCCACTTTACCTACTAAGTCAGCTCCAACGTCTGCAGCTTTGGTATAAATACCACCACCTACACGGGCAAACAAGGCAATTGAAGATGCACCAAAAGAAAAACCAGTCAATACAGTAATAACCTGATTGATGTTCCAGCCCAAACCTTGGTAAATAAAGAACAAAGTTCCCAATCCCAAAAGGCCTAAGCCAACAACTCCCATACCCATAACAGCACCACCAGCAAAAGCAACTTCCAATGCTCTACCCAAACTTGTTCGAGCAGCATTTGTCGTTCTTACATTCGCTTTGGTAGCGACTTTCATTCCTATATAACCTGCCAAACCAGAGCATATAGCTCCTAAAATAAATGACACAGCTATCAATGGTGAACTGTTTGCATCACTTGCTCCAGCAAAGCCCAACAAGGCAGCTACACACACCACAAAAATAGCAAGTACCTTGTATTCGGCACTAAGGAATGCCATTGCACCTTCTTCAATGCTCTTGGCTATTCGAGCCATTCTATCTGTTCCAACTTCTTGGTTTGTCACCCATTTTGATTTCCAAAAGGTGTATATCAAAGCCAAGACACCAAATAATGGAATTAACATTGTAATCGTATTCCCCATAACTTATACTATTTTACTTGATTATATTATGATTATTTTTCAAGATATTGTTTCAAGGCGCAAAGTTATTAATTTGAGTTTGCTTTATACAATGAAGTTTGGATTTTTTTAAAAGTGCAGAAGGTAAATCAAGGTAAAAAGTAAGCACAAAGTCGAAAAAGGTAGGATATAACGATGAATCAGTTCGCCATTCATGTACAGTGTTCCCATTGCTGCGAGCATCAAAACCGTCAGAAAAACAAGGGATAAGAATTGAGTTCCTACTATCCAAAGCATAAAAACTGCCAAAATTTCAAATACTCCTAAGACGGGCGCAAACCATTCGGGATAACCCCATGTCAAAAAACGGTCGGTCACCCTTCCTGTGAGCTTGTTAATGCTTGACCATAGAAATAAGATGGAAAGAAGGAGCAGGAGTAGTGGAATTGTTGAAGTAGGCATATTTCAGGTGATTTTTGTAGTGAGGAGATTGAAGGAGAAAGAATAAAAGTAAATTTTGATTTCTTTCATCCAAAGATATTGAATTTTGATGACTAACCAGTAAACATTGAAGTAATAGAGAATATTCGATTTAAACCTTTCTACTTTCCAAAGTCTTATTTAAGATGTACTAAGCCTTTTTTTCATCACTAAATTCAATGTCATGATTCAAAAATTTATTTTTACTTTACTCATCCTATTTTTTCAAGTATCTCTGCAAGCATCAAACCCAATTACGCCTATTGTTGAAGGTCAAGAAGGGGAAACTCCCATCATTTTTATTGTAGATGGAAGCGGTTCGATGTGGGGGAAAGTTCAGAACGAATTCAAAATTGTCATTGCTCGAACTGTAATGAAAGATTTGGTAGGGGACATTCCCAGCGAAAGACCTTTGGGATTAGTTGTATACGGGCATCGCAAAAAAGGTGACTGTGCGGATGTGGAATACATGGTGAAACCTATGACAGGAAGCCAAGCAAAGATTACCCAAACATTGGATAAAATCAATCCTACGGGAAAAACTCCACTCGCTGTTTCTGCAAAAATGGTTATTGATGATTTGATGGCAACCAAAACCAAAGCTACCATTATTTTGATAACAGATGGCATCGAAACCTGTGAAGGAAACTTGTGCGAATTGGTGGCAGAAGCACAAAGAAATGGTATCGAATTCAAAATGCACATTGTGGGGTTTGACTTAGAGCCTGAGGCCAAGGCCAATTTGGAGTGTGCGGCTACGGCGGGTCAAGGACAGTATTTTGATGCTACGAATAGCGAAGAATTGAGCGAGGCATTGAACAATGCTGTTGAAGGGAATATTGACAACGATGATTACAACTTAACTGTACGTGCTGTTCGTGACGGAAAATTGGTAGATACCAATGTTCAAGTGTTTCAGGAAGGTTCCAATCATTCTATTGGAGGAGGTCGCACCTATGATTCTGAATCATCCAATCCTACTAAAATCTTGTTGGAACCTGGAAAATATCGCATCAGAGCCACTTTAATCAATGCCAGAGGCGTTTTTATTGAGATTCCTGATGTTGTGATATCTGAGGAAGGAATCGTAGAGAAAGAAGTAGATTTTTCGACTGGAAAAATTTCGATTGGAATTACCAACAATGGTGATTTGTGGGATTCTACAGTGAAAGTGACCAATACCGTTACTGGCGAAAACACAGCAGGTGGGCGAAGTTATACCAGCCCTAACAGCAACCCGGCCGTTTATGAAATTCCTCCAGGAACTTATGATGTAGCTGTCCGAGGTTTGAATGTATTGGGAATGGAACATACACATGAAATCAAAAACGTGGTAGTGAAACCTTCGGAAGTTTCAGAGGTATCTCATAATTACCAAACAGGTTTGTTTTCAATCAAGGTGACACACAATGGCGAACTTTTGGATGCCATCACCAATATCATTCATATAGAAAGTGGCACAAGTGTTGGAGGTTCTAGAACCTATACTTCTTCAAACAGCAATCCCCGAAAGTTCATTTTATTGCCTGGAAAATACCGATTGAAGGTGCGACCTGTGAAGATAAAAGGAGACGAAAAAACGCTGGATTTTACCATTGAAGGTGGGGACACAGTGACTAAGGAAATAACTTATTAAAAATCTATAGGCAAAGTCACATTAGCAATGATTCAGCCATGAATGAACTCAAGTCCTAACCATAACAGGTCACATAGAATACATAAGAACCTATGTGACCTATTGTGTTCTATGTGGTTAAAAGACAATTTCTACTGAAGTCCGCATAATTGAATGATGCAAAAAATCATCCTCCTGTGAATATGCAATCAATAAGTGAAATTCCTTGTCCTTCAATAAGTCATAGTGAAATTCATCCAAAGCATCTTTCAAAACAGAAAACCGAATAGTCGTTTCCTCCTTGTTTTCTTCTCCTTCAATATCAGACAAGTGATTCACCCCACCCAAGCTTTCTACCGTTTGGTGATTCCCAAAACCTACGATGTATCGGTCACTCACCCTAACTTTTCCATTTTCAACGCTACCCATAATCAGGTTGTTACCCACTAAATTTGAATTTTCATTAAAACCAATTGCCAACCAACCTTTTGTCGGGGCAAACACTTCAAAATCAACTTTATCACCGTTGAACTGCCAACAGATTTTCATTCCGTTTTTTTCGATTTTTTTCACTGGATTAAAATTTGCAGGTATGGTCGCCATCAAACCATACAGGGTGATTAATAAAATTGCATATGTTTTCATAGAACATAAATTTTTAATTGTGTTATCAATAGTTGATATATCAATTTTTTGTTCAAAAAATTTAACTGAAATTGTCGAACACTTTTATGAGCATCTCCTTCAATTGATTGATTTCATGGAGATCCAATCCTTCAATCCCTTTCGCTCTAATCTCGACCGCCAAAGGCAAAATTTTGTCAATCAAAGATTTACCCAAATCCGTGGTGTATAATTCGTAAGTTCGTCGGTCATTCTCAACACTTCGCCTTTCTACCCAGCCCTTTCGCTCCAAAATATCCAAAATACGGGTCACTGAAGCAGGTTCTTTGTAGCACCTTTTAGAAAGCTCTCTTTGGTTGATGCCTTCACTCTCGTTTATGTTTTTCAGGAGTACCCATTGATCACCTGTGAGGTCAATTCCTTCACGCTTAAAGCAGTCGTTTTTATATTTCTTGAATTGCTTGTAAGCTTTTTCGAGGTGAAAAAGGTAAATCTCGTTTAAGTTTTGATTGTTCATTTTAAATAATTGACTTGTTAAACGTTGACATATCAACAAAAGTATTAAAAAATGGGAAACTTTCAAAAATTGGCGATATTTGAGTATTTAAAGACAAGTTCCAAAAATTTATCCTATGACTTCAAATTCTAACAACAACAGCAACCCAACTCTCAAAATATTTTTGGGTTTGGTTGGTTTCTTACTTCTCTTTTTGTTTCTCGTGAATCAATACAGTCAGTCGGATAGCGAAAAATCCAGTCGGTCAGATTCTTCAAAATCTCAACAAAACACCTCAACAAATAATTCCTCTCCCAGCGTCAATGCCCCATTGAAGAAATTGAATGAAAAAGGGGCCGCATTATTGGAACAAGGAAAATTGCAAGAAGCCTTGGCGGTTTTCACTCAAGCAAGCCAAGAATTTCCCGATGCGCCTGCGCCACTTCACAATATGGGCATTGTTTATGGAAAGCAAAAGGATTGGAAAAAAGCCATTGATCACTATCAAAAAGCAATTGCTTTGAAGTCAGATTTTGCAGCCGCTTACTACAGCTTAGGAGTTGTGTATCAGACGATACAGGACAAGCCAAAAGCCATTGCAGCTTTTCAAGATTTGGTAAAAGTTGCTCCAAAAGACAAAAAAGGACATTTGCATTTGGGCATTTTGTATGATGAAAAATTGGAGTTTGACAAAGCTTTGCAGCACTATCACCAAGCCATTGCAGCCGACCCAAAATATTATACAGCTTTTTACAATATCGGCAATACCTTTTTGGAAATGAAGCAGTTGGATTCCGCCGCTTTTTATTACGAAGGGGCCATCAAAATCAAACCCGACTACTCCAAAGCTTATGTGAACTTAGCTCATGTTTTGAACGAAAGAGGCGATACCGAAACCGCACAAAAGTATTTCAGAAAAGCTTTGGAGTTGGACGAGACCTTGCAGGATAAAGTTAGAAAGTAAGGGTAGATTATCTTTTTTTTAAGTCAAATAGTTGCTGATTGCAATAATTTCTGCAAAAACCCCTGCCGCAGTCACTTCTGCACCTGCACCAGGCCCTTTGACCACCAAAGGACGATCCTTGTAGCGTTCTGTAGTAAATACAATCATGTTGTCACTGCCTGAAAGACCAAAAAATGGGTTGCTACTATCAACCGATTTCAAGGAAACTTTTGCGCCCTCCTCAGTAATTGTCGCTAAAAATCGAAGCACCTTTCCTTCTTTTGCAGCCATGTCTCTCATCTGTGAAAAATGAGCTTCATTCGCCTCCAAAGCTTCAAAAAACTCTTCAACTGTTACCGCATCAATGCAAGGTTGTGGTAAAATATTCTCCACTTCAATCTCCTCCATTTCGATTTCCATCCCGATTTCACGCGCTAAAATCAAAGCTTTTCGAGCTACGTCTTTTCCGCTCAAATCGTCTCTTGGATCGGGTTCGGTATAACCTCGCTCTTTGGCTTCTCTGACAACTTCGGTAAAGACCGCATCCCCCACAAACGAATTGAAGATAAACGAAAGAGAACCAGACAAAACCGCTTCAATTTGCAGTACTTTGTCACCGCTTTTCAGTAAATCACCCAACGTACTGATAACAGGCAAACCTGCGCCAACATTGGTTTCATACAAAAACTGAACACCATATTGATTCGCCAAAGCTTTGTATTCCAAATAGTTGTTGTATTGGCTCGAATTGGCGATTTTGTTAGGTGTGACAATCGAAATACTTGCGCCCAAAATGGTTTTGTAGTGTTGAATCGGGTTTGGACTTGCCGTACAGTCAATAAAAATACTGTTGGGCAAATTCATCGCAATCATCTGTTGTACAAATTCATTTAAATCTGCTTTTTCACCAATTTCCTGCAATTGTTCTTGCCAATCTGCAAAATCAATTCCTTCTTCGTCAAACAACATTTTGCGGGTGTTGGTCGCTGCCGCTAACTTCAATTCAATGGATTGTGTATTGCGAAGGTAAGTTGCTTGCCGTTGGATTTGTTGGACAAGTGTTGCCCCAATCAAACCCGTACCCACCAAAAATAAGTGGATAGATTTGGTATCAGATAAGAAAAAGGCACTGTGCAAAGCATTGAGTGTCTTAGCATCATCTTCTTGCGAAACCACTACCGAAATGTTCAACTCCGAAGAGCCCTGTGCAATTGCTCGTGCATTGATACCATTTTTTGCCAATGCTCCAAACATTCGACCTGCAATACCGACTGTGTTTTTCATATTGGAGCCAATTACCGCCACAATAGACAAACTTTTCTCGACCTTCACTTCGTCAATTTGGTGCAAACGCATCTCGTAAGCAAATGCGGTTTCGATTGCCTCTTTTGCAAGCTGTGCTTGTATTGGCTTGACAGCAAAACAAATAGAGTGTTCGGAAGAAGCTTGGGTAATCAAGATAATGTTGATACCTTTCTGTGCTAAGACGGTGAACAAACGTCCTGCCATACCCGAAACGCCAATCAATCCACTTCCTTCTACACTTATCAAGGCCACATTTCCAATAGAGCTAATCCCCTTGACAGGGCGTTTGTCTTTGGAGCTAAAGCTGATCAATGTGCCAGGGAAAGTAGGATTGAAGGTATTGCGAATCCGAATCGGAATCCGTTTGTCCAAAGCAGGCTGTACGGTTGGCGGGTGAATAACTTTTGCCCCAAAATGCGACATTTCCAATGCTTCTTCATAAGTCATTTCTTGCAGTGAAAAAGCTTTTTTCACCTTGCGAGGGTCAGCAGTCATTACACCATCTACATCCGTCCAAATCTCCAATTCCTTTGCCCCTGTTCCTGCTGCCATGATTGCAGCTGTATAATCTGAGCCACCTCTGCCAAGCGTTGTGGTGATGTTTTTTTCGTTGGACGCAATGAATCCGCCCATCACAAAAACGCCTTTTTTGTCGCCAATTGCCGCTTTGATATTGACATTGGTGACTTCAAAATCTACTTTGGCATTGGTGAAATCGCTGTCGGTTCGAATGATGGTGCGAGAATCCAAAAAAGTCGCATTGCCCATGACTTCCTGCAAATAATGAGCAATCATATAGGAAGAAAGCAACTCTCCAAAACTCGCTACATAGTCCTTGATACGTGGAGAAAGTTCTTTGATGAGATACAAACCCTGCAACATATTTTCGAGGTTGCGAGTTTTTGCTTTCAAAAAAGGTAAAAAATTTCGCAAACTTTTTTCGGAAAACAATCCTTCGGCTGCTCTTCGATGTCGATACCTCAATTCATCAATTTGCTCTCTAAATTCCTCATTCCCATCGGCTGCCATTGTAGCCATGTCCAGCAATACATCGGTTGAACCGCCTAAAGCCGAAACCACTACAACTACGGTTTCGCTTCGTTCTAAGGTGGTTTGGATGATGTTTTTGACCTGTTTGATTCTATCTGCATTGGCAACTGAAGTGCCTCCAAATTTTAAGACTATCATGCGTGTATGAATGAAAATTGAAATAAAAAAGAAATACCATTTTCTCAAAAAAATGGTATTTCTTCAATTAAATCCGCAAAAATAGCAGCAATTTGTTGTAAACTGCAAATTTGTTTGAAAGATTTGCCGAAAGAACTAAATATCAAACAAAATGAAATCGGCTTGCGTGGTAAGGATGCGAACAAATCTGGCATTGATAGATTGTTCGACGACTTCTAAAGGTACTTTTTTGTGTACGGATAAATCTACATTGGAAAAATCGGCAATGACAACAAAATAGGAAGTATCAATTTCGTTGTATTTGCTGGTCGGAACAAGAAATTGAATTTCAACACTTCTGGGATACAGAACAACAGGTTTGTTGACTTTGAGGTTTTCGACGGTAATGGGAATGGTCAGGCGTTTTTCGGTAAATTCTTCCACTGTAAATCCATATTGAACCGTTTCGAGTCCAACTTGAATACTTTTCGGAAAAGTATTTTGCAGCTTGAGTTCACCGCTTTCTGCCTGTGTCACATTTGACAATTCGAGAAGTTCGGTACGCATAAACCGAATGGTATCTACGATGGATTGCGGGCCAGCAATCGTCACACTATCTGGTGAGATGCTAACCTGACCAGATACTTCAAATCGTTTGGCTGTTTCGATTTTCTCCATCAAAACAATTGGCACTTTTTTCTCCAGTCTTTTCTCCAAATCCAAATAAATACTATCGGGTTTGATGTCAATAATATTGAGCCCTGATAATTGTTCTTGAAATTGATTGATGAACGAAGCGGTACTAAGGGAATTGGTATTGAGATGTTTCTGATAATCCAACCTGATTCGTGGGCGATTGAAGCCAATGCTTCGCATCAAGTCCGATCCAGATGCATCAACAAACAAATACAAAATGCTGTCGGGTGCTTCTACCAACATTTTATCCTCCGGAAAATTGGTAAATTCTATATCTACCTTCACTTCTGTCTTATAGTTTTCGGACAAGGCACTCAACAGCCATATCATGCAGGAAATGCACAAACAAGCAATAAAAGTGGTTCTATCTTCACTCGAAAACCAAGACATTGAAGCTTATTTGAAGGTTAAATACAATTAAATTGGGCGACACTTTTTATGCCTTTGCTTCATTCGTTGTAGCAGTGGAAGCATTTTCGGCTTGATGGTAAGCATTGGTAAACTCCATAGAAATAACCGAACGTTCGACCTTCAATTTGGTGCCATTTGTATCTACTTCAAGCAACACAGTTTGGTCGCCTATTTTGGAAATACGCCCATGGATTCCTCCAATCGTGATTACTCTATCACCTTTCTGCAAATTGTCCAAAAATTCTCTTTGAGACTTTGCCCTTCGGGACTGCGGACGAATCATAAAAAAGTAGAATACAAAAACAATGGCAACAATGAAAAAAATATTCATCATGGGGTCAGGTCCCGCAGCTTGTGCCAATAATACGGTAGTTAAAGTCATTGTGTTTATTTTTTAAGTTTATAATTTAGGAAGTAGGTAATAGGACTCAGGGTAATTTAATCTTATTTCTTACACGTATCTCTAAACTCACATCATCTCCAGTTTCTTCAATCGGATGATTTCCAATCGGGTTTTTAGTGAAGCAATCCACATACCCATAAATATCCAACCGATAATAGCAGGATAAAAAACCATTCGCATAGTCGAGTCCAAATCCAATTTTCCGAAAGCAGGATTGCCTCCTTTTCCAGGATGCAAAGAATCAGTCAAACGAGGTACAACAAAAATCAAAGGAATGAAGGCGCAAAAGGCAAAGATATTGTAAACTGCCGAAACTTTTCCTCGTTTGTCGGCATCTTCCATCGAACCTCGAAGCACAAAGTAGGCAAAGTAAATCAATAGAGCAATAGCAGAAGACATTTGCTGTGGGTCATTGCTCCAAGGTTCACCCCATGTATATGTTGCCCACAACATCCCTGTCACCATTCCCAAACATCCAAACAACAACCCAACGCTTGCGGTTTGTTCGGCAATGACATCGTGTAAAGGGTCATTGGTTTGTAGGTGACGGATGCTGAAAATCACCGAAGTCAATAAAATTGCTATCATCCCAAACCACATCGGAACATGGTAAAACAGATTACGGATGCTTTCATAGACTATCGCCAAAGCAGGAATGTCAATCAACATGCCTACAATGAGGCTATAAGCTACCAACAAAATGCCTACATATTTCCACCAACTTTTATTCAAGAAGGTGTTTACAAAAAAACTGTTCATATTGTTGAATT
>JAUHXA010000015.1 GCA_030427245.1 Bacteroidia bacterium | reverse complement strand
CAATCAGTCTCCGACTTCTCACCTCTCTGCTCTCTCGTCAAAAGTCTATACACGCAACATAATTACTGAAATCTGCAACATTTGAACCAGTCTTTCCTTTCAGTCTCCCCTAAATTTGTAAATGTCATCACGGCAAATTCATAAACCAATACTGAATGGAATATCTGCTATGTATTACTCAAACAAATTGTTTCTTCAAAAGCTGAACCAACTCATATTGAACCACCTGAGAGATGAAAATTTCAGTGTGGAATACATCGCCCCCAATTATCCGCTCCATTATTATCACTTCGGTCAAACCCAATAAAAATATGTGTCATGCAAAAAATCAAACAAATCACCCCTGTTATTTACCTTTTATGGATGCTATTCAATGGCCTACACTTCAATGAAGTCTTTGCTCAAGCCGACTATTACGTCAATCAGAACACTCCCTGTACCACAGGCTGTGACGGTATAAGCTGGGCAAAAGCCTTCGACAACCTACAAGCAGCAATAGATGCAGCGGCTGCTAATGATGAAATATGGGTAGCAGAGGGTAAATATCTTCCTACACAGGCACTTAATGGTTCTACGGCAGACTCAGAACATTATACTTTCTATTTTGATTTTGATGTGAAGCTCTATGGAGGATTCCCCAATACAAGCAATCCAACGATGGCAGACCGTGACGTAAACACCTACAAAACCTTTCTAAGTGGTGACCTCAACAACAACGACGGAGCAGATTTTGCCAATAATAGTGATAATGTGAATACAGTCGTTCACCTCAAAAATGTCAGTTCCAATTTTACATTATCGGGCTTTTTCATAGAAGCAGGGAATGGAAGTTCTTGTCCTAATAATAATTTTAGTACATTCTGCTCAGGCGGTGGTGGACTATACAATGATGGTAGTGGAACAGGAAATAGCTCCAATCCCACTATTCAAGCCTGTATTTTTCAGAATAATCGAGTAAATATGTGGGGTGGGGCGGTATATAATAATGGTTCTAATAAGGGGGAAAGCTCTCCTAACTTCATAAATTGTATTTTTCAGAAGAATCAAGCTTATGATAATAACTTTAGTTTTGCTGGTGCAGTATATAATAGTGCAGGGGAAGGTGGTAATAGTTCTCCTACGTTCACTAAGTGCATTTTTCAGAATAATCGAGCGTATAATAACGTCAGTTCTGGCGGTGCGGTGCAGAATTATGCTTCCAATGGTGGTAAAAGTTCTCCCATATTCACCAAGTGTACTTTCCAGAATAATCAAGCAAAAAGTAGTGGAGGTGCAGTATTTAATGTGGCTGCACGGGGTACAAAAAGTGAGAGTTCTCCTATCTTCACCGATTGTATCTTTCAGAACAATCAAGCAGGAAATAGTGGCGGTGCAGTGTATAATTTTGGCAATTATGGTAATCAATCTGAGAGTTCCTCTGCCTTCACTAATTGTACTTTCTTAGGAAATAAAGCCGATGATGGCGGTGCAGTGTATAATAATGGCTTATCAGGCGTGAGTTTTGCTACCTTCACTAATTGTATTTTTCAGAACAATGAAGCCAATAACGATGGTGGTGCAGTATATAATAATGGTGGTAATAGTTCTCCTACCTTCACCAATTGTACTTTTCAGAACAATCAAGCAGATGCTAATGGCGGTGGGGTATTGAATAATGGTAATGGTGATGAGAGTTCTCCTACCTTCACCAATTGCATTTTTTGGCAAAATGCTGCTATATCCGCAGGCAATAGCCTATTTAATGAAGGAAACGCCAATCCGCAAATTAGTTATACACTTTTGCAGGATGCAAGCTGTCCCACAGGAGCAACTTGTGGAGTAGGAATGATTTACAATCAAGACCCTTTGTTCGTTGACCCCGCTAATGAAAACCTACGAATTTCCCCTTGTTCTCCTGTCCTCAATGCAGGTAATAATAGTGCAGATTTGGACGGAAATGGCAGTGGCATACAAACCATCTCCGAGATTGCTACCGACTTAGAAGGCAATAATAGAATTATAGAAAACACAGTGGATATGGGGGCTTATGAAAGTATAGTTGCTGTTTATCACGTCAATCAAAATACCCCCTGCACCGCAGACTGTGACGGTACAAGTTGGGCAAAAGCCTTTGACAATCTACAAGCAGCAATAGATGTAGTTTGTGTAGGTAATGAAATATGGGTAGCAGAAGGCAAGTACATTCCTTCTAAAGACAAAGACAGCAATGCCTTCCCAGCAGACAACCGAGAGAAAACCTTCTACTTTGATAAGGATGTAAAAATCTATGGAGGTTTCCCCGATACAGGTAATCCAAATATGACAGACAGAGATTGGGAAAACCACCCCACGATTCTAAGCGGTGATTTGGATAACAACGATGTATCTATCACCGATAAAACTAACCCTGCTTTCCCTGCTCAAAATAATGGGGAAAATGCCTATACTGTTATTCACAGCATCGAAGTGAGTTCTGATTTTGTAATAGGTGGTTGTATTATTCAAGGAGGAAATGCCAATATAGATGCCTCTGGAATCTCGCCTAAAGATTCAGGAGGGGGAATGTACAATGATGACGGTAATCCTACTATAACTGATTGTAGTTTTTCTAACAATTCGGTACTCACTACGGGGGGAGGAATACTTAATTTCTCTACAAGCAGTCCTATTATCACCAATTGCCACTTTTCTAACAATGCAGCAGAAGGGAGTGGAGGAGGAGCATCTAATTACTCCAATGCTTCTGCTACTTTTATCAATTGCAGATTTTCTAACAATTTAGCAGAGGATGGCGGTGGTATGAACAATGATAATAGCTGGCCCTCTATTGTTAATTGTAGTTTTTCTAACAACTCGGCAGAAAATGAAGGAGGAGGCATGTGCGGTACTTTTTTTGGTACCTCAACCGTTACCAATTGTAGTTTTTCTAACAATTCGGCAGAAGAAAATGGTGGGGGTATAGCAGTTGGAGGAGAAGCCAATGTTACCCTAACCAACTGCATCCTATGGGACAATGGCACAGAAATTTATAATGAAGGTACTTCCGCACCCACAGTCACCTATTCCATTATTCAAGGAGGCTATGCAGGAATAGGTAATCTCGACCAAGACCCCCTATTTATTGACCCTGCCAATAATGACCTGCGCTTATCAGATACCTCTCCCGCCATTGAAGTAGGGTACAATCTAGCAGATTTAGACGGCAGTGGTGCAGGTACTCAAACCATAGAAGATGTACCCTTCGATTTGGCAGGCAATCCACGCCTCATTGATTTTGATGAAAACACCACTGCTACGGTAGATATGGGGGCTTTTGAATCGGCAGTACCTCTCGAAGATGTTCCTACCCTCTCCCAATGGGGATTACTCAACTTGGCTTTGCTCTTGATGATTTGTGGAACGCTGTATCTAATCAATCCACCTCAACTGCTTTCCAATAAGTCAGAGTAATGTTGACCACCACGATGGAACAAACTTTGTTAATACTGCGGATACATTAGAGGGAATCACTCTCTTCCATACCTCTCGCACATATTTTCTACATCCTGCAACATACGAACAAGACTTCCTTCTTGATACCTATTAAATTTGTAAATGTCACGATGCTTCTGTTATCAGTAACTCGTTGAACTCCAAATTATATCTATTAACCTCCCGAAAGGGAATAAACACTTAACTATGAGCACTTTAATTAATTCCAGACACCTCATCCTTGTGGTTTGTAGTTTCCTTTTATCCATGTCTGTTTTTTCACAATCAAAGGAACAGGCTTTTGAAACGGAAAAACAAAAATTGTATGAACGTACAGGTACTTTCATGCTCGAACTTCTAAACGACCCCGTATATACCGACCCGAATACAGGACAGACAGCCAAGCGGAAAATCATTCAAGCAAAAGTTAAGGAGGCACTCCACAAATTCAAATATGGGTGGAGAGACATCGATATTAACAAATTGGGGATTTTTCCAGATAAAGCAGGAAATGCTGTTTTGACAAAGATTGATATAGCTGATATGAGAGACCCGAATAGACCTCGTGGTTTTTACAAGCTCAATAAATACTTTGATTTTATGGCATATCATACCATCAATGAGTTGAAAAGCCATATAAACAATAACAATTCTGCCAAAGCTGTCGGAAAAAAAACAATAAAATATGCTTGTGCTTCAGGGGGAATTAAAGTGACAGTAAATGAAAACAGAGACTACTCAGGTTTGTCATGCAAACAGTATCGTGAAGCTTTCCCCTCAGCACATATTGTTTTAATGCAGTACGATCCCATCTATCAATCGGGGGGAGAATGGGTAAAAAAAGAGATGATGACCAATGTATTAGAGTGGGCATTAGATGGACTGTTAGGTTCCTCAGGAGGGTGTTATCCTACTTCTCGCTACACCATCAATCCCGAAAAAGTTACGGCTGACCCAGCCCAATCAGTTGAAGCTGAATGTCTGGAACTAATCAGAAAGACTGAAAGACGTGCAGAAAAACCAAATTTGAGAATTGCGAGACTGCTTATAGAGTATGCTTTTTTAACGGGAGCTATCGTAGATGTCAATAATCAAGGAACAGAAGTTTATGGTGACGGTAACGCAGCCGAATATGAATTCAGTAGCATCGCTGTTTCTGTTTTATAGTGTTAATTTCTTGCCAAACTTCAACAACTCACTCTCTTCAAATTTATCCGCCATCAACTGCACCCCAAAGGACATTCCATTGGAGTGATGCGACAAAGGCACAGAAACAGCGGGAATACCGACCAAATTGGCTTGAACGGTGTAAATGTCCGCCAAGTACATACTCACAGGGTCTTGATACTCCTTATCGCCAATGTCGAACGCAGGTGTTGGTGTAGTTGGTGTGAGGATAAAATCGAAGTTTTTGAAAATGTTGCGAGTATAGTCGTGAATCAATCGGCGCACCTTTTGCGCTTTAGAGTAGTAGGCATCGTAGTAACCCGAACTCAATACAAATGTTCCGAGCATAATTCTACGTTTGACCTCTTCCCCAAATGCTTCGGTGCGAGAATTGCGGTAAGTCGCCTCCATGTTTTTGGCATCTTTGGAGCGATGTCCATAGTGAATACCATCATAGCGGGACAAATTGGAGGAAGCTTCGGCAGTCGTGAGGATGTAATAGGTCGGAACAAGATAGTCCAAATAGGGAAAGGAAACGGCTTCAACGGTATGTCCTTCTGATTGAAGTTTGGCTAATAATTCTTTAGTTTTTTGTTGAATTTCAGCATCTAAGCCTTCGTTCTCCAATGCTTCTTTGAAGTAGGCAATCCGCTTTTTTTCTTTATCGGAAGATACTTCCTGCAAAGCTTCGCTGTATTTCGGAACAGACTTGGAGGAATTGGTGCCGTCAAAATCGTCTTTTCCCGCCATGATTTCTAAGAGCAAAGCGGCATCTTCAACACTCTGTGTCAATGTACCGATTTGGTCGAAGGAGGAAGCATAAGCAATCAAGCCATGTCGAGAAATGCGCCCATAGGTTGGTTTGAAGCCAATGACATTGCAGAAAGAAGCGGGCTGACGAACCGAACCGCCTGTATCTGAACCCAATGCCGCTAAACAAGTATTGGCTTGAACGGCTACTGCCGAACCACCCGAAGAACCTCCAGGTACTTTGTCGAGGTTGTCGAAATTGCGGACGACTCCAAAAGCGGAATTTTCGTTGGTCGAACCCATTGCGAATTCATCACAGCTTGTACGCCCTATGATAATGGCATCTTCTAATAAAATTCGCTCGACTGCTGTGGAAGAAAATAGGGATTCAAAATTGGAAAGGATATTGGAGGAGGCGCTGATTTTGTGGTTTTTATAGCAAATCACATCCTTGATGGCTATGACCATCCCGTGAAGGCGACCTAACTTTTCGCCATTTGCTATTTTTTGGTCGAGTTCTTTTGCCTTTTGGCGTGCTTCTTCTTCAAATACCTCTAAATAGGCATTTGTTTCTTGAGATTGTGCAATATTGGAGAGATAAAAATCTACCAAACCTGCACAAGTTATTTTTGCAGCAGCTAAATCTCGCTGTATGACTTTTAAGTTTTTGTAATGTTGCACTTGCTGTTCTTTTTAAAATTAGGATTTTAGATGCAAGAAGCAAGACCGTTTCACTGTAAGAAGCAAGAAATCCATTATCGTTTCATCTTGTTTCTTACTTCCTGCCTCTTGCTTCTCTTCTCCAAAAAAGAACGCAAAGCTAAAACTTATTTGTCTTTTTTCGCTTCCTCTACTTTCATTCCTTCATCTATTTCTTGTTGAATAGAAGCCTTCGCATTGTTGAATTCTTTGATGCCTTTGCCAATTCCTCTTGCCAATTCGGGAATTTTTTTACCTCCAAAAAGCAAAAGAATGACCACCAAAATTAAAATCAACTCTGGACCACCGGGGATACCAAAAAGGAGTAATGTATTCATGATAGGTTATTTTTGTGAATAACAAACGTCAAACTGCAAAATTCATCATTTATCGTTTATCATTCAAGATTACTTCAATTATTTTTTATAAATCCACTTGATCGGATTCAATTTTTCATTGCCTTTCCAGACTTCCAAATGCACTTCTGTTTTCCCTTCATTTACATCTGTGTATATCCTTCCAATGGCTTGTCGGGTCGTGATATTGTCCCCTTTACTTACCATTACTTCTTCCAAATTAGAGTAAACGGTGAAATATCCACCATGTTTGACAATCACTGCCCATTGAAACGTTGGACTGTACAGTGTATTGCTGACTTTGCCTTCAAACAATGCTCTCGCCACTTCTCCTTTTTTGGTAGCGATGTCTAATCCGTTGTTGGTGAGGGTGATGTGCTTCAATACAGGATGCCTTTGCTTGCCAAATTTTCCTGTAATGATGCCATTATCGACAGGCCAAGGCAATGTTCCTTGATTTTTTTCAAAATCTGCGCTTAGTTTTTGTAGGTCGAGGGTCATTTTCTTATTGGGCAGTGCATTGATAGGTGTTTCGTCGGCTGTCACCTTTTCAATGATTGCTCGAATTTGACGGTCTAACTCTTCAATTGCTTCTTTTTTCTGATTGAGTTTCTTTTTCAAATAACTTTCCTTCTGCTTCAATTTTTTGACCATCGCATTTTTTTGTTCCTCCTCCACCTTCAATGCCAAGCGCTGTTGTTGTTCTGCTACCAACAATTCTTTCTTTTCTTCCTTTTCTGTCTGCAATTGCATCCTTTTGTTGAGTAGTTCCTTCTTCATTAACTCTATTTGACCGACTTGGTTCTTTCGGTGACTGGTATAATACTGCAAGTATTTCAAGCGTTTGTAGGCTTCATTGAAGCTATCGGATGAAAACAAAAAAAGTAAGCGATTGTAAGCATTATTAGACAAATAAGCATGTCGAATCAACTCTGCATATTCGCCCTTGATTCCCTCCAAAACAGTAGAAAGAGAATCAATTTGATAATCCGTTTCCGTAATACTTACGTTCAGCAAATCGAGTTGTTGCTGAACGGTTTGAATCATCTTTTCTCGGTTTTGAACCTGCTTTTGCAACAGCTTCAAATCATTAAGCGATAGGGTGCGATTGTTTTGCGTATTTTTTAGTAATTGACGAGTCAGAGAAATATCTTTTGCCAATTGTATTTTCTCTTGCTCCAAATTCTTTTTTTCTTGAGCAAGAAGACTAATCAAAATAAACAAAGACGCAATGAACACAAAAACATTTTTGTATTCAATAGCCTTTCTTGCTATGTGCTGAAATTTAATTTTCATGCTTACACAGTATTATTTAGACAACTGTTACCATTAATTTATTTCCAAACGTTCCACTTTTTCGTACTTTTCTGGAACTGAGAAAGATATTTTTTGGACTTCATTTACTTTTATTTTTGAAAGCTTGATGTCTACCTCATATTTTTGAGGAGTTTCAATGGATATAAAACGTTTTTCGGAAAAGACTTGTTTCTCAATTGGTTTGTAATCTTCCAAACTTACCTTTAGGTTTCGGTGAAGGGTATCCTGAACCGTCATTTGGGCAATCGTATAACCTTCTGGCGATAGACAGGTTTCCAAAACCAAATCTTGAAGACTGTTTTGCAGACAATAGTGATCTTTGGTAATAGATAAGGTCGCCTTTTCTTCTCCTTTTACTACTGGGTTTCCAAAAAGAATGTTTTGAAGCATTTGAAAATCGAGTGGGTAGTTGGTGAGGCTTTCCAAAAAACTCACATCCGTTGCATAGTATTGTTTATTGAGTCTATTGATAACCTGTACACTATCAGGTCGAATCAGAACCCTTGCTACTTCAATTTTCAATATGGTAGGTGAAATGGACATCCACAATACGCTGTCTTTACGAAGGCGTATATCCGCATTGAAACTTTGTTTTTGTTTGCCATCATCGGCGGTGATTTTTGCTTTCATTCGCAGCCAATCCGCATCAAACAAGTTGCGTTCTAACTGATTTTCAACAAATTTCAAAGATTTTTTTTTCAATTTGCTACCTTCAGCTCTTTTTGCTGTATTACAAGCATTGAGAAATAACAAGCCACTCAATAGCAATATCATCCATGCAGAGATGCCTGATTTGCTGTTTCTCATCATTGTTAAATTAGGTGTTTTTAAAATGCCATGTACTAGTTTGCGAAAAATTGCCTGAATTTGCATTGTTAATTTGAATTTACTTTGTTCTTTCGTAGTTTGCTCTAAAAGCAACAGTGTAATTGTCAGGAAGTTTTGGAACCACAATCCACACCATTTTTTCAAACAATATTTCACATTCTCCCTCCAGATTTACCTGCAACTGGTAAATATACTGTTTTTGGTCAGGGTCTGCAAAAACTTCTGATACAGAAGAAACGTTGCAAGCGGTCACTTCGATACGTTGTCCCAATAAAGTTTTTTCATTGAAGTCAACTTGAGGCGAAATGTAGCTAAGACAATTTTGGGCATTGTCTCTATATTCGTTTAGTAAAAGCGAGTATTCTTCTGCCTGATTGATAACCTGATGTTCTTCAATGGGCGTAAGACAGTCCAAAACAATAGACTCGACCCCTTCAATGATGATGAGGTTTTCTTTTTTGCAACTATTGGTATTCACTAAAAATAAAAGCAAGAATAGAAAGTATCTTTTTCTCATATTGTGTGTATTTTTGAAAATAGATGGTGTACATTTTAGTGTCCTGATATATTGAGTGTTAAGGTAGTTGCTGGAACATTTCCTAAATATAACAAATTTGCAGCAGTTTATTTTCTTATTTTAGAAGATAGTTTAGAGAACAGCGTTGCAAGGTTCGGTTTTTTATCTTTGCAGCTGTAAGATAGAAGACCAAGATTCAATAAAAATCATCGTTAGCGAAATCATTTTTAAATATGAGTTGGATATTGTGTATAGATACGACTACCGAAAACTGTTCGGTTGCCTTGACTAAAAACGGAACGTTATTTGCTGAAAAAGAACAAAGAGAAGGGCAACAACATGCAGGACTGCTAACCTTATTCATCGAACAAATATTAGCAGAAGCATCCATAACTGCAAAGGATCTAAGTGCTATTGCAGTCAGTGATGGACCAGGTTCTTATACAGGGTTGAGAATTGGCGCTTCTACTGCCAAAGGATTGTGTTTTTCACTAGGCCTCCCCTTGATTGCGGTAGATACCTTGAAAGCGATGGCGGATAAGGTGGCAAAAAGCCAAGAAGTTGCAGAGGAATCTTTGTTCTATATACCGATGATGGATGCAAGGCGTATGGAGGTTTATACTGCTGTATATGATGAAAATATGAATGAGGTAGAAGCCAAGCACGCAAAAGTAATTGATGATAATTCTTTCGAGTTTTATTTATCCCAAAAAAAAGTACTATTTTTTGGGAATGGAGCCAATAAATGTAAAACTACGCTTACTCATCACAATGCCATTTTTTTTACAAAGGCATATTTTACTGCTACTAATCTCACTTCAATTGCCTATCAAAGCTTTATTGAAGCAAAATTTGAAAATATAGCATATTATGAACCGTTTTATTTAAAAAAATATTTACCAAAACATAAAACAAAAAAAATATTTAAGCGTTCGTGATAAGGAAAACTTTTAATATTAGGAAATATTTCCTATCTTTGTATATAAGGGAACTAAAGAAAAGTAGATATGCTTTTCTAAAATACGCACTTTTTTTATTAACTTTTTTTAAATTTTTTTTAAATGGGAACTTTAGCTAACGCAGTAGTTATCCGCAAGGATTCGGACAATCCAATCACTTTGAACTATGATCTGCTTCGCAAAGCAGTATTGGTTTTGAGAGCTGTAAATCACAAGCTTCGTCAATCCATTGTTCATTTGTTGGAAGAACACAAAAAACTAACTGTAACAGAAATTTACGTGAAATTGCGATTGGAACAGTCAGTTGCTTCTCAACACTTAGCTATTTTACGCAAAGCGGGTGTAGTAGTGACTGAAAGAGATGGTAAATACATCTTTTATTCTTTGAATCACGACCGCATCGCTGAAATTGCACAATTAGTTGAGGAATTAGCACGTTAATTAGCTGTTATTTTTGTGAGAAAGTCCTGATGTAATTTGTATTATAGCAGGACTTTTTTTATTTTGCTATCTCAGATATTAAATATTTATATATCCCCTATTGTTACTTATTAAAACACAGTTAACATGGCAACTTTAGACCAACATAATTTAGACAGTGCCACTGAATTACTCAGGGCAATTGCTCACCCACTCAGATTATCTATTATTGAATTTATTGACAATAACGGTATTATTAATGTTAATAAAATTTATAATACCCTCAAACTGGAACAGTCCATCACTTCTCAACATCTAAGAATTCTTAGAAATGCAGAAGTTGTCGAAACACGTAGAGAAGGTAAATATATCTACTACACGCTCAATTATGAAAAAATTGAGCAAGTAGATGAAGCACTTGTCGGTTACTTATCTTCGGTCAAAGAGAGAGAATTGAAAGTCTAATTTGAAGATAATCATTATATTGAGAATAGAAACGAACAATGAATGAGTGACAACACTCGATCGTTGTTCGTTTTTTTTTGTGTAAAACTCAAACTTCAGTTCTCCAACATGAATACAATACACGTACTTTTTCTGTGGCCTCCCAACCCAACATTGAAACGAAAAATTGAAGAGGGTGTGTCTTCTGCTTCAAATCTAAAACTGTGGTTCCCACCTTCAACTGACCAAAAAGAAGACAGAGAAAAATTTTGTGAAACACATGCCGTAAAAGCACACATTATAGTTGGCTGGAGACCCAAACGAGAATGGCTTTGGGCAGCAAAAGATTTACGGATAGTCATTAATCCTGGAACAGGAGTTCAACACATTCTTCCCTTGATGAAAGAATTGAACCAAGAAAGGTCTGTCAAGCTCATTAACGGACATGGGCACGCTCATCTCACCGCACAACACACAGTCGCTTTATTACTTTCTATGACCAATCGAATCGTGATGCATCATCAATGGATGACAGAAGGCATTTGGCGAACTGGCGACGAAAATTCTCCTTCTATTCCTCTTTATAACCGCAAAATCGGATTGTTGGGTTATGGTGCTATCAATCAAAACGTTCACCATTTATTAAGTCCTTTTGGAGCAGACACCTCTATCCTAAAACGAAATTGGGAGAAGTTGCCTTCAAAAAATACGCTACTTCAAAATGTAAAAAAGTTCAGTCCCTATGAGTTGCACGATTTTCTTCAATACATTGATACACTCATTATTGCAGTACCCCAAACTGCAAAAACAGAAGGGATAATTGGGGTAGAAGAATTGAAGTTATTGGGAAAAAATGGATTGTTGGTAAATGTTGCAAGAGGTATCATTGTACAGGAAAAGCCTCTTTTTGAAGCCCTTCAAAACAAAGTGATTGCAGGTGCAGCAATTGATGTATGGTACAATTATCGCCCCGAACCCGATGAAGATGGTAGAAAATATCCTTATCAGTTTCCTTTTCACGAACTGGACAATACGGTATTGTCACCCCATCGAGCAGGTTCTCCTTTTTCGGAAATGGCAAGGTGGGATGAATTGATTGACAATATTTTATCTTTTGCAGCAGGTGAGAAAAACCTAAAAAATATTGTGGATTTGGAGGAAGGTTATTGATTAGAGATGGTTGTAGAAAATACTAACCCTCATATATTCAAATACTGGGAAAAGAAAAATTGGGTTTTGATTTCTACTTCAATTAGATGGATTCATTAGTTTTGCAACTGCAATCACAGCAAAAAGTATGGCTATAAAAAGACAAAAATTAAAATCAACACCTTCACCACAATTTTGGTGGCTTTCTGTGGGGGTGATTTTGTTGCTAACTTTTGTAGCTTTTATCCCCTCTCTTCAAAATGGTTTTGTCAATTACGATGATACTGTATATGTTTATCAAAATCCTCACATTCAATCGCTTTCGGGTAAAAACCTACATCGCATCCTCACCAAACCGATGGCGCACAATTATCATCCGTTCACAATGCTGTCTCTGGCGGTGAACTACCATTTTTCTGAACTCAATCCCTTCGGATACCACTTCACTAATTTAATGCTGCACCTCGCCAATGTCTTTTGGGTATTTTGGCTGGTGTTTTGGTTGACTGGGAAACGCATCGAAATGTCAGTGATAGTCAGCCTGTTATTTGGCATTCATCCGATGCACGTAGAATCGGTAGCATGGATTGCAGAGCGAAAAGATGTGCTCTATGCTTTCTTCTTTTTACCAGCTCTAATCGCTTATATTCGTTACATCAAAACTCGAAAATGGGCATTTTTTGCAGTAAGTTTATTGCTCTTTATCCTTTCACTTTTTTCTAAACCCGCAGCCATTGTTTTGCCTGTCTTGTTATTCCTCTTGGATTTTTGGTTCAGGCGGACATTGAAGTTAAAAACCATAGTTGAGAAAATTCCTTTTTTTGCTTTAGCATTGTTGTTCAGCTATTTGACTCTTAAAGCACAATCAGCAGAAGGGGCAGTTGTTTCTTTGAATGTCTATACGCCTTTTACTCGATTTATGGCAGCTTGTTATGGTTTTTCGATGTACATCATCAAAATGATTGTACCTCATCAGTTGACGGTACATTATCCCTATCCTTTACTGAACAATGGTTTCCCAACATTTTACTATATCTTTCCTTTGCTATCCGCAGCTATTGGAGTGTTTACTCTCTACAGCCTTCGATTCACACGGACGATATTTTTCGGAATGGCGTTTTATCTTATCAACTTGATTTTGGTATTGCAGTTGGTGACAGTCGGAGGAACGATTATGTCGGAGCGATACACCTATATTCCCTACATTGGATTGTTCTTTATTATTGGTTGGGCATATTTGAAGTTGGCAGCAAAATGGAAAAACTATCGAATGATTTTCACTACATTTTTAGCGGTTTATATGCTTTTAATGGGGATTTTTACATGGAATCGTTGCCAAGTCTGGAAGGATAGTATGACGTTGTGGACGGATAGTATCCAAAAAATGCCCAATGTGATTGCCTACAACAATCGAGGAGAATTGTATTTTGAAGCAAAGGAATACGATTTGGCATTGAAGGATGTAGATGCTGCAATTGTACTGAACTCCTCTTATATGCAGTCCTATAAAAATCGAGGGCTTTTATATAGTGTCACCAATCAATTTGATGAAGCTATTCAAAATTATAGTATTTACCTCAATAATACAAAGAGTAGAAAAAACAGACATCCCGTTTTGAATTGGCGAGGAATTGCCCAATTGAATTTGAATCGTTTTGAAAAGGCCTTGAAGGATTTCGACGAAGCGATTGAAATTGATTCTCAAAATGGCAGCTACTACTTCAATCGCTCCAGAACACATTATGCTTTGGACAACCGAAAGGCAGCCTTGAAGGATGCAATAAAGGCGCAAACTTTAGGAATGAAAGTGGATAGGCAGTATATAGAAGGGCTGCAATAAAGAAAGAAACGCAGCCTTCAAATGTAAATTCAGCGTGCTGATAATGAAACTCATTTGAAAATAATGCTTCTTAATTTTTCATAAACTACATCATAGTTTTACTTTTGTTGGAAATCGAATTTTATAGTTTATGGTCAAATATTGACAGGAACTTCTATTCAAAAAACAAGCTTCTTGAACTTCAATAAATTATCACAACCAATAGACATCGCTTCATTAGCGTTTTTCCGCATCGTATTTGGGGCGGCAATGCTCATAGATGTCCTCAACAATTTTTTGTCAGGATGGATATACAGCTCGCAAATAGCCCCCAAAATGCACTTTACCTATTATGGGTTTGGGTGGGTACAGCCCTTGCCAGGTTGGGGAATGTATGCGCTTTGGGCGATTATGGGCGTATTGTCTGTCAATATCATGATTGGTTGGCGGTATCGAATAAGTGCGATTTTATTTGCTTTAGGAACGATTTATACTTTTTTGATAGATAGTGCCGATTATTTGAATCACGGATATTTGATGTGCTTGCTGAGTGTACTGATGATTTTTTTTCCGGCAAATAGAGCGTGGTCTTTGGATGCTAAACAAAACCCTGCCATTCAAACCGATACGATTCCCTATTGGCCTGTTTTTCTATTGCAGTTCCAAATGGCAGTCGTGTATTTTTACGGAGGCTTGGCAAAGTTGAATCCCGATTGGCTGCAAGCACAACCCATCAAAACTTGGTTGGCAGGTAAAGGGAATTATTGGTTGATTGGCGACATGATCACCCAAGAATCATTTGCCTATTTTATCAGTTATGGAGGACTTGCATTTGACCTCCTGATTGTACCTTTATTGGTCTTCAAACGGACACGTATATTGGCCTTGGTATTGGTCATTTTCTTTCACATCACCAATAAAATCTTGTTTGATATTGGTGTGTTTCCCATTTTATCCATTGCTTTGACCTTGATGTATTTTTCACCCAGTTGGAGTCGTCCTTATTTGGAAAAATGGTTTGGGAAGAGTGAAAATAGCCAGCCTCAAGAACTTAGAGAAAATGGACATGCTTCAAATCAAGAATTGAAGGAAGGTGAAAAAGTGACAGAAAACACTTCTACTTCAATAAAAAAAATCCCTCAATGGACTTTGGGAATCATTATTTTGTATTGTTTACTGCAATTACTCATCCCGCTTCGACACCATCTCTATCCCAATAATGTCGCTTGGACAGAGCAGGGGCATCGTTTTTCGTGGCGAATGATGCTTCGACACAAATCTGCCATTGCTCACTTCAAAGGGACAGATACAAAAACGGGCAAAACTTGGACGATTCACCCCAATAATTACCTCAGTAGCAAGCAAGAGCGCAAAATGGCAGTGCATCCAGATATGATTCTGCAGTTTGCACACTATTTGAAGGACGAATACCACAAAAACGGTATGGAGGAAGTGCTGATTACTGCAAATATCACCGTAGGATTGAATGGTCGTCCCAAAAAACCATTTGTGAAAACCACCAAAAATTTGGCTGCCATAACTTACAATCCCTTCAAAACGATTGATTGGTTAGAGCCCTTTCCTGACAAGAAGATAAAGAGATTGAAGGATAAGTAATTGATTACTATTTGGTGATTGACTTTTTGAGAAAAATATTTTATATCTTTGTTTTTCTAAATGAAGCTTCTATAATTAACCCACCTCACACTTTGCAAAAAGTAGAAAAACCTGATGTTTTCGGTATGATAAATTTACCGTACATTTTTTATATTTGCAACCCGAATTCTATAATCAAAAAATTAAACTTACATTTCCAACGGTATGAATATACGAGTTGAAAGTTTGGTAAAAAAATATGGTAATCAGCGAGCAGTAGATGGTATTTCCTTTGAAGTGAAAAGCGGGGAAATTGTGGGCTTTTTGGGTCCCAATGGTGCGGGCAAAACCACTACCATGAAAATCATTACCTGCTATATGGCTGCTTCGGAAGGGGATGTCAAAGTGGGTAATTACTCTGTCAGAGAAGATGCTGCTGCGATCAAGCAGTGTATCGGTTATTTACCCGAACACAATCCGCTTTACCTCGAAATGCCTGTGATTGAATACTTGCAGTTTGCGGCCTCGATTCAGGGTGTCGCCAAAAGCAATATCAATGCACGAGTGCGAGAGATGGTGAAAGTCTGTGGGTTGGACAAAGAAAAACACAAACGCATTGACGAACTTTCCAAAGGTTTTCGGCAGAGAGTGGGCTTGGCACAAGCGATGATTCACGACCCAGAAGTGCTGATTTTGGATGAACCTACAACGGGACTCGATCCGAATCAAATCGTAGAGATTCGTGAGTTGATTCGACGAGTGGGCGAACAAAAAACGGTGATTCTCAGCACGCACATTCTCCCAGAAGTGGAAGCGACTTGTGATAGAATTGTAATCATCAACGATGGTAAAATTGTGGCGGATGGTGTGCCGAGTGAATTGCGAAAGCAAGCGAGTGGCGCAGAAATCAGTCGGGTTCGCATTGAAGAAGGTATGCCAAATGAAGTATTTCAGCAATTGAGTAGCATCTCTACTGTAGAGTTGGTGGATTTGTCGGGAACGGATAATCTTTATGAGGTGAAAAGCAAACAAGGATTGAGTTCGAGACGTGCGATTTTTGAAATGTGTGTGAAAAATCAATGGATTTTGACCGAATTGACTCCAATCGAAAGAGATTTGGAGGATGTGTTTAGGAATGTGACGATGGGATAGGAAAACTCAAATGCAAACTCAAAGTTCAAATGCAAGTAAATCATTGTGGAAGGAAGATTCTTGCATTGAAAACCTAATCACCAGTCACCCATAACTATTTTTAAAATTTCAATTAACAATGAATAAAATACTTACCATAGCAAAACGAGAATTCAACACCTTTTTTGATTCTTTGATTGCCTACATTATGGTGGTCGTTTTCTTGGGCTTCAGTGGATTCTTCACTTGGCTTTTTGGGGCAGATGTCTTTTTGAGAGGACAGGCGAGTATCGCTCCGTTTTTTGACATTGCCTATTGGGCATTGTTCTTTTTCATTCCCGCATTGACGATGCGAATGTTGGCAGAAGAACAAAAATCGGGAACGATAGAACTCTTACTGACCAATCCTGTGACGGATTGGCAAATCATATTCGGCAAATTTTTGGCGTGTCTGGCGTTGGTTGGAATCACGCTTTTGTTCAGCTTACCCTATTACTTCACTGCTGCATGGCTCGGCCCGGTAGACCACGGGGCAGTATGGGTAGGATATTTAGGAATTTTGCTGATGAGTAGTGCTTATATCGGTATTGGCTTGTTTTCGAGCAGTATCACGAACAATCAAATTGTAGCGATTCTATTAGCCCTGATGCTCAACTTATTGTTTGCTTTATTGTTTGGCTTTTTGGCACAAGCAACAACAGGTGGTTGGATGGCGAATTTGTTTGATTATATGAGCCTTCGAGTACATTACGATTCGATGATTAGAGGGGTAATTGACACCAAAGACATTATTTACTTCCTTTCGATTACGGGCTTCTGCTTGGTATTGACGGAAGCAATGTTGTCAAAACGAAATGTGGTGGATTAGTTGATTGGGAAGTGAGAGGTAAGAAGCGAGAAGTAGGATTTTTTTATTAAAATACAACAAAAAACATAAAATACTATGCTAACCAAAGGTGGAATCAGATTGCGGGTTTTACTGGTCTTAGCCATCATTCTTTTGGTCAATTTTTTGGCCAGCCGTTTTTTCCTTCGATTGGATTTTACAGGCGATAAACGCTATACATTAAGTCAAGCGACCAAAGATATATTGAAGGACTTGGAGGAAACCGTTACCGTAACAGCTTATTTTTCTGAAAATATGCCTCCAAATTTGGACAGGGTCAAAACAAGTTTTGAAGACCTTTTGACCGAATATGCCAATCGTTCGGGCGGCAATATTGAATACAAGTTTGTGAATCCCAATGAAAGCGATGAAATAGAACAGACGGCAATGAAGGAAGGGATGCAGCCAGGAACGGTAAACGTCAGAGAGCGAGACCAAATGAAACAACAACGAGTGTATTTGGGCGCAAAATTCGACTACAAAGACCAATCAGAGGTCATTCCGATTATGACACAAGAAGGCACAATGGAATATGCGATGTCTTCTGCCATCAAAAAAATATCGGCTATCAATAAACCTAAAATCGGTTTTGTGGGCGGACACAATGAACCAGGTTTGGATGCAATGCAGCAGGTCAAGGAAACATTGGAGGTGCTTTACAATCCTCAAACGGCTTTGTTGAGCGATACCGCATTGGTAAATGATTTTGAAACATTGGTGATTGTCGCTCCCAAAGACACGATTTCGCCTGAAGAAATTGCCAATTTGGACAATTTTTTGAACAGTGGTAAAGGCGTATTGATTGCCTTGAATCGAGTAGATGCCAACCTTCAAACAGGCAGTGGCACAGAGATTTATACAGGTTTGGAAACGTGGCTTGAATCAAAAGGCATTTCGGTAAACGCCAATTTTGTGACGGATGTAAACAGCGGAAACATCACCATGCAAAGACAGCAAGGTTTTTTCACCATTAATGAACAGGTGAAATTTCCGTATCTTCCTTTGATTAAAAACTTTGCCGACCATCCCATTACCAAAGGTTTGGAACAGTTGATTTTACCTTTTGCGAGTTCTATCACCTATACTGCAACGGATGCCGATGCGACTTTTACGCCTATAGCTTATACCTCAGACCGATCGGGCATCGAACAACCACCACTTACTTTTGATGCAACACTTCTTCAAAAAGAATGGACCACTGCCGATTTCCCGACTTCTCGATTGACCGTAGCAGGTACTTGGGAAAAGGGCTTGTCGAAAATCGTGGTGTATGGAGATGGTGACTTTGCAGTGAATGGAATGGGGCAACAAGCACAAGGTTTGTCTCCCGACAACATCAACTTGTTGGCGAATGGAATTGACTGGTTGTCAGATGATACAGGCTTAACCGACTTGCGAAACAAAGTGGTGACTTCAAGACCTATCGAGAAAGAATTGGACGATAGCGAAAGAACGCTTGTGAAATATGGCAACTTCTTTTTGCCTATTTTCTTGATAATTTTCTATGGATTTATTCGCTCGCAAATTCGCAAGAGTAGAAAGAAGAAATGGATGTCGGAGAGGTATGTTTAATGGCGGTGGATGATAGACGACTGACGGTGGACGGATTTTTTTGCTTAACTTGGTTTTGAACAGGAACTGCTAGATGGAAAGGAACTTGTACGACTAAGTATCAACAACATCCACCAAGTATCAATAGAATCAACAGCATCTACCAAGTACCAATAGAATCAACAGCATCTACCAAGTACCAATAGAATCAACAGCATCCACCAAGTACCAATAGAATCAACAGCATCCACCAAGTATCAATAGAATCAACACAAACACCTAAACACAACAAAAAAATGTCTAAAAAACGTTCTTCCAATGCCATTTTGATTGGAGTAGTAGGTTTATTGGCAGCCTTAGTCGCTTTGATGTTGCTGCAAGACAGTAAAAAAGGAAGTAGTACCTTCAAAGAAGAAATTGTAGAGATTGACCCTGATGCGGTGACTGCCATTCATTTGTCTCCTCAAAGCAATGGCGGACAAGAAATAAAAATCGAAAAAGACGGTTCTGGGAATTGGACGGTGACGGACGAAACAGGTGCAACTCAGCCTGGCGATAGCAGCAAAATCACCAGCATGATTTCGATGATTGAAACCATCAAGCCACAGCGTGTAGTGTCCAAAAACAAAGATAAATGGACCGAATACAAAGTCGAAGGCAGCGAAACGACCCGTTTGAAAGTCCTACAAGGGAACGAAACAACTTTGAATATATTGATTGGAAAATTCTCGGTTGGACAACCCAAAGCTCCTCCTGCGGGCGGTAATCTGACTCCTCAACAACAAATGCAATTGCAGCAACAACAACAACGTCCCGAAATTACTTCTTATGTGCGCCTTGAAGGAGAAGATGCAATTTATGCGGTGGATGGAATGTTGAGTTTTGCGTTCAATCAAGGAGCTTCGGCATTTGTGGTAGTTCCTGAGCCTGCAATGGAGGATTCGATAGGTGTGGAATAAAAAATAAAACTAACTGCGAAAGCGGTAAAATGTAAAATATAGTACGACTGAAAGCTACTCGATTGATTTTGAGTGGCTTTTTTACTCTACCCTCTCCCCAATCTCACTCTCCACCTCCGTTTCCACATCCCGCAGTTGCGGCAAATCCGACACCGACTTCAAGCCAAAATAATCCATAAAACTATCACTGGTTTTGTAAATCAGTGGGCGACCAGGCGCATCACTTCTGCCCTGAATCTCCACCAATTCCTTTTCGAGTAGTTTTTGAATCGTGTAATCACAGTTCACCCCACGCACCTGTTCAACTTCGACTTTGGTAATCGGCTGTTTGTAGGCAATGATAGACAGCGTTTCCATTGCTGCACGAGACAGGCGTTTTTTGGATTTTTGTTGGAGGAAAATGGAGAGCGTTTTGTGGTATTCGGGTTTGGTAAGGAATTGATAACCACCGCTCACCTCCATCAGTTCGTAAGCAAAATCTTCGGAATCATATTTGTCCTGAATGGCAGTCAAAGCCGACAAAATAGCCTCTCTATCAATGGGTTTATCCCACAGTTTTTCGAGGCAAGATTGTATTTCTTTGAGACTGATGGCTTTTTGTGCCGAGAAAACGAGGGCTTCAATGTGAAGTTGTAAGGACATACTTTGCTTTTAAAACTCAAATTCAAAATGCAAACTCAAGTTATTTTGAATCAATAGAAAATTCCAAAAATAAGCAGATTTATTGAATTTGAACTTTGAATTTGCGTTTGAATTTTCCTATTCCTCCTCGCTCATCGCTCCCGAATCCGTTTGAAGGCTGTTGATGATTTGAAGCGTTTCGTAGAGATAAAAATCCTTCTTCAATTGTTTGTGAAAATCGTTGGTCTTTTTTTGAAGAAGAGAATCGGCAGCGATATCTGCTTTTTCCACCTCCATTGAAGTCACTTCAAAATCCTCCACTTCAGGACGGTCTTTGTAGTTTTTCGTTTGGAGTTTATAGGCCGTTTGTTGTGTTCTAAAAGCGGTCAAAGATAGAGGCTTGTAGGTGCTTTGTTTGCGTTCTTGCGAATATTGATGGTAAGCATCCATCATTGAATATAACTCGCTGTTTGCCAATCGTTTTTCGCTTTCTACATGAAGCTGCTCCAAATTTTGTACTGAGTGATTCCAAGCCACAAAGTTCGCTGCATCTACTTCGTCAACTGCCAAAACATGGTCTCTTTGACGTTCTCCATACACGTCAATATAAGAATAGGCATCGGGCAATACAATATCGGGAGTCAAACCTTGTGTTTGAGTCGTTCCACCATTGATTCGGTAAAATTTTTGAATCGTCGTTTTGATAGAACCCAAAGGTTTGAGGTTTAACTGTTCTTCGGAGAGGTAAGGCTCTAAGGGGTACAATACCTGTGCGCTGCCTTTACCAAAAGTAGCTTGACTGCCTACTATCAAACCTCTGTGATAGTCCTGAATCGCTGCGGCAAAAATCTCTGAAGCAGAAGCACTTCCACCATCTACCAGCACCACCAAGTCACCAGTATAATGGATTGCAGGATCTTTATCGTTGTGCAAACCAATTCGTCCATTGGCATTTTTTATTTGAACAATCGGCCCTTTTTCGATAAACAAACCCGCCATATCCACTACCTGTTGAAGCGAGCCGCCGCCATTTCCACGTAGGTCAATGATCAGTTTGTGCAGATTTTGGTCATTTATTTTCTGCAAAGCTGCCTTTACATCTTTCGCACAACTCCGTCCATTTTTGTTTTTAAAATCCACATAAAATTTCTCCAACTTCAAATATCCAACAGGATTTGCCGCTTCTTCTCCCTGCAATACAGCCAATCTCACGCTTCCTTTGTCCAGCACCACCGTATCCCTAATGATTGAAATATCAATTGTTTGTCCATTGGGTTTTTGGACGGTCAAGGTCACCTCTGTTCCTTTCGAGCCTTTGATCAATTTGATGGCATCTCCCATTTCCATACCCACTATATCCACTTTTTCACCCCCTTTTTCCGCCACTTTCAATATCGCATCTTCGGGCTGCAACTGTCCTTGTTTGGCAGCAGGCCCGCCAGGGGTCAAACTCATAATGGTAATCTTGCCGTTTTTTTCTCTAAGGGTTGCCCCGATTCCTTCCAAACTTCCTCGCAAACTCGTCTCAAAACTTTGTCGAGACTTGGGAGCCATAAATACTGTATGTGGATCAAAAACATTGGTAACAGATTGAAGGTAAATGTGAAACCACTGCAAAGAAGTGCGTTTATTGATTTTTTTGTGCCATTTTTGTTGTTTCTTCAATACTTTCGCTCTTGCTTCTTCCTCCAATGTCGCAACGCTTTTTTCTACTACCGTCAAATTTCCCGCTTCAAGGGATTCTTCTTGATCGTCCAACAACTGAGTCAATTGCTTCAAGGTTTCATATTTGAGGTATTTTCGCCAGTTTTCCCTCCATTCTTTTTCCGTCTTCGCAAAAATTCTTTTATCACTATCCACTTCAATGAATTCCTCTTTTTCAAAATCAAAAGGAGAAGCCAATGTGTTGTTTATCACCTCTTCTACGGTCTCCAATCGCTTTTGCAAAACCATCACAGAAAGCTCAAAAAAAGCTCGTTCATTTTGGGCAATTTCATCATCCAATTGTTCTTCAAAACGCTTCAACGTTTGGACATCACTTTCCAAAAACAATCGCTTATTTTTATCCAGTTTTTCGAGGTATTTTGCAAATACTTTTTTGGAAAAATCATCGTCAATAGCAGCAGCATGGTAATGCTTGCGTTTTACGTTCTTCATCACCAATTCCATCAAGACATCTTTTTTCGCTTGTTCGTCTTCGTGATTGGGGATTTCAAAACTTGGAAGTAATAAAAAAACAAGGAGGAGGAGAAAATACTGTTGGATCAACTTCATTTTATTATTGGTTGTTGTGTGTATATGGAGATAGGTAATTGACAAAGGCGCATAAACTATGCCGTTTTTCGCAAAATAATGCTAAAATGTGTATGTTGCATTTCTAACGAGGGCTTATTCTAAGGCTTAACACAAGGTTGTTGAGTTCTGTTTTGAAATTTAACTTAATTTATAGACATTTATTCTTTAAAATCGTTCAATCAAATAATGACCAAATTACCGACATTGCTCGCCATAGAGTCTTCTTGTGACGATACTTCGGCTGCAATCATCAAAGGCGGCAAAGTGCTGAGCAACATAGTGGCCAATCAAGAGGTACACAAAGAATGGGGTGGAGTCGTTCCCGAATTGGCTTCAAGAGCGCATCAGCAGCACATTGTTCCCGTAGTCGCACAGGCATTAAAAAAAGCAGGAATTACCAAAGAAGATTTGGATGCAGTGGCTTTTACGCTTGGGCCAGGCCTCATAGGTTCATTGATGGTCGGCACTTCCTTCGCCAAAGGCTTATCCTTGGGATTGAAGATTCCGATGATTACGGTCAATCACATGCAAGCGCATGTTTTGGCGCATTTTATCGAAGACCCAAAACCCAGTTTTCCTTTTTTGTGCTTAACTGTTTCGGGTGGGCATACACAAATTGTAAGGGTCGCCTCACCAATGGATATGCAAGTAGTGGGCGAAACACTCGACGATGCGGCAGGGGAGGCGTTTGACAAAACCGCCAAAATCATGGGCTTACCTTATCCGGGTGGTCCATTGATTGATAAATATGCGAAAGAGGGAAATTCGAAAGCCTATAAGTTTCCGCAACCCAAAGCCAAGGGCGGCTTCAATTTCAGTTTTAGCGGTTTGAAGACTTCCATTCTGTACTTTTTGCAGCGAGAAATGGCAGAAAACGAGCATTTTATTGAAGAAAATCTCAACGATATTTGCGCTTCGGTGCAATACACCATTGTTACCATTCTATTGAAACAATTGGAAAAAGCTGCAAAACATTTTCGGATTACCGAAATCGCCATTGCAGGAGGGGTATCTGCCAATTCTGAACTGCGAAGACGTTTTGAGGAATTGGGTAAGCAGAAGGGATGGAACACCTATATCCCTCAATTTCAATATTGTACCGACAATGCTGCCATGATTGCGATGACTGCACATTACCAGTATCTTGAAGGTGATTTTGCAGAGCAGTCCGTAGTGCCAAAAGCGAGATTTGGAATTTGAGGATTGTGGTTTTTTTGAGTATAGAGGTACTGATACGTTGAGGTTTTTTGCTCACTGCTCACTGCTCGCTTGATTTTGGAGACCAAACGCTGAGATAGAGAGGTGTAGAGGTTTTTATATTGCGTAATTAAATAATAACCAAAGCACCCACCAAACATCCACAGAAACCACTAAGGATCTATAGCATCCATCAAGTATCCACAGAAACCAAAATTATCGTATTTGTCCATCCCCAAACACATACCATTTATTCGTTACCAGCTGTGAAAGCCCTAATGGACCTCGGTGATGTAGTTTGTCGGTACTAATTGCAAGTTCTGCCCCCATTCCAAACTGTCCGCCGTCGGTGAATCGTGTTGAAGCATTGTGGTAAACTGCTGCTGCGTCAATGTTGTCCATAAATTGAAGAGCGGTTTCTTTATTTTCGGTCATAATCACCACCGAATGTTTGCCGGAATAGTGATTGATTTTGTCCATTGCCATTTCCATCGAATCCACAGCACCCAATACAATTTTCATTGCCAAAAACTCTTCTGCCCAAATAGCATCGTCTTCGATGAGCGAAACGGTTGCAGCATCCAATACATCATGTAGTTTTTGGTCGACTGTTACCGCTACTTTGTGCTGCAATAAAGTAGCTACGAATTGTTGTACGATTGATTTGAAGCCTGGTAAGTTGATGTTCACCAATACTTTATCCAAAGCATTGCAAGCACTTATTTTAGCAGTTTTGGCATTGAGAACCACTTGTAGTGTTTTGGCAAAATCTGCATCCTTGTGAACATACAAAAAATTGTTGCCTCGCCCACTGACCAAAACGGGCGCAGTAGAATGAGTCTTGACATACTGAATCAGAGCTTCTCCACCTCTCGGTACAATCAAGTCTACAGGTTCGGTCGGTTGTTTCAAAAATGCTTGGGTTTCCGTTCTACTAAATTGAAGGTATTTTACCCAATCTTTCGATAAATTATTTTCTTCCAAAGCCTGATGCCAAATTTCGACCAGCTTCAAATTTGACCGAATCGCCTCCTTTCCTCCCTTCAATAGGATCCTGTTTCCTGCTTTGAAAGCCAATGCTGCGGCTTCAATACTCACATCGGGACGTGATTCATAAATAATCAAAATAGTGCCAAATGGAGAGGTTTTGTTTTGAATTTGTAATCCGTTATTGTGATGATATTCAGAAAGTAGTAGTCCAACGGGGTCGTCTTTTTCCATCACTTCCAACACAGACCGAATCATCCCATCCACCTTTTTATCATTCACTATCAAACGGTCGTACATAGATTGATCTGTACCCTTATAGCTGGTGATATCTTCTTTGTTGGCTTTGATAATAGCAGCTCGGTTGGTTTCCAGTAATTCCGCCATTTTCGCCAAAACTTTGTTTTTTTTGTTGCTTTGCATGTTACCTTTTTGAAGTTCTTGTGTTCTCTATGTGAAAGTAAACAATAACATTATTTTATACAACAACCCTTAAAACTAAGCGAAAATTTTTAAAGCCTCATATTAGAAAGTAAAAAGCCGAATATCTCACGATGTTCGGCTTTTTTGTTTTGCATGTTTTTAAATTGACTGACTACATTTGAAAAGTGTAGTAATACACACTCTTACTGCCATTATATACGCCACCAATAGTAATCAATTCTCCTTCCCTTGTATTCTCAATCATTTTTTGGAACTGCTTGACAGAGCCAACAGGTTGTTGATTTACTTCCGTAATCACAAAGCCCTCACGAATATCGGTGAGTTTGCGGAGAATACCATTGTCCAAATCTCTCACGCGAATTCCGCTTGAAATCCCTAACTTAGACAAATCGTCTGAATTCAATTCTTCTAATTCTACTCCCAATTTCTCCAAAACAGCAGTACTTTCTTTTGTAACCACTTTGGTGTTGCCTTCTCTGTTTTTAAGCGTAACAGGAATCGTTTTTTCTCTACCATTTCGAGATACGGTGATATTCACCACATCGCCAGGGCGGTGACGACCGACCATTTCCTGTAATTCGGGAACAGAATTAACTGTACCTCCATCTATTTTCACTACCACATCGCCTTTTTTGATACCCGCCGAAATTGCAGAACCATCAGCGGCCAAGCTATCTACATACACTCCTTGAGTAAGGTTCAAGCCCAATTCTTTGGCCAAAGTACCATCCAAATCACGAATGATAATTCCCAAAAATCCACGTTGAACTACGCCATGTTCTCTGAGGTCATCCACTACTTTGTGAACAATATTGACAGGTACTGCAAAAGAATAGCCTGCATAAGTGCCTGTTGGAGTAGCAATTGCTGTATTGATACCCAATAGTTTTCCTTCTGCATTCACCAATGCGCCTCCACTATTGCCGGGATTCACAGCCGCATCCGTTTGGATGAAAGACTCAATCGGGGTTTTCGATTTTTCCCGCAAAATATTGATACTTCGACCTTTTGCACTCACAATACCTGCTGTAACCGTTGAAGACAAATTGAAGGGGTTGCCAACTGCCAATACCCATTCGCCTACCTTCGCATCATCCGAATTAGCCAATTCCAATACAGGTAAACCGCTTCCTTCTACCTTCAATAAAGCAATATCTGTAGAAGGGTCTGTTCCGACCAATTCTGCAATATATTTGTGATTATCGTGAAGCGTCACTTCAATTTCGTCTGCTCCTTCAATGACGTGATTGTTGGTGACAATGTATCCATCCTTAGTGATAATCACCCCCGAACCCGTTCCAACTCTCGGTTGAGGTTGTCCGCCTCTACCGCCATTAGGGCCAAAAAAGAACTCATCGAAACCATCTCCAAAGAAATCTTTGAAAGGATTCATGTCTTGTCCACCATTACCCCTGACAGTTCTTGCTCGTTGAGTAGATTTGATGTGAACAACGGCAGGAGTTGTTTTTTCTGCCGCATAGGTAAAGTCAGCAGGTCCAAACCTACTGTCCAGTGCTGAAACTGAATTGTTCGGAGTTGTTGCTGTTGGATCATAATTGCTCAAAGCAGCAGGAGAAGTTTTTCCATCTGCATCTTGAAAAATGACTGTTTTTTGATTCAAACCTGTCATTTGAAAGGCAGTTATCGTAATCACACTGCCTAATACTGCTGCCAATACTAACTGAAAGGTACGTTTCATAAAATTTGATTTTTTATTTATTTATTGATGTTTAAATTATATCTAATAAAGCTGATAAGCTTGATTTTTAATTTTTTATGTGAATGTTTTGAAAAAACAAGTACTTCAAACAACCCTCTGTAATTATTTTCCCTCTTTATTGTAAATACAACGTGAAAAAAGCAGGATTGGTTGAGGAAAAGAAGTATGTTTTCCTTTCGATTTTTATAAACAAAATTCGTTTAAGATTTATTCTAAATTTTGAGGGCTTTAACTTATTTTAACGGCACTACTTAAAATATTTTAAAATTTGTAAGCCCAAAATAGTCAGCTAACTTGCCTTTTTTTTAATTTTCTTAACCTTTTCTTAACGCAGAGAACTCTATTAGGAAACCGCTTTGTTTACTCAATTGCTTAATTTTGTGCCTGATTTAGAATGGATTAGCAATCAACACTTTAACAAGTTTACATATTTTCATCATATTCTTTTTTAATTAAAAATTATCTGAACTATGCGAAATTTTTACGCTTTGTTATTATCGCTTCTGATCAGTGCCAGTGCTTTTGCACAAGTAAGTGGTACGATTACAGACAGCGAAACTGGCGAACCTTTGGTTGGAGCTACGGTTCTAGTAAAAGGTACAACGCAAGGAACAGTTACCAATTTTGATGGTAAATTTTCCTTAAAAGGTCTTTCTGATGGAAGCCATGATTTAGTGTTAACCTATATAGGTTATACCGAGCAAGAAATGCAAGTCTCTGTGAGCGGCGGAAAAGCCGACTTAGGTACTGTAGAATTGGCTTCAAGTGCTATTGGCTTGGCTGCGGTAAATGTAATTGCTTCTGTTGCAGTGGATAGAAAAACGCCTGTGGCTGTTTCTACCATCAAAGCCGAACAAATCGAAACAAAATTGGGAAATCAAGAATTTCCTGAGATTTTGAAATCTACCCCATCTATTTACACCACCAAACAAGGTGGTGGTTTTGGAGATGCTCGTATCAATGTTCGTGGTTTTTCACAAGAAAACGTGGCTTTATTGATCAATGGTCTTTCTGTATCTGGTATGGAAGACAACAGAGTATACTGGTCTAACTGGGCAGGATTGGGTGATGTAACCCGTACTATTCAAATTCAGCGTGGATTGGGGGCTTCGAGAATGGCCGTTTCTTCTGTAGGTGGTACCATCAATATCATCACCAAAACGACTGACCAAGAAAAAGGCGGTAGTGTTTCATCTGCTATTGGTAATGATGGCTACCAAAAAACAGGTGTAACGCTTTCTACAGGTCGCACTGAAGATGGTTGGGCTTTTACTTTCTCTGGTTCTCGTACTACGGGTGATGGTTACATTGAAGGAAACTACATTGATGCTTGGAGTTACTTTGTTTCTGTTGCCAAAGAAATCGGCACAAAACAACAGTTGTTGTTTACTGTATTTGGAGCACCTCAGCGTCATGGGCAGCGTGATTTCTTCCACCCAATTGATGACCAAAGAGATGTTTATGGTACCAAATGGAACGATGATTTTGGCTACTACCAAGGACAAGAGTTTTTGATTCGAGATAACTTCTACCACAAACCGCAAGCTTCTTTGAACCACATTTGGGACATCAGCGAAAAAACCAACTTAATTACAGCACTTTACGGTTCTGTTGGTCGTGGTGGCGGAACAGGAGACATTGGTACGGCAAGAGAGTTTTTGATTCAACATGACCAATATGGACACCAAAACTTTGACCAAATCGCAAGATGGAACCAAGGTTTGAGCAATGAAATTGGCTTGGAGGATTTTCCTGATTATGCTTATGAAATGGCTAATGGCAACTCTGGTACAGGTAGAATTATTTCTAATACAGATGGAGGTATGATCAAACGTGCTTCTATGAATGAACACGAATGGTATGGTTTGTTGTCCAACCTGTCTCACGATTTATCTGACAATTTGACTTTGACAGGTGGAATAGATTTCCGTTTCTACACCGGTAGTCACTACCGTAAAACAATTGATTTGTTGGGTGGAGATTTCTGGTTTGATGATGACAACGTAAATGACATGGCTGATTGGGTGGATTTCAATGCAGATGGTGTTAGAGATGATGGTGAATTGGGTAACTTAATCCGTCCAACTAATGATGCTTCTAAATTGTTTGGTGCTGTTCCTGATGATCAAAAAATTGACTACTACAACGATGAAAACATCAACTGGTATGGACTTTTTGCTCAATTGGAATACTCAAAAGGTCCTTTATCTGCCTTCCTTTCAGGTGCTTACAATGCTACTCAAATGAGAAGACATGATTTCTTCAGCGAATTACCAAGCAATCAAACAACAGATTGGTTGAACTTCTCAGGTGGAAATGCAAAGATTGGAGCAAACTACAACATTAACGAACAACACAATGTATTTGTAAATGCTGGTTATATTTCTCGTGCGCCTTACTTCGATGCATTGTTCCCTACCTTCAATAACGACGAACCAAATTCGGACGCAGTAAACGAAAAAGTTGTAGCATTTGAATTGGGATATGGTCTTCGTGCTACTGGTTTTGCAGCAAATTTAAATGCTTACTACACAGATTGGAGCGACAAAACAGAATCGCTTTCAAGTAGAGATGCGAGCGGTCAAATCTACTTTGCAAGTCTTTTGGGTGTGGACGCTAATCACAGTGGAGTAGAATTGGACTTCAATGCTCGTGTTTCTTCAAATGTCAAATTGACTGGTTTTGCAGGAATCAACAACTGGGAATGGAAAAACAATCCTACAGGCACAATTACGGACGAAGCTCAAAATGTATTGGGTGATGCAACTTACTACATTGACGGTTTGAAAGTGGGAGGTTCTGCTCAAACTACTTTGGGGGTAGGAACGGATATTGACCTTGGCAATGGATTGGCTTTAACTGCTCAATGGTTCTACTTCGACAACTTGTATGCAAGCTACGATCCTGCTGACCGTGACGATTCTGCTCTTGCAGGTATTCAAGCATTGGAGTTGCCCTCTTATGGTTTGGTAGATGCAGGTATGACTTGGAAATTCAAATTTGCAGGTTTGGACGCAAGAGCCAATGTGAACATCAACAACTTGTTTGATACTGAGTACATTGCCGAAGCACAAGACAGATACCGTGCAGGTGATTCAACTGACAAATTAATCAATGATACAGGCGGATGGTTTGGATTCGGTCGTACTTGGAACGCAGGTTTGAAATTGTACTTTTAGTGGATTGGTGATTGGTCACTTGTAATTAGTGACTGGTTGCTTGATTTTATGATATATTGAAGCCCTTAGCATTTCTTTGGATGTTAAGGGCTTTTTGATTTTAGGTATCGGATTCCTTTGAGTAATCCGATACCTATTGCTCCTCATTCAAACCGCTTCACCGCAAAATCCCCCAAAGTAATCGTATAACTCTCCTTCAAACCCTTTGCAGCAAAAGTAGTAATAACCTCACAAGCCACCGAAGTTGCCAAAGTTACCAGATTTCTCGCCAGCGGATAGTCACACACATCGTCATTCGTATCAGAAGGTACTCTGTACAAATCATTCCAAATTACCTCAGCATAATCGCCTGCCAAACCAATATGTAAACAAGGCATTTTCTTATCTATACAATAGCCCTTCACCACTTTTCGGCTCACGCTGTTGTCAAATACATCTATGACCAAATCGCTCCCACGTAGAAGTTTATGCACATTGTTTTCCTCCAATCGTTTCACGACCGCCTCTACTCTCGCTCCAACAGCACGATACAAATTATTCGCCACCATTTTAGCTTTGAAAGCCCCAATATCGCCCTTTTGGTAAGGTTGGGTGGACAGATTTCTTTCTTCGATTCGGTCAAAGTCAATCACCTTCAATTGATCAAAACCCGATCGAGCCAAGCTTTCGGTGATGTTGCCCCCTAAGGCTCCAGCACCACAGATAGTGATATTGAAGTCTTTGATTTTTTGGAGCAGCTCATTGGAGCGATACAATTCTTCGTGGTAGAAAATGGACATGGTTATTTTGTTTAAGTTGAAAATGTAAAATGCTATAAAAGTGAACGTCAGGTTTGTTTGATAGTTATTGGTTTACTCCAATATCTCTTGATGGAAGAGCCTGTAAAATGTAACAATGGATACACTCTGTGATTTATTGATTCGCTATCTTTGTTTCAGTATTGTTTAACACAAATAAACTGTAGAAAATTCATGAACTCCTTAAAAAAAATGTTATTTCTGGCAATAATGATGGTTTTTACCTTCAATGCCTGCAAAAAAGACGTGGAATTTAACACTGTTCTCAAAATTGAAGAACAAGTAGATGGCGCAGCTTTTTCGATGAACAATTCTTATCTAAACAGCCTCGACCAACAGTACAAATTTGAAACGATGTTGTTTTATTTGTCCAATATTGCGCTCATTGCAGAAGATGGCTCTGAACAGCCTTTGATTGATGTTGTATTGCACAATTACACCAATCCTGGAAGTTTGAAATTCAACATTCCAGAAGGAAAATATACGGCTATCAAGTTTGGCTTGGGACTCGACCCCGACCTCAACCTCACCGACCCCACGACTGTTGAATCAGACAGCCCTTTGCATACCGACAGAGGCATGTATTGGGTATGGGCAACCATGTATAAGTTCGTGAAATTTGAAGGGCGAGCAAGTGCAGATGCCAATGCCTCGGATTTGACCGATGCTTTTTTGTATCATATAGGCACCAATCCATTCTACGAAGAAATCACTTTGTCTCGAAACATCGAAATCAAAAACGATGAGGAAACAGAGGTAAAAATCGTTTTGAACGTGGATGATTTTTTCAATAATTCGGCGACTCCTTTGGATGTCATCAACGAAAACCAAACCCAAACAGGCGATAATCCCACTTTGGCACAAAAAGTGAAGAAGAATTTGGTGGAAGCATTTGAGTAATCATTTCAAATTTGCGACTTTGAACAAAAAAAGGTAAATTGAATACCCTCATGCACAACTGTATGGGGGTGTTTTTTTATTTCCGCATGATATAATATGACACCAAACAAAAAATCTTCCATTCTGGCAGACCAAAACTTACAAACTGCCAAAGAATTGATTGAATCCGCAAATTACATTGAAGCTATTGACTTATTGCAGCAGGCAGCTTTGGTATATCGGCAATTGGAAAAGGGAAAAGACCTAGCAAAAACACTTTTCATTCAAGCACAAACCCAGTTATTGCTCCATGATACACAAGAGGCAAAAAAACTGACACAAGAACTGCATCAAACTATTAGAGAATACACCCTTACAGACCAAATATTGCAGGCCAATGCTCAAAGGTTAGATGCCCAAATACTGGAGAATGAAGGCCAATATGCCAATGCTATTTCTATTTATTCCAAACTCCTTCAAGAACTGCAAAATGCTTTACCTAAAACTGCAAACGAACTAGCTGCCACCTACAACAACCTCAGTTCGTGCTATTACAATATTGGAGAGGCTTCAAAAGCTATTGATAATCTGCAAAAAGCAGTTGGAATCTTGGAGGAACACGACTCGACTAATCTCAAAGAACTCGCTACCTACTACAGCAATCTTGGAGCATCTTATAACAATACCGAAAACTACGACAAGGCCATTTTATATGCCCAAAAATCCCTCGCTATACGCAAACAACTTTTCCAAAAAGACAACCTCGAAACAGCTTACAGCTACAATCATTTGGGGGCTTCTTATGTGGGCAAACAAGATTTTGCGAAAGCTATTCAATACTTCCATCAGTTTTTGGACATCAATTTAGAGCTTTTTGGAGAAGAACACATCAATGTAGCAATGGCCTGCGGTAATTTGGCGGGCTGCTACAAATCTATTTCTCAACTTGAAACAGCCCTGAAATATTGGCATCGCTCGGCCAACATTGTTCAACGCTTGTTGGGCGAATCACATCCATATACAGCTATCATTTACAACAACTTGGGAGTTGGCTACAAAGAAATAGGAGAAAACGATAAAGCATTGCAGTATTTCCAAAATGCCCTGCAAATCGAGAAGCAATTATATGGGCACAAGCATCATCAGTTGGCTCGTAGTTTATTGAACATTGCGGCTATTTATACAAGCCAAAAAAATTATTCCTCTACCATTGACTGCATCCAAAAAGCCATCATTGCCTTGGTCCATGACTTCAATGAGACCAATATAGCCGCCAATCCCAAATTCAAAATTTGGACAGGACAAATGTATCTTCTTGAAGCCTTGTCAGAAAAAGCAAAGGTTTTGTATCAGTGGTTTTTGGTGGAAAAGGAAGAGAAATACCTTCAATACAGCGCTGATAGTTTCGAGGTCGTTCTGCAATTGATTGACCTCATTCGGCGAAGTTACGATTTGGAGGCTTCCCATTTAGACTTGTCCAAACGGGTCAAAACGATTTACAACGATGCTATTGAAGTTGCGTTGCTGCAATACCAAATAAGTCAAAACGAGGCTTATCTTCACAAAGCCTTTAACTTTTCCGAAAAAATCAAGGCGATTCTTCTGTTTACCAAACTGCAAGAAACCAAAGCCAAACTCGAAACCGATATTGCTCCACAATTGCGACACAAGGAAACGGTCTTGCGCTCTCAACTCAGCCAAACCCAACAAAACATTGCCCAACTGATTGCAGAAGGCACACCCAAAGACGACCCAAAAGTTTTGGAATTACAATCGCAATATTTTGACGACAATCAAGCCTACGAAAAACTAATTCAACATTTTGAAACCGCTTACCCCAAATATTACCAACTGAAATACAGTGTAAAGGCCGTCTCGGTGAGCGAAATTCAAACGAGCCTGCAAAAAAATCAATGGCTAATTTCGTATTTTGTAGGAGAGACAAACATTCATGTTTTTTGTATTGGGCGACAAGATTTTAAGGTGAAAAGCATTGCGAAACCCATTGATTTTGAACACTTGATAAAAAGATTGGGCAGTAGTATTAAAACTCTTCACAAAAAACGCTATCTCCAAACAGCTTACCAACTATATCAATTATTACTGCAATCCGTCGTTGAAGAAATGCCTAAAACTTCAATGATTCCACAACTCACCATTATTCCTCACGACCTGCTTACAACGTTGCCTTTTGAAGCCCTTCTTTGCAGTCAGGCTGAAAACGTTTTGGAGCCTTACTGCAATTTTGACTATGTATTGAAGCACTTCCATGTCGGTTATCATTATTCTGCAACGCTTTGGTGGTCAATTCTGCGTGCTTCAAATAAAACAAATTCTTCAAATGATAACTTCGTAGGCTTTGCGCCTGTTTACAGCAATATTCATAGAGAAAAAACACCCATTGAAGGCAACGAGAATAGAGCCTATTCTACCAAAAATGTTGCGGCAATGCGTTCGGTAACAGTGCGAGGGCAAAAATTTGAAGCGTTGAAGTATTCGGAAGAAGAGGTAAATGGGATTCAAGCGACTTTTGCAGCAAAGGGTTTGGAGACAGAGACCTTTTTACATCAAAAAGCAACCAAAACACAATTTATTGCAGCTTCGAAAGGCAAAAAATACCTTCTCATTGCAGCACATGGTATTTACAATCCTGAACATCCCGAACTTTCGGGGATTATTTTTTCGCCTGATAATGAATCGAATACTGAGGATGCCATACTTTACACACAGGAGGCGTATCATCTTCAATTGGATGCCGATTTGGTGGTGTTGAGCAGTTGTGAAAGCGGCATCGGAACGCTGGAGGTAGGAGAGGGGATGATGGCGATCAATCGAGGTTTTTTATATGCAGGAGCGAAAAATGTGATTTTCACCCTTTTCAAAATTTACGACCAACAAAGCAGCCAACTAACTCAGTTGTTGTTTGAAGCCATTTTGGAGGACTTATCCCGAAATATTGGAAGAAGAAATTATGCGACGGCTTTGAGGTGGGCAAAACTGCAATTGGTTCAACAAAAAGACATTGACCCAAGCGCATGGACAGGATTTGTGCTGATTGGTATTTAATTTAGTAAAAAAGAAAAAATGACTCCTCGACCAATATTCCCCTTTTGAAAAGCCTGCCCCGATTTCTCGGTGGGGTGGGGTATGTTAGCAAAAGAAAACGAGGGGTTATTTTTTTACCCTTACTTAGGAATTTGGCGGAAAGCAAGATTGCAAAAAGTTGAAAACTTCTGTAATCCATTTTAGTATCAAAAAAAGTGTTTATATTTACAACTAAATCAACAGCAACCAACTAGTGAGAGAAGATACTTACCGACACAAAGGAATGAGAGTCAGATTGGCGGAGAGAATAGAAGAAGCGGGCATCAAAGACGAAAGGGTTTTGCATGCAATCATGACTGTTCCCCGTCATTTTTTCTTTTTTGATGAAGTTTTTGTCAAAACAGCCTACCAAAATCGAGCGTTTCCGATTGGGGAAGGGCAAACGATTTCCCAGCCCTATACGGTTGCTTATCAGACCGAAATGCTGCAAATTGAAGTGGGGGACAAGGTGTTGGAGATAGGTACGGGTTCGGGATATCAGGCGGCTGTGTTGGCAACTTTGGGTGCAAAGATTTACAGCATCGAACGCAATCAAAAGCTCCATCTCAAAGCCAAAAAACTATTGCAAGAGCTTCATTATGATGAGATTATTCCGATTTTTGGAGATGGTTATGAGGGCGCACCTGCTTTTGCGCCTTTTGATAAGGTTATCGTGACGGCTGCTGCACCCGAAATTCCCACCAAACTGATTGAACAATTAAGGGTCGGCGGATTGATGGTTGTGCCTGTGGGTGAAAAAGGACAGATCATGCTGAAAATCACCAAAATTTCGGATACGGAATATACGGTAGAAGAAAAGGGGAAATTTCGGTTTGTGCCGATGCTGAAAGGGACGAAGTGAGGAAAAACTCACTCTCCCTTCAAAAACCGCACCCTATCCACCACTTTCCCTTGCACCTTCAATACACACAAATAAGTCCCAACTTCCAACGCCTCCAAGTCCAACACCTGCCGTTCTTGAAACACCCTCAAATCGTAACGCTGCCGCCAACGCCCCAAAGCATCATAGACCTCCAGTACAGCATTGGTAGCCAACTGTTTTTTAAAATAAACCGCTGTTTGTTCAGTAGCAGGATTCGGGTACAACAACATACGACTGCCATCCACTATATTTTCCTCCCCTACTTCTTCAATATCAGTGATAATCACATCGTCCTCACAACCAGGCTCTAAACAGCCTCGATCATCTACTTTCAGAAGCCAAATATTAGGGTTATTTACTCCTCCAATAGTATCTACAGCTACCCCACTTGAAATAAAACCTCCATCTTCCGTGGGAATAATATCAATCAACATATTAGGAGAAACCGTTTCTAAATAAGCATATTTCCGCAACCAAAGTAATTCTCCATCTGCACTTAGTTTTCCTATCAAACCAAAAGGGTCAAAATCCAAGGGTTCAAACCCTGTATTTTCATCAAATCCACAGAATACAAAAGAACCATCATCCAGTTCTACAATGCGTCCAACAGCTGTTTTTTTAGCTCCCAAACTGATATAGGTTTCCCATAGTGTATTCCCTTGATTATCCAATCTTGCTACATACCTTGGTTGATTAAAATGTTCTTCTTGAATAATCGTATCACCAGAAGATACATAAAAATAGCCTCCAAACTTAGAAGGTTGAATAAGACAGGGGCCATGTGGTTTTTCTATACTACCATATTGTTTTTGCCAAAGTACTTCTCCCAAACTATCCGTTTTAATAATCATTCCAAGTCTATCTGTATTCTCACTATTGCTTTCAAAATAAGCTCCCAAAACATAACCACCATCTGTATCGGGTTCTATCGAAATCCCCATATCTCCATACACATCCCCATAAGTTTTACTCCATTCTTCATTCCCCAAAGAATCCGTTTTGACCAAATAGACATCAGCTCGCTCATTTTGTGCAAAACTTTCTGTAAAACCTGTCACAATATATCCCCCATCGGGTGTAGCTCGAAGACCACGAGCTGAATCTCTATTAACTCCTCCATATTGCTGCATCCACAAACTATCTCCTTGGCTGTCCAACATAAAAATAAACAAGTCATATTCGTCTTTTGATTCATATATGCTGCCCGACATTACTATTTTATCGTCTTCTGTTAGTAGTAGGGATTGATAATTGCTTATTTCTATTGCAAAAGGGTTGGTATATATTTCTCGCCATATCAACTGTCCTAAACTATCTGTTTTAACAACCACTATACATCCTGCTCCTTCTGATTTACAATAGCTAAAGCTTGTTGAAATAAATCCTTTATCCTTTGTCATTTTAATATTGTAAGCCACATCTGTATTATCTTCCTCATCATTTATTGTATTGCTAAAGGTGCTTATTTGAGCATAAGCACTTACTTGAAAAAACAAGCATATAAATAAATAAATAATATATTTCATTGTTTCTTTTTTAAAAAAAGTGTCGAGATTTTGCAAAATCTCAACACTTTTCAACCAATAAATACTATTTAGTAACAATTAATTTGGTCTGTTCAAAGACATTTCCCTCTACAAGTAAATGACAAAGGTACAAGCCTTGTGTTCATTTTGTGGTATTAAGGACTACACTTGTCTGTCCTTTTTCGAGTCCTTGCCGAAGCACTTCTTTGCCTGTGATGTCTCTCACTACAATCGTTGGCGAGGTTTGCTCATCAACATGATTCAAAGGAATCTGTAGTTCTGTGATTTTGCAGCACCTATTCCAATGAAGTCTATTTTTGGAGGCATGTTTTTGGAGTTTCATTGCATTTTAGTTCTAAAATTCAGTGTTTTTGCTGAAAAACAGAAATGAAATTTTAGATTGGGAATTTCTAAAAAGAACAACTCACTCCTTTTCAGGTGGTAAAACACTATTTTTCATGAAAACGAAAACTAACTGATAAAAAGCCCTATTACAGGTTTGTCAAACCTTTGACTTTAAAAAACTTGCGGAGGATGTAAAGGTACTTTTGTTTCAGCCTTCGGAGATTAATCGGGTATTGTATTTTGAAGAATATATAAATACTGTTGAATTTTAGAGGCGAAAAATAAAAACGATTCCTTATCTTTTTGTGTTGTTTATCTAAACAAACCAATTTACCATGCAAGCAGCAACAGTATATGACGAAATGGTGGATTTTATAGCTTCTATAAGTCCACAAAAAGTAATTGCTTTCAAGCCCTCTGCTACTACTCAACAGCGTTTAGAGGATTTACTTTACAAAGAAAAGAACGCCAATTTATCCATTGATGAAAAATCGGAACTGGATTATTATCTAATGCTCGAACACTTAATGCGCTTGGCTAAAGCCCGTGCTTACAAACTTTTGTAAAATGTCGAATAGATATATTCCTACCAATCTCAGATTCTCAGTTATAGAGAGAGCTAATAATCTGTGTGAATATTGTTTGCTACAAGAAGCAGTAGCTTTCTTTTCTTTTCAAATTGACCATATCATTAGTATCAAACATGGAGGAGAAACTACTTTAGACAACTTAGCCTATTCATGCCTTTTTTGTAATCGCAACAAAGGGAGTGATTTAGGTTCTGTTCTACTTCCAAATCTCGCCCTTATACGTTTCTACAATCCACGTATTGATAAGTGGAATGACCATTTCGGTTATTTGAATGCAACGATTAGACCTAAGACAGATATAGGGAGAGTAACTATTAAAATACTTGAAATGAATCATCCAAATCGAATTGCTGAAAGACAACTACTTATTCAAGCAGGCGTATTTCCTAATAGAGATGCGATGAGGATTATTCGAGGGATATAGTCTATGAAGTTCATCATTAGGATTTTGAGGAGTAAGATTGTAGGGGAATGCGTCCAAACAGCTTGTTTTCGTGAGAATTGGTTTTGATAGCAAGGAGTGTAATGTGAAGGATTGGGGGATGGAGGTGGATTGAGAATCTAATAAAGTTACACTTTGTACTTCAATCATTAAATCAAATAAAAAATTGACAATATGAAATTCTTTAGAAACACAATCATTCTTCTGAAAAAACACCATCGTTAGTACTCTTCAAATTCGACAAATGAAATACTTGCCGATTATTCTATTGTTAATATTCTGCAGTTGTGCGAATGAAAGCAACTGTACCTACATTTTCAAGAAAGAACAACTTACCTATTTGCATTTTATTGACATAAAAGAAAAGTTTACTCCATCTATCAGCGAAGTTAAACAAACAGAAAAAATATTGAACGACAATATGCCTGCTTGGACAAAAACCCAATATAAAGATGATTTTGCTTGTCCTAATATTTACTCCAATATGCACAAATACTGCAAACAGTACGCAGGTTACTTCAATTCAAAAGGAGAAAAAATAATTTACCTCAATGCTTTTTACGATGAAGAAAAGTTCAATGGAGAGATTGAGAAGAAATATATTCCAGAGGCTTTTATAATAGCACAAGATGGATGTTCAAATTATTGGAGAACGGAAATAAATTTGAATACAAGAGAACTTTTGATGTTTATGGTGAATAGCCATGGAGGTTAATCTCTACTTGAAGTGATGATATTCTTCAAACCTTTCCTCCCTCGAATCGTTAAACCAAGCTAAGACACATTCCCCATTTTATCATTAACTTTGCTCGACAATACAGTATTTAATTTAGGTTTTCAAAAGCATCCGACTGGTAATAAATTGAGTCGTTCTTAAACACGAGATTCCTTCGGAATGACACGATAGAAGATGCTTTTTATTTTAGGTTTTAGGTTGTTCACCCATAACCAATCAACAAATCTCCTGTTATACATCCATGAATTTAGAAAAACTATTGCAGTATTATATGCGTGACAAGCGCACCGAACAAATCCTTTCCTCCATTGAAGTATTAGCCGATGCAAGGCTGCATTTGAAGGGTTTGACAGGTTCGATGGATAGCATGGTAGCGGCAGCGATTTACAAAAAAGCTCCTCAAAACCATGTTTTTATACTGCAAGACAAAGACGAAGCCGCTTATTTTCAGAATGACCTCAAAAATCTCCTCGACAAAAAAGACATCCTATTTTTCCCTGATTCCTTCAAAAAGCCAGGCAAATTTGAGGAAATCAACAAAAACAATGTCCTACTCCGAACCGAAACTCTGGGACGATTGATAGCAAGTGAAACGACAGGCGAATTGTTGGTGACTTATCCAGAGGCATTGTTTGAAAAACTGGTGAGTCACAAAGCTTTGGACGAAAAAATAATCCATTTGAAGGTGGGCGAAAACATGGAGGTCAATTTCATTATCGAACTCTTGGTAGATTGTGGATTTGTGCATACCGATTTTGTGTATGAACCTGGTCAGTTTTCGGTGAGAGGGGATATTGCAGATATTTTTTCGTTTGGAAATGACCTACCTTATCGAGTGGAATTGTTTGGAGAAGAAATAGAATCCATTCGGGTTTTTGACCCACTTTCGCAGTTGTCCACCAAAAAAATCAATCACGTCACCATTGTTCCCAATATCCAAACCCAATTCGATGGTAAGGACAAAACTTCGTTCTTTAAATTGTTGCCGAGCAATACCACGATTTGGGTCAAAGACATGGAAGGAGTCTTGGTTATCAACCAAAAATGTTATGACAAAGCTCTTGCTATCGCTAAAGAATTGAAGGAAAAAGGCATAACGGCGAACGAAGAAAGCATGGTTTTTGGGAGTGCAGAGGAGAATAGTTTTGTTCATTCCAAGCAGTTATTACACGACTTACTGGATTTCTCGATTATCGAATTTGGGCTACATGCGTATTTGGGAAGAAAGGGCAACGAGGTTGAAACTTATGAGTACAAAGCTTATCCGCAACCTGTTTTCAGCAAGAACTTTCAGATGCTCATCAAAGACCTGCAAAACAACGACCAAGAGGGGATTCAAAACATCATCTTTGCAGAGCAGCCTCGCCAAATTCGACGTTTTGAGAGTATTTTTGAAGACATCGGTGAAGAGGTACAAGTGAGTTACGTTGCTCAAAGTATTCACCAAGGTTTTTTGGATTTGGATTTGAAAATCGCTTGTTATACCGACCATCAAATTTTTGAACGCTTCTACAAGTACCAAGTCAAGGAAGGCTACTCGAAGAAAAAAGCGATGAGTGTAAAGCTTTTGAAGGAGTTGAAGCCAGGGGATTATGTGACACATATTGACCACGGAGTAGGGGAGTATACGGGATTGAAGAAAATTGAAGTAAATGGTCAGATGCAGGAGGTGATGCGGATTTTGTACAAGGATAAGGATATTCTGTATGTGAATATCAACTCTTTGCATAAAGTAGCGAAGTATGTGGGGCGAGATGGCCGCAAGCCCAAAGTTAACAAATTGGGTTCGGATGCGTGGGCGGCGGTGAAGCGCAAAGCCAAGAAAAAAATTAAGGACATTGCAGCCGATTTAATAAAACTCTACGCCAAACGTAAGGCGAGCAAGGGGTTTGCTTTTGCACCCGACACCTATATGCAAACCGAATTGGAGGCTTCGTTTATTTATGAAGATACACCCGACCAGTTGTCTGCAACGCAAGATGTGAAGGCGGACATGGAAAAAGACAATCCGATGGATAGGCTGGTTTGTGGAGATGTGGGTTTTGGCAAAACGGAAATTGCAGTACGGGCAGCAGCTAAAGCAGTGGCGGACAACAAACAAGTTGCTATTTTGGTGCCGACCACGATTTTGGCATTGCAGCACTACCAAACATTTCGGGAACGGCTTCGGGATTTCCCTACAAGGGTGGATTACCTCAACCGTTTCAAAACTGCTAAACAGAAAAAAGAAACACTAAAGCAGCTCGCTGAAGGTAAAGTCGACATCATCATTGGCACTCATGCACTTCTCGGCAAAACGGTCAAATTCAAAGATTTGGGTTTGTTGATTATTGACGAAGAGCAAAAATTTGGCGTGGCTGCAAAGGAAAAATTGCGGAGCTTGAAGGTGAATGTAGATACCTTGATTTTGACTGCAACACCCATTCCTCGCACTCTGCAATTTTCACTCATGAATGCACGAGATTTGTCGGTCATTCGCACACCGCCTCCCAACCGTCAACCTGTCGAAACGGAGGTGATTCGCTTTGAGAATGAGAAGATTCGAGAGGCAATCAACTATGAAATTTACAGAGGAGGGCAGGTGTTTTTTATCCACAATCGGGTGAAGGATTTGAAGGATGTGATGGTGATGATCAAGAATCTTTGTCCTGATGCGGATGTGGGTATGGCGCATGGTCAGATGGACAATAAGACGCTGGAGGAAAAGTTGTTGGCGTTTATTGAAGGAAAGTTCAATGTATTGGTTTCGACCAACATTGTAGAGGCAGGATTGGACATTCCAAATGCCAATACGATGATTATCAACAACGCTCATTTCTTTGGATTGAGTGATTTGCATCAATTGCGGGGGCGTGTTGGCCGCTCGAATCGAAAGGCGTTTTGTTACCTTATTTCGCCACCGATATTCAGTTTACCTGACGATTCTCGCAAACGTCTGCAAGCGATTGAAGAGTTTGCGGATTTGGGAAGCGGTATCAAAATAGCGATGCGAGATTTGGACATTCGTGGTTCGGGTAATTTGTTGGGAGGTGAACAAAGCGGTTTTATTGCAGACATTGGCTTCAATACTTACCAAAAAATCTTGCAGGAAGCGATTCAAGAATTGAAGGAAACGGACTTCAAAGAGGTTTTTCAAGAGGAAATCATCGAAAAGAAGGAGTTTGTACAGGATTGTCAGATTGATACGGATTTGGAGATTTTGATTCCCGATGACTATGTGAACAGTGTGGATGAGCGTTTGCAGCTTTATACGGAATTGGACAACATCGAAAAGGAGGAGGAACTGAGGCAGTTTGCCAAAAACTTAAAAGACCGATTTGGTCCTTTGCCTACGCCTGTCAAGGAATTGTTGCAAGCGGTTCAGCTTCGATGGATTGCCAAACGATTGGGTTTTGAGCGCATCATCTTCAAGAACCGCAAACTTCGAGGCTATTTTGTATCGAATCAGTCATCGCCTTATTACCAATCTCCGACCTTTGCGAACATCCTCAAATTTGCCCAGCATGCGGGCAAACGGGCTTACTTCAAGCAAAGTAAGCAGTATTTTTTACTGGTATTTGATAACATTCATACGGTGAAACAGGCGCATAAACGGTTGTTGGAGGTAGAGGAGTTTGTGGGAAAAACATAGGAGTTCGGATTGCAATTTCACAATTTAATAAATCCCACATTACCAACTGCAAACCCACTCAAATCCAGTGCAGCCTTGAATTTGAAGTTTATCAAGCTCTTTTCGCCTTCTCCCACATCACCGACTGCGAACCTGCCCAGTTTCGCATAAAACCACGATAAACGGCATAGTTCATGATACAGAAATAGTAAGGCACAAAAAACGCTTTCACCTTGATTTTCTTTTGCTCAAATAGATAACCCATTGCAGCAAAAGCATAAAACAAGACTTGCAGCATCAAAATAGCCGAATACATTCCGCCCACATTCACCGCCAAAGCAATATTCGTTGCCAAAATCAAAGGCAAAACCAAAGGAGCTAAAGTCCAACGCAATACCCGATGCGAAACATACTGAAAGGTCAGCATACCATATTTGAAAATATTCAACAAAGGCGCAAGTCGTACAATCGCTTGAATACCACCTGCTGCAATCCGAATTTTGCGCTTCAATTCTTCCTTGACCGAAGCAGAAGGACCTTCCACCGCATACGCATTCGGTTCATAGCGAACTTTGTAGCCTTTTTGAGCAATGCGTAGGGTCATGTAAAAATCTTCAATAATCGTATCTTTCGGCACAGCTTCATACATTTCCGTCCGCAAAGAAAACAATTCACCAGCCGCACCCACAACCGAATACAATTCAGAATCCCAACGCTTTAGCGAAGATTCATATTTCCAATAAATGCCCTCACCCGCCGCATTTGCCGCATCTTCAGCGTTCATAGAAATGCGCTTTTCACCAGCCACAGCACCCACTTTGGGGTTTTCGTAGTGTCGGACGATGTTGTAAATCGCTTCTTTGTTCACCATCGTATTGGCATCTGTATAAATCACAATCGGAGTCTCCACAAATTCCATAATGCGCTCCACAGCTGCAATTTTACCAGCTCTTTCGGGTCGGTGAAAGAGTTTGATTTGAGGATATTGTTGGATGATTTCGGGCGTGCGGTCATTCGAGCCATCTGTTACAAAAAAGTATTTGATTTTGTCTTTTGGATATTCCAAATCCAAGGTATTGTTGATTTTGTCGACAATCCAATCTTGCTCATTGTAGGCAGCCACGACAAAGGTAACTTCTGGAAATTCGGTCGGTTTTTCGGGAATCACATCACTCCAACCCAACATCCGTTTGATTTTGACCATCAAAAACAAAATGAATCCATACCCAATGTATGTATAGACAACGAGAAAGACGCTTATCCAAAAAATGATTTGTAGTGCTGTTATCATGGTATTCTTATTTTAGGTTTTTTCATTGCAGCGAATTGAGGACATTCATTGTTTGGCTTGTGTTTTCCGCAATTCCGTAGGAGTCACAAGAACATTCCGCTGTTATCGAAAAAGATTGTTTAAAGAAAAGATTTGAAGGGGAGAGTAAAAGTGAAATGAACCAAAAGAAAATTCTTACGAAAACCTAAATTCCTGTTCATTGTACCAAATAACAAGAAAAAACTATGCCTATTTTTTCAATCCTAATACCGAAGCATCAATTCCCAACTTTCGCCACACCAAAATCAACAAAATCACATTCCAAACCACCACTCCCAAAACCGTAGCAATTGCCGCCCCATTCATGCCCATCGAAGGAATCAACAGCGCATTGAAGAAAAGATTCACCACCGTACTCAACAGCAAACCCCAAAAAGTCGCTCGTTCATGCCCCGTCATCAGCAGCAGATTTGCCCCAATTCCACAAGCCAAATTGAACAATTGACCAAGACTTAAAATCAACAAAGCACGATAACCCGCCCTAAATTCTACACCATAAAAGCCCAATATCCATTCTCCCAAAAACCAAAACACCACCACCATCGGCAATGCCAAAACCAAAACACCTCTCGCACTTCGAGTCGCCAAAACCTGCAATTCCTCCAATTTACCAGCCGCCCACATATCCGCAATCATCGGACTGACCACCAAATACACAATCGCCAAGAAAAACCGCAACAACTCCGAAAACTTTGAGGCAATGCTATAAACGCCCACTGATTCTGCTCCTGCAATTGTCCCCAACATCACCACATCCGCCTTGATATACACCAAATTGAGCGTATTCACCAAAGCAAATCCCACCGCAGCCGCCCACCAAACTTTCTGTTGATACTCCGCTTTCATGCTTCGATAAGGAACAAGGAGTTTTTGGTGAAAGAAAAAATAAGCCACCAAACAGCCTGCAAAAATGACCACTACATTTGCCTCCACCACTTCTATTGCAGTGATTTCTCGATTACTGCAATAGTATATTCCCAAAACTGCCAGTAAAAAAGTGATGGGTTTGAAGAGCTTTTCAGCTATTTGTGCTTTCACTATTTCTTTCGCACCCACCAAAGCAAATTGCAGAATGAGCATCAAGGTCATCGGCAAAATTGCAGCAAAGGCAATTAGCAGGGCTTGTTTTTTTGAGGAATCGGTTAAAAAAGAAATGTCGAAAGAGAAGCCTGTAAAGGTTTGAAAGTAGGAGAGGAGTTCTATACCAAGATAGGCGAGTAGTGTAAGTAGAATGGCAGCTATTGCAGTTGCCACTAAAGCAGTTTGTAGCAAGCCTTTCAGTAAATTAAGGCGTTTTTTGCTGCGGTAAATCGCCACATCTCGAATCAACAAATCATCAAACCCCAACCAAGCGATGCCACTCAACAGTGTCACCCACGAAAAAACGTAGGTGTAAACCCCATACCCTTCTGCACCAATGAGTTTCGCCAACAACCAACTGCTGCCAAACCCAATCACCAAAGCGGCAATTTGAATCAAAAAGGAGGCACTGATGCCTTTGCGGAGGTAAGATTTTGGCATAAATTGGTTTTCCTTCATTTCATGAGGTATTGCCAATATAGCCAAAAATGTGTGAATTTTACTATTGCAATTCACACATTTTTACAAGGGAGTTTTTTATTCCACCAACACCTTCCCACTCCCCAAAACCCTATTCTCTTCTGTCAAAACCCGAATCAAATACAAGCCCGACTCCAAATCACCTCTCTGCAAATTCGTTTTCCCTTCCCCGAGTTCTCGGGACAAGCTCTCAATATTTAATTCCCGAACCTTTCTACCCAAAATATCCATCACCTCCAATCGATAATCACCTTTTGCAGAAAGTCCATTTACTTCAATGGTCGTATAGTCCGAAAAAGGATTGGGGTAAATGTGAATCGAAGCTTTTTTTTCAAAACTTTCAATAGAAGTCGTCACACTATCCACCACTATTTTTTGGCAAAGTACGTGGCAATCCGTCACCCAATTATAATGTGCACAAACTTCAACGGTATCAAACACAAAGTCAAAATCATCATGCTCACTGTATTCATTTACCAAAAAAGTACCCTGCATTTGTTTCGTACTTCCTACAAAATGATTGTTGATTCGCCACTCTATTCTATCCTCATCAATGTGGCTTCGGGCTTGGTATTCAATCAACAATTGGTCGCTGTCTTTTAGATATTCGCTTTCCAATTGTAGTTCGCATCCATAGAAAATATCTTCGCAGTATTGATGAACACATCCTTGTGGTTTAGAAACCGTTAGGCAAATCTTAAAAGTATCGGAATAAGTAAACAGGTGATGTGGTTCAAATTCGGTAGAAGTAGTGCCATCTCCAAAATCCCAAAACCAAGTTGCATCAGATTGAAGGTAGGAAAGATTGTAAAACTTTATTTCACCATCCATTTCCAAAGTATAGTCTCCTATTTCGGGAATGGCAATAAATTTTGCCGCACAAGTATCTATTTCTCCAACGTTTAACCAATCACAAAAGGTTTCCAACATTATTTTTTTTTGTAGCGTATCTTCTTTTGAAGCTGTCAAACAAACTTCATAAAAGCCCGATTGTGTATAGCTATGTTCGGGCTGCAAAAGGGTACTTATCGTTCCATCCCCAAAGTCCCAAACATAGGATGCGGCATCGGGTGTGTGGTTATTGAAGTGATAGCTTAGGGAGTTTGAAGTAGGTTCAATGGTAAAACAAGGGGCAGGAACAAAGCGGTTGTTGTCTTTGATTTTTTTGAAGTAGATGTTTTCTTGGTAAGTTGCATAGCAGCCGTCCTCGGCAGCGCTGCGAAGGGTAATTTGCTGATTGCCTTCACTATCTATAGCATAAACAAAGGGAGAACCTTCGCCAATTTCAAAACTATATCCACGAACCCATTCTGAATCTGCCTTGTCTGCTTGGTAAACAGAGTAATCTTCAAATAAAAAATGTGTTCCTTTTCCAATAGGGCGCACTCTGTATTTTGCCTCGCAAAAAGTAGGTTGGAGGAAATCCAAAGTTTGGCAGATTGTATCTGCACATTCCGCACCAAGTTCCCAAAAACAAGCCGTAATGAGCTGTTGTGTGTTATCATAGACATGCGAAAAACGACCACTGTTCAGTTCTGTTGTTGTTCCATCTCCAAAATTGAAATAGACTTGATGCTCCATTCCTGTGGAAGGAATATAAAAATTCACCACATTGGAGTAGTCTTCATCTATTTCATAAGAAAAAGAATCTCTACATTTTATCTCAACCATTTGACAAATGGTGTCTTTTTGATTCAGAAGAGGTTCGGTAGAAAACAGACATACTTCGTATTCACCCGTTTGAGGATACCCATAATTGGCATGGATTGTACTATCTCGAATGACACCATTCCCAAAATCCCATGAGTTGATGTGCATGTTTCCCCAAGAGGTATTCCGAAATCGTAGATGACGAAACTGAGGTATTATTTCGAAATTGGCTTTGAAGTCCACCTCAAAATCTAAGCTCAAAGTATCTCGGCAAAAAATATAATCCTCACTATTGGTAGCAGATAGTATCAAAGGACAATTCTCAGGGTAACGAATTTCAAAAAAAGCAGGATTCCCTTGCTGATGCCAATAGCCTTTCCACCAATTTACACTTCCTTCAAAGGGCTGTTTGAGAAACAATTGAAGTTGGTGCAATTCATCGTCATTGGGGGAGGGAGTAATCGTATAGTCATACTCTCCTTCACATTTGGGGAGAGGGTCATTGTCTTTGGTAAGCCATAAATCATAGTAACGTTTTTCTGAAGACCCTTCACATTCTATCTGGAAAGACACGATGTAACGCCCATAATTGGGAAATTGATGCATCATTTCGTGGTAATGAGTAGCCTCCTCGTATTCAATGGAATCCTGAGTGCCATCTCCAAAATCCCAATATGCATAGGTAGAGCCTTGCCAAGAGCTTTGTTGGACATCAAAATAGACCTCAAAACTCGTGCTATCAACATACACTTGAAAAGAAATCTCGCATTTGGCAAATCCTAAATGTGTGCCAATCAACCAAAGAGCAAAAAGGTAGATTTTTAGATTCATCTTCCATTATTTTTAAAAAATGACTGTGCTGCTTCAATAAGGTTTTTATTCCACCAAAATCTTCCCACTCCCCAAAATTCTCCCATTCTCTTCCAAAACTCGAATCAAATACAATCCGCTTTCCAAATCACCTCTATCCATTCTCCATTCCCCATTATCAAATGACTTCAATTCTCGAACCTTCCGCCCCAAAATATCCATCACCTCCAATCGATAATCACCCTGTGACAGTCCATTCACTTCAATAGTGGTATAGTCCGAAAAAGGATTCGGAAAAACTCGAATCGAAGTCCCATTTTCCAATACTTCAATATCTGTTTCTACTTGTTCAATTAAGGTGAGAATTGCAGTATTGGTGATAATTGGCGGATTGAAGTCAAAGAAAATTGAAGCCGTATTGTCGACTTCTGTTTTGTCCTCCAAATTTTCCAAAGAAGCAATTCCAAACATCACAAAACCATTGCTTCCTTCTTGATCAGTTGTGCTATCGGGCAGCATGATGTCGTCAAAATAGAAAGTCACCAAGCCCGTTGTACGGTCTAAGCTCGTGTGAAAATCATGGCTTGCAGTAATGGGATGAAAAGTCGTCCAATCCAGTTTTTTGTCCAGTACGTCTTCTATTCTGATATTGAAAGCGGTATCGTTTCCTGTGTTTTGAAAGCGGACAGTATAAAAAATGGTATCTTCAATGTAGGCAAAATCGGATTGTCCCAACAAATTCGACTGAACCAGTTTGTCATTTGGGTCATAGGCACATCGGACTTCGCTATTGTAGGCAGTTAATTTGGAATAAATGAGTTCTTCGTTATCATTAAAGAGTTGGACAGTAGCTTGGGCTTCGAGAATTTCCCCGATGAAATCTTGATTGGGCATTTTAAAACGGAGTTGGATTTTGTTTTCATAGCTCGGCAGCAATTCTGAAAAATGCCATATTAATTTCCCTTCTTCTATGACATCGGGTTCGGGTTCAGCAGACACATATTCCATCAATTCGTCTATCGTCATAGTGACAGTTCCCTTTGCAGTAGTCGTCCCCGAATTGGTGTAATTCAGAAAATATTTGACCGTCGTATTGCAGCGAGTTGGGCTGCTCGAAAGGTGAACATCCGCTTTGGGCAAAATTCGGCTGGGTTTGAGACCAAAATAATAATCGGGCAGTTCCTCTGTTTCTTCTCCAATTTCTATGAAATAACTATTGGAAGTGGTCAATTCCCAAAGCGTATTTTGTTGGTAACTCAACACATATTCTCCTTCGATCAGCAACACCTTTACTTGACCCGCTTCATCCGTAAAAAGTTGTTGGTTACTGGGTTGTAACTCAAATGCCTGCCGAAAAAGCGGAATTTCATCGTTATCCTGCACACCATTTTCATTTTCATCCCAAAAAGCATGAATATTCAATTCATCGACTACAAAACGACGGTAAGCAAATTCTAAAATAGGTAGTTCATTGTCTTTTTCCACCACGATTGTTTGTTCGGGTTGGAAGATAGGCGTATGGGTGTCGGACTCCAAAGCACGAATCAGATAAGTACCCGTATCGACTACTATCTTTGTCATTCCCGATGTTCCTGTAGTGACGATTTGTTGCAATGGCTCAATGCTTATTTTTTGAGAAGGCAGAGGCGGTTCTTCTGCATCCCATACCCCATTTTTGTTGTCATCTTGGTAAGCCGCTACCTCCAATACCCTGCAATAATCAGATATAAAAGGATTGATGTCTTCGTTGTTGAACCCAATGAACAAACCCGAATCATATATGTCATCCGCCACATCTGCAATTGCAAAAACCAAGCGATAGGTATTGAAGGGCGTTACCTTTGCTTTTGCAGTTAACCCTGTGGTGTAGCCATCGTATTGAATTTCTTGTCCTCCAGTATTATCTACATAAAACTCAGAATAGCTTGCAAAATTCAAAAAATTGATAGCTACATGCACTTCTGGGGAAGTCGGGATAATGGCAATATTTCGATTGGGAAGAGGCATGTTTTCGGGGTATTCAGGCAGTCCTTCTATAATGAAGGCGAATATATCATTGAATGAAGAACCCACATATTCAGGATATTCTTCAGAACCAAATACATAAGACACTTCAATGCTATCTTCCTGTGGCACAAAGTCAAACTCCAATACACAGGCATTGAAAGTACCATTGTAAGCCAATTCTTCAAGAGGACTATAACCTTGCCCGCCATTGGAGCAGGATGCACTTCCCAAAGTATTCGGACTGAAAGCCACATCTGTGCATCCCGAAGTCAAAATAACGCCATTGGAAAAGTCCAAGTCTGATGCGCCTAAATACAAACCGCCAGCTCCATCTGGGCAGATTATATTGACATTGGAAACAGTCGCTTGGTCGCCCATTATCATAGCTGCAAGGCTATCCAATCTCAACTTGTCGAAGTCGTAAACAGTGGGTTGGGCAAAAGAAAACAGGGAACAAACAATCAACAAACAGAAAGTGTAAAATTTGATCATATCTTTGATTTATTTAGATATTTAGAATAATTCTCTTTCTACAAGACTGATTGTTCGTAATAAGTGCTGCTTCAATAAGGTTTTTATTCCACCAAAATCTTCCCACTCCCCAAAACCCTATTCTCGTCCGTCAAAACCCGAATCAAATACAATCCGCTTTCCAAATCACCCCTTTCTAACAAAAATTTTCCATCTCGATTTTCTTCAATCTCCACCAATTTCCTCCCCAAAATATCCATCACCTCCAATCGATAATCACCTTTTGCAGAAAGTCCATTCACTTCAATAGTTGTATAATCCGAAAAAGGATTCGGAAAAACTCGAATCGAAGCCCCATTTTCCAGCACTTCAATATCTGTTTCGACCTGCTCAATCAAGGTCAGAACGGCTGTATTAGTGATGATTGGCGGATTGAAGTCGAAGAAAATGGAAGCGGTATTGTCCACCTCCGTTTTGTCCTCCAAGTTTTCCAAAGAAGCAATTCCAAACATCACAAAACCATGACTTTCTCGTTCATTCGTTGTGCTATCGGGTAGCATGATGTCATCAAAATAGAAAGTCGCCAAACCTGTTTCTCGATTCAGTTCTGTTCGATAGTCATGACTTGCAGTGATGGGGTGAAAGGTCGTCCAATCCAGTTTTTTGTCCAAAGTGTCTTCAATGCGGATATTGAAGGCTACATCGTTTCCTGTGTTTTGGAAGCGGATGGTGTAGAGGATGGTGTCAGCGAGGTAGGCGAATTCGGATTGACCGAGTAGATTGGAGCGAGCGAGTTTGTCGTTGGGGTCGTAGGAACAGAGGACTTCGCTGTTGTAGTTGGTGGTTTTGGAGGAAACAAGTTCTTGGCTGTCATTGAAAAGTTGGACGGTGGCTTGGGTTTGGAGGATTTCTCCTATGCTGTTGAAGTCGGGTATTTGGAATTTAACTTTGATTTTGTGTTCAGCACCAGGGGGTAAATCCGAAATACTCCAAGTTATTTTTTGACCATCAATATTATTTGGTGAAAGGTTCATGGAGTACAATTCCATAAGTTCGTCAGATTCAAGGCTAACTATTCCATTAGCAATAGTTGTACCTGTGTTAATACAGGTTAGCCAATAAGTGACTCTTCGACTACAGCGAGTAAGGGGAGCACTTATTTGAGGCTCAACTCTTGGAAGGATTCGAGTAGGTTTAAATCCGAAATAATAGGTAGATAGTTCGGAGTTTTCAGTAACAGTGATATTGTAGGTAGAAGGTGTAGTTAATTCCCAAAGCGTAGTAGGTTCAGTGGTGAGTTGATAAACACCATTTTCTACAAAAAAATAAACATAGCCTTCTTTTTTGGTAAAAGTAGGATTGACAGAAGGTTGCAATACAAATAGTTGGTTAGGAAGTGGTATTTCGTCATTATCATAAAGTCCGTTTTCATTCGAATCTTGAAAGGCAAAACACTTGACTCTATTTCCCAATAAATTTTCGTACCAAGCTATTTTATGATCCCCTTGAGAGGCTGAAAGGACATCCATATCACCATCGCCATCTAAATCAGCGGCAAAAGTAGATTGTGCATAGTGAGTTTTTAATGAAATGGTATGATTGCCACTAAAATTTCCATCTCCATCGTTTTCATACCATGCGATTCTACTATCATGATAGAAAGCAGAAAGAATATCCATATCATCGTCTCGGTCTAAATCTACTGCGTAAGAAAAGAATCCAATCGGATTGTATGCCATTGTTTCTTCTTCAAAATTTCCATTTCCATCATTTCTATACCATGTAGCATTGAAAGACTCGTCATCAGCTAAATATACGTCTAAATCACCATCGCCATCTAAATCTGCTGCACCAACATTGCGTGTTGGAGAATCGGTAGTTGAAATGACGTTTTCTGTATTGAAGTTTCCATCTCCATCATTTTCATACCAAGTTATTTTATCATCAGAAGATGCTATAATATCCATATCACCGTCAGCATCTAAATCGGCAGCATAAATTGAATCTAAGTGAGAAAAATTAATATTTGTTGAAACAATGATTTCTGAACTGAAATTTCCACTTCCATCGTTTTTATACCAAGCTATTTTATCATCATCGTCGGATGCTGAAAGCACATCCATATCACCGTCAGCATCCAAATCGGCAGCATAAACTGAATGTGCTCCTTTTGCATTTGTTGAAATAATGATTTCTGGACTAAAATTTCCGCTTCCATCATTTTTATACCAAGCTATTTTATTATCTTTTCTGGATGCTGAAAGAACATCCATATCGCTATCTCCATCTAAGTCAACAACATAAATAGACTGAACACCATCTACTTTATTTGAAATAATGATTTCTGAACTAAAATTTCCACTCCCATCATTCCGATACCATTCTATTCTATCGATAAAGCCAGAAGCTGAAAGAACATCCAAATCTCCGTCTCCGTCTAAATCCTCCGCATAAACAACACGCGCCCCATCAGCATCTGTTGAAATAATCTTTTGTGGTCCAAACAAACTCTGCCCCTTCACCCCAACACTCGCCAAAAACAATAAACCAACTAAAAAAAGTAACTCTCCTCTCATTACACCTTGATTTTAAAAGTTTTGAAATCAAGGTAAATATAAACCAATTTATTCAATTCTAAAAATCAAACTCACATCCTCTCCAAAAACTCCCCAATCTCAATCTTTTTATTCTTAATCCCCAATTTTTCCCGCAATCTCGCTCCCTTCAATGCGGCACTGCCAATACCAAAATTCATTAAAAAGGAGATTTCTTCGTGTGTCAAGCCCATCAGCGTATAACTGCAAAATTTGAGGTCGTTTTCGTTGAGGCTGGGGAAGCGGCTTTGTAGGCGGTCGAGGAGTTTGGGGTAGCAGTATTCAAAGTATTTGGCGAAGGCTTGCCATCCTTGTTCACCTTTAAGGCGTTTGTGAAGTAACAGGCTGAGTTGGGTAAAATTTTGTTGACTTTTGGGAGAGAGTTCCGCAAAAACGCTTTGGTGACTCGCTTCAATGGTTTCTAATAAGTGGTCTTTTTCGACAATGTGGAGCCAAGCCAAAGCCAATTGCCGTTGATAGGCTTTCACCTCTATCCGTAAATTCTGCATCACCTTTGAGCTGTCCAAAGGTTCGTTGAGCCATTTGGAAATATCCAAATGCAGCAAATCTCGTATCAGTTGATTGTAGTTTTGGGCTTCTTGCAGGCTGTTTTGGTCAAAATGGTGTTGGGTTTTGAGTTCTTGGATTTGGGACAAAACCATTTTGCGGAAGTCTTCGAGAATATCGACTTGACGCTGCAAATTGGTGTTTTTGAGGCGTAATTCTGAGTTTTGGCTGCGGAGTTCTTGTTGCTGTGGTTGGAGGTGATTGGGCAAACCTTCAATGTATTCCATCAATTCGGGCGTACATTTGAACCATTCTCCCTTCAATCTGATTTTTTTGAACTTTTTGTGAATGGCTTTTTCGTGGGATTCATCGGGTACTCTGATGGCCTTCAACAATTTGACGGAATATCCATGACTGTTTTCAATGGTATTTTGTCGCCTTTGCAGGTTGTGGGTCTGCCCTATTTTTACCATGTTTGCACCTGTCGATTGAAAGAAATAGACCCATAAACCGCTGATTTGGGTGTAGCCATTTTTTAGGAGTTCTTGGATTTTCTCATATACCCATATTTCAAACTTTGGAGAAAGCCATGCAGCGAATTTTAAGGCCAACCTTTCGCACATCCAAGTACCTCTATTAGGACCGCCATTAATCGCATTAATAAATTTTCCACTATGGGAATTCCCATAGTGGAATTTTAATTCTTTTATAAAATCCTTTGTCTGTTTGAGTCTGAGAAAATCAGCAGGTAATTTTCCTTTGAATGGTTTTGCCATTTCCGTAGCATTGACCATTTTTTGGAGTGTTCCAAAATCAAAAGTGATTTGGTGATTGTTGTAGGTAAAAATGTGTAAATTTGACATTCCTTTAAATTTTTTGATTTGAAGAATGAAGGCACTGCAAACTTTGGTCGGAGAGTAGTGCCTTTTTGTTTTGCAAATATAATCAAAATAGGCTAATAATTAGCCTAAACAAACTTATTAGATTGAGTAAGTCAAAAAAAATATACCTGTTGCAGAATGTCCAAACCAATGAGATTATGGCTTGGTCTAACTTGAAAAAATTGTATCAGTATATTTCAGAGAAAGAAAATAAGGCTTTAAGTTACACAGGTATCACACGCCAAATGCGACTAAATAAACATTACAAGTTCATTTTGGAGGATGAAGTTTGGGTGATATGGGTGAAGGAGGTGAATTGAAGTTGGCGTAGGTCAACAAAGCCTGCCCCGAGAATCGGGGAATTGGGTTTTCGGAGGAATCTTGCTCATATTTGCAAAAGTGATGTGCATTTTCTACACATCACTTATAAAATTCCTCCGAAACCTCAATTCCTGTTCACTTATGCTTCGCTCAAACGTCGCCGACGTTTGAGCTTATTTTATCAATATTTTTTCGCTTCCCAAAATCCTTCTATTCTCCTCCTCCAAAACTCGAATCAAATACAATCCGCTTTCCAAATCACCTCTCTCTATTCTCCATTCCCCATTATCAAATGACTTCAATTCTCGAACTTTCCTGCCCAAAATATCCATCATCTCCAATCGGTAATTGTCTTTTGCAGAAAGCCCATTCACTTCAATGGTGGCAAAATCCGAAAAAGGATTGGGAAAAATCCGAATGGAATAGTCAGAATTCAATGTTTCAATATCCGTTTCGACTTGTTCAATCAAAGTATTGGCAACCATATTGGTAACAATAGGAGGGTTCTCGTCAAAGAAAATCGAAGCAGTATTGTTGACTTCCGTTTTGTCTTCAATGTCAGGCAAAGACACAATGCCAAACATCACAAAACCATGACTTTCTGGTTCATTCGTGATATGATCGGGCAACATAATGTCTTCAAAATCAAAGATTGCCTTACCCGTTGAACGGTTGAAAGAAGTAGAAAAATCGTGGCTTGAGGTAATCGGATGGAAAGTCGTCCAATCCAGTTTTTTGTCCAAAAAGTCTTCTACTCGCACATGAAAGGCGACATCGTTACCTGTGTTTTGAAAGCGAATAGTGTAGAGAATCGTATCACCGAGATAGGCAAATTCGGATTGCCCCAAAAGGTTGGACTGAGTGAGTTTATCGTTGGGATCAAAAGAACAGCGGACTTCACTATTGTAAGAATTGGATTTGGAGTAAACAAATTCTTCGTTGTCATTGAAGAGTTGGACGACCGCATGGGTTTCGAGAATTTCACCGATAAAGTTTTCGTCAGGAATCCCAAATCGAAGCTGAATTTGGTTTTGGTGACTGGGATACAAACCTTCTATATTCCAAGACAGTTTGCCTGCTTCGATGACATCGGGTTGGGGATAGGCCTCCACAAATTCCATCAAATCGTCAAATTCCAATGAAACGATTCCATTGGCAATCGTTGTCCCTGTATTGCTGTAGTCGAGGTAGTATGAAACCTGACTATTGCAGCGAGTAGGGTTGCTGCTGAGGTAAGGCTCGACACGATGTAAAATTCTACTCGGTTGAAGAGCAAAAGAATAGGTAGGTAATTCTGTGCTTTCCTGAATGTTGATGTCGTAGGTAGTGGGAGTGGTCATTTCCCACAGCGTATTTTCTTGATAACCCAATTGATGTTCCCCTTCCAAAAGAAGCAGACTCACCTGACCTTCCGAATCAGTGGTAACGACCTTGTTGTTGGGTTCTATGACAAACGCTTGATTGTTGAGCGGAATCTCTCCTTCATCTTGCAGATTGTTTCCATTCTCATCCCAAAAAGCGAGAATATTCAGAGTCTTGTAAACCAAAATATCTTCGCCGTCCAATGCAATGAAAATACCTGAATCGTAAATCGCATCAGAAACATCTGCAATGACTATCTTCAAGTGATAGGTAATGCCTGGCGTGACGTTTGCAGTGGCAGGAAGTGGAACGGTATATCCATCGTACTGAATGTGTTGTCCGCCTGTATTGGATACAAATAATTGATCGTTTACACTTCCATTCAAGAAATTGATGGCTACATAAATGTTATTTGTATTAGGGATGATGGCGATGTTTCTTTCCTCAATAGGAGTTTCAGCGGGATATTCTGGACCTCCTTCAAGGAAAATTCCAAACGCATCGTTGAAGTTAGAGCCCACCCATTCAGGATATTCTTCTGAGCCAAAAACATAACTAAATGAAATTTGATTGCCCACAGGCACAAAGTCAAATTCCAAAGCACAGGCATCAAAAGTACCTACATACGACCACGGATAGTTTTCGAGATCCTCATCTCCTGGAGCGCCGTTTGACCGAGAGGCACTGCCTATATTATTGGGCGTAAAAGCCAAGGCTGCACTACCAGAAGTCAATATAACTCCATTGGTAAAACCCAAATCCTCGGCTTCCATAAATACACCTCCTGCTTCGTTGGGGCAGGTGATGCTTGCATTGGAAACAGTGGCTTGTTCACCCATAATTAAGGTGGCCAAATTTTCGGCGCTTACCCCATTGAGGTCTTGAACGACGGGCTGAGCAAACAAAAAGGAGGAGGTAAAAAGAAGTAGAATGGAAAAGTAAAATTTGTTCATGAGCATATTGTTTTTTTATGTTTGTATATTAGACTGTTTGGTTTTGTAATTTGCTGCTTCAATGACAACGTTTTACTTCAAAAATATTTTAATTCGTATTTTAACGTTCATTTTTTCCAAAGTCCAAAAAGAGTCAGAACCTTCAAAATAATGTAACCCAAAAATGAAACACCTCGCTATTTTCACCTTACTTTTACTACTGCAATCTGCTTGTACAAATCAAAATCCTTCCATCGTGAACACTGCAAAAGCTGACAAACAAACCATTGAAGCTTCTTCAATTCCGCCCATTACCCTCGTCATTCATGGAGGGGCAGGAACAATTCTCAAAGAAAACATGAGTCCAGAATTGGAGGAGGCCTACACTTCAAAACTGACCGAAGCCCTCAATGTGGGTTTTGCGATACTCGAAAAAGGAGGAAGCAGCATGGATGCTGTCCAAAAAACCATCCATATCTTGGAAGATTCTCCTCTCTTCAATGCGGGAAAAGGCGCAGTCTTCACCAACGATGGACACAACGAATTGGACGCATCGATTATGGACGGTAAAACTCTCCATGCAGGCGCAGTCGCTGGTGTGAAAACCGTCAAAAATCCCATTGACGCAGCCCGAAAAGTCATGGAAAATTCGCCACACGTCATGATGGCGGGACAGGGCGCAGATATTTTCGCCAAAGAACAGGGTTTGGAATTGGTTGACAGCAGCTATTTTTTCACCCAAAAACGCTGGGATGCGCTGCAAAAAGCCCTCAAAAATGAACAAATGGAACTCGACCACGATGACCCAAACAACAAGGACAAAAAGAAAGGCACCGTCGGAGCTGTGGCGCTCGACAAAAACGGCAATTTGGCGGCAGGGACTTCAACGGGTGGCATGACCAACAAGCGTTGGGGTAGAGTCGGGGATTCGCCCATCATTGGCGCAGGCACCTATGCCAACAACGAAACTTGTGCGGTTTCGAGCACTGGACATGGGGAGTTTTTCATCCGTTATGTGGTGGCCTATGACATTGCCGCTTTGATGGAATATGGCGGTAAATCATTGGAGGAAGCGGCGGATTATGTGGTCAACCAAAAATTGAAAGAACAAGGTGGACGAGGGGGAGTGATTGCTTTGGATGCTCAAGGAAATTATGTGATGCCTTTTAATACGGAAGGGATGTTTAGAGGGGTGGTGCAGGAAGGGAAGGAGGTGGAGGTTTTGATTTATAGGTAGTTAACCGTTGACAAGGTTTTCGTTCTTTGACCAAACGAGTGCATACCACTTCAACCGTTGTCAAGGTCTAGCGACCGTTGACAAGGTTTTCGTTCTTTGACCAGACGAGTGCATACCACTTCAACCGTTGTCAAGGTATAGCGACCGTTGTCAAGGTTTTTGTTCTTTGACCAGACGAGTGTAAACCACTCCAACCGTTGTCAAGGTCTGCGACCGTTGACAAGGTTTTCGTTCTTTGACCAGACGAGTGCATACCACTTCAACCGTTGTCAAGGTCTAGCGACCGTTGACAAGGTTTTTGTTCTTTGACCAAACGAGTGCAAACCTTGACAACACCTGAAAGGTTTGTCAACGGTTGGAAGGGAAACGAAAATCAAAAAACTTCCCACCCCCTGCAACCTTCCCCAAAATCCCCATCCTTAAACCAAACAGCAACCCAAAAAAGTTAAACTACCTTAATTCAAATTATTTTCCATTTCAGAGGGAACGACTTAGTAAGGGCATCCGTTTATTCAGTTAATTAATTGGACTTTGGAGAAAAGAAGTGAGAAGCGGGAGGCTGACTCCTGACCCCTTAATCCTGACTCCTCATTTACCCGAACACATTGCAGGACATTTCAAACTTTTATTGAAGTCAAAAAAAATACGACCAACTTCAATACAGGCATTCTTTTGCCCAAACCATTTCTTTTATTTAGCAGCTATTTGATTTCTACAGAAAAATCTGCGCCATCCATCAAATCTGTGAAATGAAATCTGCGATACAAAACACACTATAAATGAAACAGTTATTTTACTTATTCTTGCTCTGCTTGTTTACCAGTTCGGCAGTCGGGCAGCAAGCCAATCAGAAAACAACCCTCAGCGGACACATCACCGATGCCGCTTCAGGTGAAGAACTCATTGGTGTAAATATTTATGTCAAAGAATTGGGAACAGGCGGAGTCACCAATGTCTATGGCTTTTATTCCTTGACGATTCCGAGAGGCATGTATGAAATTACTTACTCCTATATCGGCTACGAAAGCATTGTCGAAACGGTTGATTTGGAAGGTCATGTGACTAAGAATGTCGAGATGTCCATTCAAGGAAAAGAATTGGAGGAGTTTGTGGTGACTTCCGAAAAGAAGGACAAAAACGTGGAGTCGACCGAAATGAGTACGGTCAATATGAAAGTCGAATCCATCAAAAAATTGCCAGCTTTGTTTGGAGAAGTCGACATCATCAAAGCCCTTCAACTCTTGCCAGGCGTGCAGTCGGCAGGTGAAGGCACATCGGGCTTGTATGTGCGAGGCGGCAATGTCGACCAAAATCTCATCTTATTGGACGAGGCTCCCGTTTACAATGCCTCCCACCTTATGGGCTTCTTTTCGGTCTTCAATCCCGATGCCATCAAAGACATGCAGCTCTACAAAGGCGGAATTCCCGCACAATATGGAGGTCGTTTGTCGTCGGTTTTGGACATTCGGATGAAAGAAGGCAACTCCAAAAACCTCGCTGTATCGGGCGGAGTCGGTACGGTTTCGAGTCGACTGACGGTTGAAGCACCGATAGCCAAAGGTCGAGGCTCGTTTTTGGTATCGGGTCGGCGAACCTATGCCGACATCTTTTTGGGCTTGTCGAGCGATCCCGAAGTGAAAGAAAACAAACTCTACTTCTATGACCTCAATCTCAAAGGCAATTACCGCATTGGCGAAAAAGACCGCATTTTCTTGTCGGGATATTTTGGAAGAGATGTCTTCAAGTTCAGCGATGAATTCAAAATGCAGTGGGGAAATGGCACAGGTACGCTTCGATGGAACCACATCTTTAGCAACAAACTGTTTATGAACACTTCCCTGATTTACAGTAATTTTGATTACCTATTGGGCGACCCCGCAGGCGTTGATGCTTTTGAATGGACATCTGACATCCAAAATCAAACAGGGAAAGTGGACTTCAATTATTTCCTCAATCCAGAAAACACCTTGAAGTTTGGGGTTCATTCGACTCGTTACCAATTTTCACCAGGTCATGCCCGAAGTGGTGCGCCCAACGATGGCGGAATCTTCAATGACATCAAACTGCCCGACATCTTTGCTTGGGAACACGCTGCCTATTTGAGCAATGAACACAAAATCACCCCTCGATTGAAGGCTACGTATGGCATACGGTTTTCGGCATTTCAGAATGTAGGAAAAGCCACCGTTTACACCTACGACAAAAGCAATCCCGACAATTATACGGTCATGGATTCAACGCATTACGACAAAGGCGAAGTCTATAAAACCCACACAGGCATTGAACCCCGTTTGGCTCTCAAATACAGCTTGAATGATGAAAGCTCGGTTAAATTCAGTTACAATCGCACCGTCCAGTATGTGCATTTAGCCTCCAATTCCACCTCTGCTTCTCCCTTAGATATTTGGTTCCCGAGCAGCACCAATGTCGAGCCGCAACGTGCCGACCAAGTAGCAATAGGCTATTTCCGCAACCTCAAAAACAATATGTTTGAAACCTCCGTTGAAGCCTACTACAAAAACATGGACAACCAAATTGACTTCAAAGACCATGCAGAATTGCTGCTCAACGAACAGTTGGAAGGAGAATTGCGGATTGGAGAAGGCTATGCTTATGGATTGGAGTTTATGGTCAGAAAGCAGGAAGGAAAATTGCAGGGAATGTTGAGTTATACACTTTCGAGAACGGAGCGCAAAATTCCCGAAATCAACAATGGGAAACTGTACCCGAATCGCTACGACCGTACCCACGATGTTTCACTTTTTGCGACTTACGACCTCAGCGACAAATGGACTTTTGGCGGTAATTGGGTCTATACAACAGGGGCAGCCGTCACGATGCCGACAGGGCGTTTTGAATACGGCAACATGATTACTCCCGTCTATTCCGACCGAAATGCGGCAAGATTACCCGCCTATCACCGTTTGGATTTGTCGGCTACGCTTCGCCACAAATCCAAGAAGAACCCAAATCGTAGATTCAAGCGTGAAACGGTTTTCTCGCTTTACAATGCTTATTATCGAAAGAATGCCTTTTCCATCAATTTTGTCCAAGATGAAAACAATCCCAATGTGACGAAGGCCGAGAAGCTGTATTTGTTTGGCATTATCCCGTCAATAACAACGAATTTTAAGTTTTGATTCACGTAGAGACGTTTTACCAAAACGTCTTTTATAACCATGAATTTCAATCCAAATACAATTATTAACACCAAATACAGACGTTTTATTAAAACGTCTCTACAAATACACAAACACAACTATCAACATAAACACAAATGAATCATATCAAAATACTTTCTTTCATCCTGTTAGCATATACGCTAACCACAAGCTGTACAGAAGAAATACCCCTTGACCTCAACAATCAAGAATTTCAGCGATTGGTTGTTGAAGGATGGTTCACCAATCGAGCCGAAGCACAAACCGTTGAGCTGACCTTGACGAGCAACTATTTCGCCAACGAAGAAGCTCCACGAGCCACTGGTGCAAAAGTCAGCGTCACAGACGGCACTCAAACCTTCAATTTTACCGAAACTTCGGCAGGTATTTACCAAACCGAATCCAACGTCAAAGGCGAAATTGGTAAAACCTATACGCTTCAAATCGAATACAAGGGAGAAAACTATGAAGCGAGTTCAACCATGAAACGCATCGTCGAAATTGACTCCCTTCAATACGTCATGGACGAAGAATACGCAGAAGACGAACCCGAAGAAACCGATATTTACTATCTCCTCATGTACGTTCAAGAACCTCCTGGAAAAGGGGATTTCTATATGTGGGAAACCTTTGTGAATGGTGTCAATAAAACCGATACTTTGGACAATGTTTGGTTTGAAAGCGACGAATTTGTGGATGGGAATTACATCAATGGACTGGAAATGGACAATGTGTATTTTGCGATGGGTGATACGGTGCGATTGCAGATGCGGGGAATTCCCGAAGAAACTTTGGACTTTTTCGTAGCGGTGATGTTGGAAACGGTTTGGAGAGGAGGTCCTTTTGACGGTCCACCTGCCAATATTCCGAGCAATGTGAGCAATGGTGCAGTTGGGCATTTTAGTGCGGCTTCGGTGGTGGACAAGGAGATTGTGGTGAAGCCCTAAATTCCCAACCAAGTTAAGAAATCCTAAAAAACATAAAAAGAGTTAAGGCTGGAACCATTTCAAATTTGTCGCCGTTAGAGGGAGTATATTTATTAAATGAACAGAAGATTATCAGTTTCTTAAAAATTGTTAAAATGAAAATGCGAGTCGACTGTTCTCACCCTATTTTTTTCACAAAAACATTTTAAATATGTTAAGCTCATTTTTTTCTTTTTCTAAAAACCTAGTTAGAACTTCTTTATTTGCCTTCGCTCTTACCCTGTTATTGTCTGCTAATTTGAATGCAGCTACGCCTTTAGGAGTTTCTTCTCACATCAAAGTTGTAACCAAAAATGATTCCAAAGCCATTGCTTTGCACATTCCCGAAACAAACGCTCCCAAAGTCTTGATTAAACTCAAAAATGCTGAAAATGAAACCTTGTTTCAAAAACGAGTAAAAGTAGAAAATGGCTTTGCCCAACAGTTTAGTTTGAATGATTTGCAGGATGGCCAATATCATTTGATGGTGATTGACGAAGATAAAGTGGTTCAACAAGGTTTTCAAATCAAGGGCAATCAAGTATTGATGTCCAAAGAGGAAAAAACATCTTTTACTCATCCCACCATACAGTATTTGAATACCAAAAAATTGATGCAAGTCGTTGCTTTTACAGACAAGCCTATTGAGGTAAACGTCTATGATACCAACGGAGATATTATCATCAACGAAATAGGTGTTCAACCTTCTGAAGCGTACAATTTATCTGTACTTCAAAAAGGAACTTATACAGTCGAAGTACTTTGCGAAGGAGAGGTTTATTACAAAACACTTAATTTGTAAGCAGGAAGATAGCAGAGGTGTGGGAAATCGGATTCGGATTTTCGTCTAAAGTCTAATTTCCTTACACCGTTTAAAATCGCTCAATAGCGGTAGGTTTTGAAAACCACCACTATTGAGCGATTTTTTTTTGCCCCCCAAACGATACTATTTTGAAAGTCCTACAAAATTTGTACTTTTAGAAAGACAATTCAGTATCGTGAAAATTTTACAACAAACCCTACAACTCTTATTTTTTGCAGCTTTGTTTCTCTCCGCCTGCCAATTGGACTCCAATCACAGAGCCAAAAACAGTACTTTATTGTCCGAAAACGAGCGAAAAACCGCCAAACCAGCTCCTTTTTTTGCCGAAAGAGCCTACCCCAATAAAGCCCCCAACCAACAAGCACACATCAACGCCTTGATGCAAGCAGAAGATGCCCGAAGGCGAGCCGCCCAAACATCCGACTTGAAGTGGACATTTGTAGGACCGACCAACATTGGCGGGCGAATCACTGATGTAGTGATGCACGCCAATGACTTAAATACGATTTTTGCAGCCGCTGCAACAGGAGGCGTTTTCAAATCTACGAATCGAGGTAAATCTTGGAAACCCATTTTTGACGACCAATTGAGTTTATCCATTGGCGCATTGGCGATTGCGCCCTCTGATGCCGAAACTTTGTATGTCGGAACTGGTGAACCCAATGGAGGAGGAGGTTCGATTACCTACGATGGTATTGGAGTTTTTAAGTCTCAAAATGGCGGAAAAACGTGGCAATACATGGGTTTGGAGAAAAGCCGCAACATCGGACGAATTGCGATAGACTCCAAAGATAAAAATCGAGTATTTGTCGCTGCAATGGGTGGCTTGTTTGCCAACAACAAAGAACGAGGCTTGTTTCGCAGCGAAGATGGCGGCAAAGGATGGGAAAAAGTATTGTATGTTTCGGATTCAACGGGTTGTGTGGACGTGGTGATTCACCCTACTGATACCGACACCCTTTTTGCTGCCATGTGGGAGCGCACCCGACGACCCGACCGACGACGTTATGGCGGCAAAACTTCGGGTTTGTACCGTTCGACGGATGGAGGGGACAGTTGGAAAAAATTGCAGAACGGCTTGCCTCAGTACGATGTTGGACGCATTGGGATACAAATTTCCGCTTCACATCCCCATATTGCCTACACCATTTATGCCAGTGAAAGTGGTGATTTCAAGGGTGTTTTTCGGACAGACAATCATGGTGATACTTGGCAGCAAGTCAATGACGAAGATTTGGTGGAAATGTACATCACCTATGGCTGGTGGTTTGGTAATATTCGCATTGACCCCACAAATCCCGATGTGGTGTATGCCTTGGGTTTGGATATTTGGAAATCCACCGATGGCGGCAAAACATGGTTGAATACTTCTTCGGAGCAAGGTGTTCATGTCGACCAACATGGACTGGTGATTCACCCTCAAAATCCCAACTTTTTGGTATCTGGAAACGACGGAGGTGTATATACTTCAATGGATGGCGGCGAAAACTGGCAACACCTTCAGAACTTACCAATTACTCAGTTTTACAGCTGTGCGATTGACCCCAAAAACTCCAACAAACTCTATGGAGGTGCACAAGACAATGGCATCATTCGGACGAATTTGGAGGACAAAAATGGATGGAATCAGATTTTGTCGGGTGATGGTTTTCAGGTCTTGATAGACCATGCCAACAGCGATTACATTTTTGCAGGACATCAATATGGCAATTGGTATCGGGCGGTGGATGGGGGTGATACTTTTGTGACCATAATGGAAGGTGTCGACCCTTACGACCGTAAAAATTGGAATACGCCGATTGTGCAAGATCCTGTGGATGTGCGTGTCTTATACTTTGGAGCGAATCGTTTGTATCGCTCGTATGACCGAGGCTTGTCTTGGCGACCGATTAGCAGCGATATGACCGATGGACCAACAACGGGTAATTTGATGTACGGCACGATTACTACAATTGCCATTGCAGAGAGTGATTCAAAAGTATTATTCGTTGGAACAGACGATGGCAATGTTTGGAGTACGAAAGATGGCGGCAAATCTTGGGCTTTCCTTTCTCAGAATCTGCCCAAAAGTTGGGTGTCAGCCATTGCAGTGGATTCTCAAAATCCCAACGTTGCTTATGTCACTTTTTCGGGTTATCGGCAAGCGGATTATACACCTCATATTTTTCGGACGGAAAATGGGGGAGAGGCTTGGATGGATATTTCGAGCAATATGCCCGAAGCTCCAATTAATGCAGTTATTGCGGATTCTAAAAACAATCAAACTCTTTATGTGGCTTCTGACTTGGGCGTATTCGTGACCTACAATTTGGGTGTGTCTTGGGAAATGTTGGGCAGCAATTTGCCGAATGTGCCAGTGATGGATTTGGATTTGCACAAGGAGGCCGGGAAATTGGTGGCGGCTACTTATGGGCGGGGGATGTATTTTTTGGAGGTGGATGGCGGACGATAGATGGCGGACGGTGGACGGGAAGGATTACTTGGCTTCAAACAATTCATCCATCGTCAAACTATTCTGCACCAAACTCATTGCATATTTATTCTGTGTCACCCCAAAAGTAGTAATAAAGGTGAGAAACAAGGATTTTTTAGTGCCTGTTGTTTGTCGAAAAGTGGCGAGTTTGTTTCGGAGGTTGTCAGCATAAGATTTGGTAATCACAAAAGTAGCCTCCGAAAATTTGATTTCACAAATATTGATGACCCTATCTCTTCTATCTATCAGCAAATCAATTTGTGCGCCCTTGGAAGAAGCCGAACTTCTCCATGCCGAAACTTCGGAGTAAATGCCACTAATGCCCAAAGATTTTTTGATTAAATCAATGTGGTAAAAACACACATATTCAAAAGCATATCCACTCCATGCCCGCCATTTCGGTTGGTCGATTTGCGCCAACCATGCGCCCGTTCCCGATGCTTTGCTGGTCTTTACAAATTTTAGATAAAACAAGGAATAAGGGTCGGTCAATTGAAAGAGGCTGTTTCGTGCTGTTTTGCCAAAAGGAAAGTATTTTTTGATAAAGCCACATTCCTCCAATTCGGTCAAAATCTTGCTAAGTGTTCCACCACTTGACAAGCCCGATGATTTTACTAATGCCTTCCTATTCAAGCCTTGCGCCTTTGTCGCTAAGGCTTCTATGATGGCAATGTGTCGCTCGTGTTTTTTGAAAAGAGAGCGATACAGGTTGTTAAACTCAGTTCTTAGTGTTCCTTCTGTACTGAAAAACAAGGCATCAATATTTTGGGTCACACTTTTAGAAGCATCTATCTGTTCTAAATAAAAAGGGATGCCTCCTACTGCCATATACAATTGAACGATTTGATAACGGTCATACACACAACCTTTTTCCTTCAAAAACACTTCAGTTTCGTGAAGCGTAAAGGGCTGTAAGTGAATACGTTTTGTAACCCGATTGTGAAGTCCCCCATGATTGTTAATCAATTCATTGATCATCCAAGAAGTGGCAGAACCACAAACAACCAAGAAAATATCGTCTCGATAATATGCCCAAGCATTCCAAAAATGCTCTAAAGAACTGACAAAATCAGATTTGGGAGTATCGAACCACGGCAATTCATCAATAAAAACGGCCTTCCTATCAGATGTGTCTTTTTCCAAATAGTCTATCAACATCTGAAAAGCATCAAACCAAGTTGTAGGTTTTGACTCTTCTCGTATTGTTTTATCAAATCGCCCCAAAGTGGCATAGAAGTTATTGATTTGTAGTTGAAAATCGGGACGGGACAAACCTGTGATTTGGAAGGTGAATTTATCTTTGAATAACTCCTTGACCAAAAAAGTTTTTCCTACACGTCTGCGCCCATACAATGCCACAAATTCAGAGCGTTTGTTTTGATACAAATCCTTCAATATTTGTATTTCTTCTTGCCGACCAACGAGTTTGGGAATATTCATAAATAAGGATTTTGGATAGTGAGGCGTGAATATAATCAGCCATAACTTGGTAAATATACCCAGTTAGAGCCGAAAATACAAGTATAATCAGCCACAACTACTGTTTTTTATAGAGTTGTGGCTGATTATAATGTTTTTTTTCAAAAAAAAAGACCACTTTTACACCCAATTCCGTATCTTTAAGTATTGAAAATCAATCAACAAAGTCAATGTCTATCAACTACAAACAAGGAAGCATTTTTGCAGAAACAGTAGATGCACTCGTCAATCCAGTAAACACTGTTGGAGTGATGGGAAAAGGATTGGCACTGCAATTCAAAAAACGCTATCCGCTCAATTTTCAAATTTATCGAGAAGCTTATCAAAAGGGAGAATTGAAGGTAGGTAAAATGTTGGTGACGGAAATAGAAACAGAAACAAGCGAACTTATTTCGCCCAAATACATCATCAATTTTCCAACGAAACAACATTGGCGAAGCAAGTCCAAAACTGAGTACATTGAATCGGGTTTGGAGGATTTGGTGCAAATCATTGAAGACTACAATATTTCCTCTATTGCACTGCCTGCTTTGGGCTGTGGCTGGGGAGGGTTGAAGTGGGAGGAGGTGAAGGTATTGATTGAAGAAAAACTGGGAGCGATTGCAGAAGAAGTAGATGTTGTGGTTTTTGAGCCGAAATAAGTATTTTTAAACAAACCGACCCTCAATAAGACCTCTAAAACAAAAAACCCTTGCAAATTATTAATTTACAAGGGTTTATGTGGTGTGGGGCGGGCTTGAACCGCCGACACATGGATTTTCAGTCCATTGCTCTACCAACTGAGCTACCGCACCATCCGTTAGGAGACCGCAAAGATAATGGGTTTTTTATTATTTGCAATATTGAAGGACATTTTTTCCATAGTTTTTTTCAAATAACAATCTTACAACCGCTATTGCAGCAAAGAAAGTTCCTGTGTACCCCATTTTGAATGATTTTAGAATAACAGGAAAAAGGTAGGTCATTTTCTAAATTGCAAATAGTGTAGCCATGTAACAATACGACAATATAGCCATACACTCCTAATTTATCATATCGCCTCTCAGCCTCCTAAATCGCTTTCGTGCCTCAATGATGAACAAGCTGCCAGGTTGCTCCAGTAAGATTTTTTGGTAGTATTCCATTGCCTTTTCTCGTTGATCAAGGTGATTTTCATAGATGTCGGCGAGGGTAAAGAGGGCATTGTCCGCTAAGATATCGGTTCCATAATCTTCCAATACTTTCTCTAAATGTACGACGGCTTTTTCGTACTCTCGTTTTTTGATGTGTACTCTTGCCCTTGCAAACAGCACATCGTCTGCCAAGGCATGTCCTTTGAAAACTTGGTCAATAGAATCCAATGTCACAAAAGCTTCGTCCTGTTTGTTTTGAAGAATCAACAAGTCTGCCCTTGCAAACATTTCCATCGCTACAGTTGAAGTATCTAAGCCCATATTGTCGGTAATGAAAACAGACAATTCCAAAGCATCATTGGCAATCAGTTCAGAGGTTGAAGCCTTCAATACATTGAGTTGTGATTGTGACCATTGAAAATCACCATTGTAGTAGCTAAGTTTGGCGTTTTTGAAGCGAGCCACTTCTCCCAAATGGTCTTCTTTGTAGGCCTTGTCAACTTGTGCATAAGAAAGTGTAGCTTCCCATATATCGTTCTGCATCAAATAGTAATCGCCTAAATCTAATTTAGACTCTGCTTTTAGGCGTTTTTCGGCAGCCGACATATTCACGATTTCCTCAGCTAATTTTACTGCTTTGTCCAAGTCGTTCACATAGTAAGCATACAGGTGCGCTAAGTCTCGCATAGTGCGTGTAGTAGTGGGATTGCGACCATATTTGTCCAAAAAGTTGTGGTAATCATTGCGGAGGTTTTCGATGTCTTCTGAAGTATAATTATTGGTCTCGGTAACTTTGCTTTTTCTTGCCTTCAACAACTCGATTTTAGCCAAAGTTTGCATGGGACTTAGTGCCCCTTTCTCAATCACATATTGATATCCTTCAATGGCTGCATCGTAATTTTTTTCTTTAACTGCCATTCTCGCCAAATTCATTACCCTATCACCATCTTCTTCAAATCGGCGATCAAGTGCTTTGGCTTGTATCAGTGCCGATTCAAAATCTTTTTGTTGAATAAAAGTCCATGTCAATAGTTCGGGGTAAATCACCTCATTGGGGTTTCCTTGAATTCGACCGTATAGTTGGGTTTGCAGTTCCTCCATATACGCATCTTGCTTGATGATTTTTTGAAGAGAAGATTGGACAGTTTGAATATTACTTGCTTCTGACACTGCATAATCCAAATAACTGTCTATCACATTTTTGTAATCTCCTTTTTTAGCATACAAACGTGCCAAAGTTGTTGAATAAGCCTTGTCATCACCTTTTAGTTTTTGCCCCTTCAATAAAGTGGCTATGGCATAATTGTGTTCATCAACTTGTGAAAATGCATTGGAAAGCTGTCCAATCATTTGTACGGTTACGACCGAAATGGCTTTTTCGAACTCGGCTTTGGCTTCCTCTTCTTTTTCTTGGTGACGATACAATAGTCCCAAATCTACGTACAATACAGGATTGTTTTTGTAGCGTTTTTGTCGTTTTTTGATGATTTTTTCGGCCGTTTCAAAGTCCTTCAATGCCAATAAACAATTGTAATAATTGCGGTAATAGCCTTCACTACCACTTGCTTTATACATTTTTTCGTACAATACGGCAGCCTTGTCATATTCTCCATTCTTATAATAATCAAGTGCCAATCGGTAGTCTTGATTGTTTCTTTGTGCATGAACACATACGCTACTCAGCAGCATCCATACAGCAATAAAAATAATGCGATTCATATAGTTTGACCATTTATTTTTTTCCATTGCGGTAATTTAGCAATGATATTCCTAATTTTATCTTAATGAAGGTTAAATACAATCAGAGGCGAAATTGTTCTTCTTGTCAACGTTATTCGTTCTCATATATTTTGATAGAGCAAGTGCAGCTATACTCGATGCATCATTAAAGCTTAGAAAAGCAACAAGAAATATGACCATAATAAAAAGGAGAAAAGCGGCAACAAGTACCTTTGTTCTTAAACTTAGTTTTTGCAGCGTAAAATCTGGTAATTGACAAAACTAAAAGAGGCTGTGCAAATTGCACAGCCTCTTACTAAAAGCATAATTGTTTGTAGTCATTACGTTGCGAAAAGATAAAATTATTCGAGTTTGAAGCGAATAGGAAGAGTAAATGCCACACGAACAGGTTTACCTCTTTGTTTGCCTGGATTCCATTTAGGCATTGCTTTTACTACTCGGATGGCTTCTTCGTCACAGCCTGCACCGCCACCTGCCAAACCACGCTTGATTTGAACATTTTCGATAGCTCCATTTTCCATCACTACAAAACCGACATAGACTGTTCCTTCAATGCCGTTTTCACGTGCCATTGGAGGATATTTGACGTTTTTACCAATGAATGAGAAGAGTTCTTTTTGACCACCAGGAAATTCTGGCATATCTTCTACAATAGTAAAAATCTCTGGTTCTTCGGGTTTTTCTTCTACCTGCTCTACTACAATCTCTTCTTCCTCTTCAACAGGCATCGGAACTTCTTCGGGAATATTTTCCACCTCAGTATCTTCCTCTATCTCTTGTTCCATGATTTCAGGTTCGTCTTCCAATACCTCTTCATCTTCCACTACTTCCAACTGTGGTGGCGGTGGAGGAGGAGGGGGTGGAGGAGGTTTTTGTTGACTTGGAGGAGGTAGTTGTTCGATTTCATCTGGCACAAATACATCTCCTAAGTCCATAATTTCTTGTGGTTTTTCGTGTAAGGCAAAACCATACAATACAAATACAATGGAGATAGCCAAACCTGCCAATGTGTAAGCAGAAGACATTCTGTTGGTATCTGCTTCTGGATACTTCTTAAGGTACAAGTTGTGTTTAGCTCCTTCGTTAGCAGCCATGATTGCCTCTGGCGACTTTCTAAAAATTAGGCTAAATAGAAAATAAGCCAATACCGTTCCTATAATTGGGAATAATATGAAAAGGAAGGGATTAGTGGTGAAAAATTCAAACATAGTATTTATCTTTTTACTACTAAAGAAACAAGTGGAAAAGAAATAACTCCCACAAAACTGCCCATAATATTAGCAATAATATCGGGAATTTCAAAGTATCTATTGGGTAAAAATCCTTGAATAAATTCAATGCCCAATCCATACAGTGATACAAAGGCTATTACAAAGATGTAATTTTTATTATTAGAAAAAAAATTGTTTTGCCAACCTCCTAAAATAAACCAAGCCATCAATAAATAACATCCAAAATGAGCTATTTTGTCAAATCCAAACCAATCATTGGTAGGTAGAGATGGAGGGGAGGTGACAGATAAATATAGCACAACAATCATCCAAATAATTGCTATGATTCTCCATATTTTTTCACTCATAAGGAAGCACCGTATTCTTCCCCAGACATTAAGCCATCATAGTCTGCTGCATTGTCGGGCAAAATTTTAATCATCCAACCTTTACCATAAGGGTCTTCATTGACCAACTCTGGTGAACTTTCCAATTCATCATTAAAACTTACGACTTCGCCACTAAGAGGCATAAACAAATCCGAAACCGTTTTGACTGCTTCAATTGTACCGAATACTTCACCTTCACCTAAACTTTCTCCTTCGGTCTCAATCTCCACAAAAACAATTTCTCCCAACTCGCTTTGAGCATGGTCCGTAATACCTATTACAATGTGTTCTCCTTCTTTGCGAGCCCATTCGTGGTCTTTGGTATATCTTAAATCATTGGGAATATTCATAAACTGAGATGTTGATTAGATTCTGCTTCAAAGATAGTTTTTTTTCTGAAAATTAAAATTAAAATTTGTTGTATTGCAGCATTGATCAATTATTCTATTGTTGCATTGTGTAGATAAACAATACGACCAGTTGAGCCACATAACCATATTTTAGTCGAAATCGCCTAATTTTCTATATATTTGTGGTCAAAATGAAAAAGAAAACCAAAAATAGAATCATAGAAACGGCGATTGAACTCTTCAATCGGCAAGGATTTGGTGCGATTTCACTTCACGAAATTGCACAAACCTTAGGAATCAGTCGTGGTAATTTGACGTATCACTTCAATACCAAAGATGCACTATTGGAGGAGATAGCCGATGAAATGTGGGCAAAAATTGAAGTAGAACGCCAAAAGCGGAGAGACTTTCCTTCCTTTGAAAACATTCACAATGAGACCCAACTTTACTATGCGTTTCAAAAAGAATATGCTTTTATCTTCAATGATTTACACGTCATTAAGCATCCTATTTTAGAAGAAAAATTTCGACAATTCTGTTTAACTACCATTAAAGACAATCAAGCTGCAATCGCTTTCGCCATTCAACTCGGCAATATGAAACCCGAACCCTTTGCAGGGGCTTACTACAATTTGTGTCTGTCACTTTGGGTCTTGGCTCTTTTTTGGTTGCCACAACAAGCGATTAGGAAGGTAGACGATGAAAGTGAGGTGATAAAGGTTGTATGGAGCTTGATTCTGCCTCATTTTACACCCAAAGGGATTGAATCATTTAAGGCGTTTTTTGGAGCAGATTTTTACGAAAATATAGGGCAGCCGTTTTCTGTCAAATCACACACTTCAATGTTTTAAAATACAGTAGAACAGCATTAGCAAGTCCTTGAACTAAAATAAATCACACAATGAATTCTGTTAAGTCCAATATCAACCCCAACAGTTCCCAGTTCAAAGCCAACTACAAAGGCATGACCAAGTTTGTAGAAGAACTCAACAAACACTTGGCAGAAAGTCGTTTTCAGGGCAAAGAAAAACACATCGAACGAGCCAGAAAACGGGGTAAACTCTTGGCAAGGGAACGACTCGAATTGGTATTGGACAAAGACAGTCCCTTTTTAGAACTGCTGCCCCTTGCAGGTATGAAGCAAAAGGGCGGATTTGGCGCAGGCGGCACCAATGTTTCGGGAATCGGATTGGTGGCTGGAAAACTGTGTATGGTTAACTCCAATGTCGGAACCCGCAAAGGCGGTTCGGTGGATTATGCAACGGTTTTTAAGAGTCTTCGATTGGGCGAAATTGCCCGAGAAAACAGATTGCCTACCATCAATTTGGTCGAAAGCGGCGGCGCAAATTTGCCAGACCAAGCCAAAATCTTTAACTATGGAGGAGAGTCTTTTAGAGAAATCACCAGACGCTCCAAAATGGGCATACCCACCATCTCCATTGTCTTTGGGAATGCTACCGCAGGGGGTGCTTATGTACCAGGTATGTCAGACTTCTCGATTTTTCAAAAACAGGCTGCCAAGGTATTTTTGGCAGGACCTCCATTGGTCAAAATGGCGACCAATGAAGTGGCTACAGATGAAGAATTGGGAGGCGCAGAAATGCACAGTCGGGTGTCGGGTGTGAGCGATTATTTGGCGGAAGATGAATTGGATGCGATTCGCATTGCGAGGGATTTGATGGAAATAGTGGAGGTCGACAAACCTCATTTTATTCCCACCGAAACGATTGAAGAACCTTTATACGATGCGGAAGAAATATTGGGTGTTGTTCCCGCCAATATCAAAACACCCTTTGATGTCAGAGAATTGATTATTAGAGTGGTAGATGGTTCTCGTTTTTCGGAATTCAAAGCGGAATATGGTCCTACAATGGTGACGGGTTGGGCAAAAATTCACGGCTACAAAGTGGGAATTCTCGCCAACAATGGAGTGATTTTTTCGGAATCTGCCAACAAAGCCGCACAGTTCATTCAGCTCTGCAATAAGAACAATATCCCCTTGATTTTTATGCAAAACACGACGGGTTATATGGTCGGCAAGGCTTATGAGGAAGGTGGTATCATCAAAAATGGGGCAAAATTGATTAATGCGGTTTCTAATAGTGAAGTCCCTTCCATCACCCTAATGATTGGATCATCTTATGGTGCAGGAAATTACGGCATGAATGGGCGTTCTTACAATCCTCGATTCTTGTTTGCCTATCCCAACTCCAAAATTGGCGTAATGGGTTCGGAACAATTGGCGGGTGTAATGGAAATTGTGCAAAGGTCTTCTGCAAAATCTCTCGGTCAAGAATACGATGAAAAGCGAGGAGCAATGATTAAAGCCATGCTGATAGCAGAAGCCGAATCAAAATCTTCTGCTTGGTATTCTACTTCCGAAATGTGGGATGATGGTATTCTTGACCCACGAGAAACAAGAAATTATTTGGGTTTTTCTTTAGCTGTACTTTACAATCAACCAATTAAAGGAGCAGATGCTTATGGGGTTTGGAGAATGTAGGTTCTTGCCAACTGTTTGCAAACTTTTCAAGTGTTGCTAAAGCCTGTTTCGAGAACTCGGAAGTTTTTAGGTGTAGGCATGGTTTATTCCTTTTATGACGATATTTCGCTAAAAACAAACCCTATTTGTAGCCTATGAATTAATTCATGGGCTACGAATAGGGCTTATAATCAAGCAGTTATTTGGTTTGTAAAAATAGTGTTTTATCACTAAAAAGGAAATTAACTGAACTGTCTAACCACCAATAACGTTTCTTTAAAGAAGTGGTGTTCCTTCAATTAGAAAAATGATTATATTTGAAAGATAAAACAATCTTTATGCATACGTTAACTGTAAAAACCGATATGTTGCCCGATAGAATGGGAGATGCCTTATTCTTTCAGTTTTGTGTGCAGCATCGTGATTTGAGAATTGAACGCAACCAAAACAAAGAAATCGTTATTATGGCACCGACAGGTTCAGAAACGGGGAATCACAACAGTGAGGTTCTTATAGACTTGGGAATTTGGAATCGCAAATACAAATTGGGCTATGTTTTTGATTCTTCAACAGGATTTTCCCTTCCCAACGGAACAGTGCGTTCTCCTGATGTTTCTTGGATAGCAAAAGAAAAATGGGAAGCTGTTGCAGAAGAAGATAAAAAGGTTTTTGCGCCCATAAGCCCCGATTTTGTGATTGAAATTCGCTCCAAGAATGATTCCCTCAACACATTGAAGGAGAAGATGAAAGAGTATGTTTTGAATGGTGTTCGATTGGGTTGGTTGTTGGATATGAAGAATGAAGAGGCATACATTTACAGTCCTCAATTGAAGAAAAATGACGATAGTGAGGAAATGGTTGTTTTGGAGGAAGTGCAAGGCTTTGATGAAAAACTGTTGGGAGGTGCTGTTTTGCCTAAATTTGAATTGGATGTGAGTTTGTTGTAGAAAAATTGTCCATTCCAACCCATATTTACAATATCTACTCCTAAACCTTCTCCATCCCCCGTTTTTTCTCCTTCAATTGCCCCAAAATAGGCAAAGCTACTTCTTCTAATTCGGGGTGTTTTTGTAGGGCATCTTGTAAATCTGCAATCGCTTCTGAGGCTTGTTCTCCCGTTTGAAGTAAAGAAATCGTTTTTTGATAAGCTTGCTTTCCTTCTTCTATCTGATTGGCACATAAAAAGGAAACGGGAATATAGCTTTCTTAAATTCGGTAGTGCATATTTCGCCAACGTTCGAAGAATTCCGAGTTCTCCGAACATGCTTTTGCGACAATAGAAGCGGCACAAAACACAAAAAAAGAAACCCTCCAAACTGTCACCAATTTGAAGGGCTCAAAATAAAATCGTTCTTTAGTTCAGGCTTTCAAAGTGGAAAGAAAGCACAGTATCAAGTCTCAATTTTTAATTCTCAATTATTCATTACCTACAAACCTCCACAAATCCATTCACTGCCACAGGTCTTGTTTCCACAATATACTTCAATACATAAAAGTATGTACCATCGGGAACATCATTTCCATTGTTTTGCCAAGTACCATCCCAAGCCACCGAATTGTCGTAGCCATCAATGCGATAGACTTCATCACCCCAACGGTTGAAAATCACCAACTCGCCAATCGTCTCGAAGCACTCCTCCAAATTATCCGCATTTTCGATTAAGAACAAGTCGTTGATACCGTCATTGTTTGGAGAGAAAGCATTTGCAAATTTGATTTCGCAAGGATTGTTTTCCGAATCAATCGTGATGATTACCAAAGCCGTATCACAAATGGCAGTGTCCGCAAAAGTATAGCAAAGCGCATATTGGAAACTATCCACTCCTGCAAAATCGGTGTCGGGTGTGTAAGTTATCGTCGTATCTCCCAAGATGTCGCCATTCACAACCACCGTACCATTTGAAGGTAAATCCACAATAATCAAGTCCACGATTCCACTGCCATCCGTAGGATAAGCATCGTTGCCGAGAACGGGAATGTCAATCGGTGTATTGATGTCGGTTGTCACCGCATCGTCTTCCGCAATCACCACAATGTCGTCCAAAGGAATCACATTGATGTTTACCGTCACCGTTTCACAAACCGTTCCTTCACACACTTCCAAAATCAATTGGTCAGTTCCTGTAAAGTCTAAGTCAGGTGAATAATTGAAGCAAATCAAACTTGTATCGCTTGGTGTTGCAATGCCATTCGTAGGAAGGCTTGTAATGTTGAGGCTGTCGGGATTGAAGTCCAAAGTCAAGATTCCCGAAGCAATCAAACTATCCAAACAAATCACATTGTCGCTGTTTTCGGTAACGGTGATGTCAGCGATATTGTCAAAGACTTCGTCCGTTACGTGAATCGTTACATAAGCCGTATCACACAAGACAGGCAGGCCATCATCGCAAATAATATAGCTGAAAAAGTCATCCCCTACATAAGTCGAATCAGGCGTATAAAGCACTTCATCGCCCACCAATTCAGCCGTTCCATGAGTAGGAATTGACACAAAGGTAATCACCAAGTTGTCGCTATCGGGGTCGCTATCGTTGTCCAAAATCGGAATGTTGATAGGCGTATTTGGAGGCGTAGTTACCTCATCATCAACTGCAATTGGCGGATTGTTGTTGAGTTCATCAGAACCCACCGTAATGACCACTGTACCCACATCACACAATATTGGCGTACCATTGTCACAAATCGTATAGGTGAAGCTGTCAATACCGATAAAGTCAGGGTCAGGCGTGTAAGTGAATACACCGTTTGCGTCAAAAATTGCAGTGCCATTTGTTGGAACAGTGAAAGTAGTAATCACCAACGTATCACCTCCAAATGGGTCAAAATCGTTCAGCAAAACTGCAATCTGAACAGGCGTATCTTGCGGAGTCGTATCAACATCGTTTACTGCCACAGGCGCAACATTCGTAATCGAATCGGGCAAAACAATTACTGTCACCAAAGTCGTGTCGCATTGTCCTGTCGCATTGCAGGCTTCGTAGATGAAGTAGTCCGTACCTACAAAATCAGGGTCAGGTGTGTAAACCACCGTTGTTCCGTCTGTTGTTACCGAGCCGTTTTCAGGGTTGGTTACGATTTCGCTCACCGTCAAACCTTCGCCTTCATCGTTGTCCAAAACAGGAATATCGATAGGTGTATTGATAGCTGTTTGCACAATATCGGGATTCGCTTCAATCGGCTCAACTTCCGAAGGCTGAACCACGATTGTCACGACTGCTGTATCGCAAAGCGGAGGTGTATCGCCATCGTCACAAGCTACATACAAGAAAAAGTCCGTTCCAACAAAATCCGCATTTGGAATGTAAGTAAACGTACCATCTTCCTCTTCTATCAACATACCATTTGCAGGTTCGGTGATAGGTGAAGCCGTCAAATTATCGCCATCTGGGTCGCTGTCATTTGCCAAAACATCAAAGCTGATTGCCTCTCCTTGTGGAGTTGTAAAGTCATCATCCACTGCAATCGGCGCATTGTTCAAACAATCCACATCACCCACAGCCACACCGACTTGTGCCGTATCGCAGCCTTCAAATGGGTCGCAAACCACATAGCTAAACACCACACAGCCTTCAAAATCAGAATCGGGCGTAACCGTTACCGTCGTTCCATCATCCGTTATTTCCAAACCAACGCCCACAGGAATATCCAACAAATCTGTCACTGTCAATGGGTCACCATCAGGGTCTGTATCGTTGTCTAAGACAGGCACGGTTACAGGCGTATTGATAGGCGTTTCGGCTGTATCGTTGTTAGCAGTCGGTGGATTGTTGCCCGTAATTTCGCCATCATATACATTCACCGCCACCACTGTTTCGTCACAATTTCCGAAGGCATCACAAATTTGGTAGGTGAAATAATCATCTCCTGTAAAACCAGGATTTGGCGTATAAGTAAAGGTATTGTCTGGATTCAATGTTGCCGTACCGTTTTCGGGTTGGGTGAAATCCGTTATTGTAATATCTACTCCAAAGTCATTTGCCAAAACTGCAATGACCACAGGCGTTTCGATGGGCGTAAAGGCTACATCAGGATTCGCATCTGCAGGTGGCTGAACCGTCACACAAACCGTTGCGACATCACACAAACCATCGGGGTCACAGATTTGATAATCAAAACAATCAACTCCAATAAAGCCAGGATTTGGCAAGTAAGTAATGCTTGAAGTATCTGCACCTATCAAGGCCGCACCATTGGTAGGCTGAGTCAAAATTGCAGTGATTACAATGTTATCGCCATCGGGGTCGCTGTCGTTATTCAACACCAAAATATCCACAGGCGTATCAATCAAAGTGCTGCCTGTATCATCCACTGCAATAGGCGGCTGATTTTCCGTTGTATCGGTCACACCAACATTGATAGTCACAAAAGTTGTATCACACAAAACAGGACTGCCATCATCACACAAGATATAGGTCAAAAAGTCTGTTCCTTCAAAGCCCGTATCAGGTGTATAGTTGATGTTTCCATTTTCGTCCACCGTAGCCGTTCCGTGCATTGGGTCAGAACCCAAAGTGACGGTCAAATTATCGCCATCGGGGTCGCTGTCATTCGCCAAAACTGGAATTGAAACAGGTGTATCCAAAGGCGTATTTGCCACGTCCTCCACTGCAATCGGTGGATTGTTCGGCAATTCTCCATCCAAACCAACTGCCACGCCTACTGTTGCCGCATCACACAAACCTTGTGGGTCGCATATTGCGTAGGTGAAACTATCCATTCCAATAAAATCGGGATTAGGCGTATAAACAATCGCTCCGTTTACTATCTCAACCGTTCCATTTGTTGGTGGATTTGGAATACCTGTGATGGTCAAAGGCGCACCTTCTGGGTCGCTGTCATTCGCCAAAACGGGAATCGTGACAGGGGTGTTTACGGGTGTTTCAGCAATGTCGTTGTTGGCAATTGGTGCCAAGTTTGGCGTATTTTCGGGCAATACTGTCACCGATACAATTGTATTGTCGCAGAAAACTCCAGTTGGATCACATATCGTATAGAAGAAATAATCCACTCCAGAAAAACCAGCATTGGGTTGATATACAATCACATCTCCTGCAATGGCTACGATGCCATTTTCACCTTGTGTCACTTGTGTAATCACCAAGTTTTCGCCAGTATCATTCGCCAACACGTCAATACTAACTGAGATATTGAAAGGCGTTTGCACCACATCGGGCGCTGCAATCACAATTGGATTGTTGCTGCCTGTCCCTACATTGATGGTCACAAAAGTTGTGTCACACAAAACAGGCGTACCATCATCACACAAAATATAGGTCACAAAGTCCGTTCCTTCAAAACCAGTGTCAGGAGTATAAACTATAGAACCATCGGGCGAAACGGTTGCCGTTCCATTCATTGGATTGGAACCCAAAGTGACCGTCAAGTTGTCGCCATCAGGGTCGCTGTCATTTATCAAAACATCGATGGTAATAGGCGTATTCAAAGGCGTATCTACTTCATCGGGATTCGCTATTGGAGGATTATTCCCAATTCCACCCCCTCCTACCGCAATTGTCACCGTTGCAGGGTCACACAATCCATCGGGGTCACAGGCCATATAGACAAAATCATCCACTCCTTCAAAATTAGGATTCGGTGTGTAAACCACTTGATTGTCTATGATTTCCACTGTGCCATTTGAAGGTTGTTCGGTAATCGAAATAACCGACAAAGGAGCGTTTTCGGGGTCGCTATCGTTTGCCAATACATTGATAGTCACAGCGACATTAACAGGCGTTGTTGCAGTATCGTCGTTCGCAACAGGCGGCTGATTGGGTGTATTTTCAGGCAAGACAGTAACGGAAACAATGGTCGTACTGCAAAAAACACCTGTCGGGTCGCATATTGTATAAAAGAAATAATCTGTTCCAGAATAACCAGCGTTGGGCTCATATAAAATCGTGCCGTCACCTTGCAGGGTTGCCGTACCATTTGAAGGAGTCGTAACATTTGTAATATTCACATTTTCACCTGTATCATTCGCCAAAACATCAATACCAACTGGAGTATTGAAAGGCGTTTGAACGACATCGGGAGCTGCAATCACAATTGGGTCGCCACCTCCGCCATTGGTTACATTGATGGTCACAAAGGTTGTGTCACACAAAACAGGGCTTCCATCATCGCACAAAATATAGGTCACAAAATCCGTTCCTTCAAAGCCCGTATTCGGCGTGTAAATAATTGAACCATCGGGTGCGACACTTGCAAAACCATTCATGGGGTCAGAACCCAAAGCAACCGTCAAGTTGTCGCCATCAGGGTCGCTGTCGTTAGCCAATACGTTGATAGTAATGGGCGTGTTCAAAGGTGTGCTGACTTCATCAGGATTTGCCACAGGAGGATTATTAGGGATTCCGTCACCTCCTACCGAAACAGTTACCGTTGCTTGGTCGCAAAGTCCGCCTGGGTCACAAGCCACATAAACAAATACATCAATTCCTTCAAAACCAGGGAAAGGTGTGTAAACGACTTGGCCGCCTACGATTTCTGCCGTTCCGTTGGTTGGTAATTGGGTAATCGAAAAAATTGTCAAATTCGCATTTTCGGGGTCGCTGTCATTCGCCAAAACGGGAATCGTAACCGAAGTGTTGATAGGCGTTGTTGCGGTATCGTCGTTTGCAGTAGGCGGCTGATTGGGTGTGCCATCAGGCAATACCGTCACCGAAACAATAGTTGTGCTACAAAAAACACTTGTTGGGTCACATATCGTATAGAAGAAATAATCCGTACCAGAATAGCCCGTATTGGGTTCATAAATAATGCTGCCACCATCTGGATGAATCGTTGCCGTTCCATTTGAAGCAGGGGTAACGTTTGTAATATTCACATTTTCACCTGTATCATTCGCCAATACTTCAATGTCAATCGAAATACCAAAAGGTGTTTGAACTACATCGGGAGCTGCAATCACAATCGGGTCGGTACCTCCACCGCCACCATCGGTTATGGTAATGGTTACTGTTGCTTCATCGCATTTGTCCTCACCACACAAGTCGCAAAGTTGGTATTGCAGTACATCAACACCTACAAAGTTCGGATTTGGCGTGTAAACAATTTCATTGTTTTGGTTTATCATCGCAATACCATTTGAAGGATTGCTTGTGATATTCATATCCAATTCTTCGATACAATTCACGCCCCAATCATTCGCCAATACGTCAATTGTGGCGGTTTGGTCATTGGGAGTTGTAGCAGTATCGTCAATGGCAATCGGATTGGAGCAGCCAGAGAATACATAAAAAATAACCGTATCACACAGCAAACTGTCCATCGTACAAGCGATTACTTCAATAGAGTCCGTCAAATTGAAGCCAGGAAGTGGCGTGTAATCGAAACAAAGAGAGTTTTCGGGAATATCTGTTCCACAAGCAAAAGTGGAAGTTGCCGAAATGATGTGTAAATCTTCATCAGGTAAGTCACAGAAAACAGGACATATTTCAATCGTTTGAAGGGGTTCGGCACAGATAAATTGACCGTATTCACTGCAAACGTCTATTACTGTCACCGTTACAGTTGCTTCATCACATAAGCCACCATTGTCGCAAATTTGATAAGTGAAAGTGTCCGTTCCCGAAAAACCATCATTGGGCGTATAAACCAACTGACCATTGATTAATTCCACCGTACCATTTGGAGGGGCGGTAAAACCTGTAATTGTGAAAGAGTCGCCATTTGGGTCGCTGTCGTTGGCAGTTACATTGATAGTGACAGGCGTATTTTCATCCGTTTCAGCAGTATCGTCCACTGCTACAGGAGCTAAGTTTTCGTTGTCTGGATTGACTTGAATTGTTACCGTTGCGGTGTCACATTCGCCACTGTCGTCGCATATTGTGTAGGTAAATGTATCTTCTCCCACAAAACCGGCATTGGGTGTGTAAACGAAAGTTGTATCGTCTATTTTTACTGTTCCGTTGGTCGGCTGAGTAAAATCGGTGATGATGAAAGGATCGCCATTCGGATCGCTGTCATTGGCGGTCACATTGATGGCAACAGGTACGCCTTCGTCTGTTGTAGCCGAATCATCCACTGCAACGGGAGGTTTATTGGTCGTATCATCGTTTACCTGAACTGTCACCGTTGCGGTGTCACATTCGCCACTGTCGTCACATATCGTATAGGTAAATGTATCTTCTCCCACAAACCCAGTATTTGGTGTATAAACCAAAGTTGTACCGTCTTGTGTCACTGTTCCGTTGGTCGGTTGGGTAAAGTTGGTGATACTAAAAGGGTCGCCATTCGGGTCGCTATCGTTTATCAATACTGAAATCGGAATAGGCTTGTCTTGGGAAGTCACTGCAAAATCATCCGTTGCTACTGGCGGTTTATTTTGACCATCGCAGTCGCCCACATAAACATCAATAAAAACGGTATCGCAGATTCCTAAATCATTGCAGCCAATGATTTGCAAATGTTCTGTCATTTCGATGAAGCCAGGTAGAGGCGTATAAATGACGCACAATCCATCGGTCGTTATGCCACAGTCAAAGAGCGTGATTACATCGTCAATTTCATTGATTCCTGTGACATTGCAGAACTCCACACAAATTTCGATTGGAGTCATCAATCCTGTACATAAGTTGCTTGGATTGGTACAAGGCAGTTCCACTCTAATCGTTACCGTTGCTGTATCGCACAAGCCTTCTTCGTCACAGATGGTATAAGTAAATGTATCGTTGCCTTCAAAATCTGGATTGGGCGTATAAACCAATTCGTCACCTACTTGCGTAACCGTACCATTTGAAGGTTGGGTAAATTCGGTGATATTGAAGGTATCGCCATCAGGGTCTGAGTCGTTTTGAAGGACATTGATGCTTATAGGGTTTCCATCCGAATTTGCAGAATCGTCCACCGCAATTGGTGCTTGATTGACATTGTTACAGTCGCCCACATAAATGTCTACATAAACGGTATCACAAATTCCCAAATCATTGCAGCCAATGATTTCAAGGTTTTCTTGCATTTCAATAAAACCAGGTAATGGAATGTATTCTACACATAATCCGTCAGTTGTAATGCCGCAATCGAAAAGCGTGTTTACGTCCTCAATGTCAGTAATCCCTTCGACATTACAAAACTCTACACAGAAATTGATAGGAGTCATTAAGCCTGTACAAAGACCTGTTGGGTTTTCACAAGGTGTGTTATCTTGTGTTATTGTCAATTTAACCGTTCCATCCACACACCCATCATCGTCGCAAACTGTATAAGTGAAACTCACCACTCCTTCAAAATCCGTCGGAGGCGTGTAGCACAATTCTCCATTCGTAGCACCTAAAACCACTGTTCCTTGACTCGGTTGCTCGAATTTTTTGAGGGTCAATTCATCGCCTTCAGTTTGGTTGTCATTGTTGAGAACATTGAAGCAGCTTGCGCCATTTCCTTCAATATTGAAGTTGTCATCTATAGCAATAGGAGGCGTATTCTCTCCACAATCCGTTGCAGGTCCTACTGAAGCTGTTGTAGTAAAAGTACAGCCATTTGCATCAGTGATATTCAAAGTGTAATCACCAGCAGCAAAATTGGCTGTACATTTTTCAGTAGCATTTCCAAAATTAGTATATGTTTGGTTGTTGTTGTCTGTTACGGTGTAAGGGGCAGTGCCCCCTGTGATAGTTAGGCAAATTTCACCATCGCTTCCATCTCCGTCGCAGCTTACTGCCGTAGTCTCGACCGTTGCCGAAATATTGGCAGCAGTTGTTCCAACTGTTACGGTTTCATCGGTACTACAGCCATTACTGTCAGTGATGGTGAGTGTGTAAGTTCCCGCCGAAAAGTTGTCAATGCAGTTTTCGGTAGCTTCCAAAAACTCCAAAGGAAATACGGCATCCAATTCACTTACTGAATAAGGAGCTGTTCCGCCTGAAATGGTTAGGCAAACTTCGCCATTTGTGCCTGTGCAAGAAACGTCTTGTACTTCAACGATTGCAGTAAGGTCGCTTCCTCCACTGTTGTCATTGCTGATAAGAACGGTTTTTAATTTGGTGCAACCTGTATTGTCTGTTACTGTTAAGTTGTGAAAACCGTTTGGTAAAGCGTTGAAGCAGCCTTCAATGCCTTCTTCAAAAGTTCCCAATTCGGTTTTGTTTGCTTTTAAGCTATAAGGTGCATTTCCACCTTCAATGGTAACACAAGTTTCTGTGCCACTGCAAGTAGCCTTGTCATTGACCGTTATGGTGATATTGTTGGCTGCATCTTGGCTGATAGTAGCGATTTCGGTAGTCGTACAGCCATTGGCATCCGTGATGCTGAAATTGTAAGTGCCTGATGCCAAACTGCCAAAACACTCCTCGGTAGCTTCGTCTAAATCGCCATAATCTACGTTTTCGTCACTGACCGAATAAGGAGCAGTTCCGCCTACTATCGAAAGGCAAATTTGACCAGAATTGTCGCTGCACCCCGATGTTGTTTCGATTGTGACAGCTAAATTGTTGTCGTCTGATGAAGTCTCAACGGTAATGTTTTCGTCTATGCTACAACCGTCGGCATCAGTAATAGTGAGTGTGAATGTGCCAGAAGGAAAGTCGAGTAAACAGTTTTCGGTGGCTTCTAAAAATTCTACTGGGAAAACGGCATCTCCTTCTCTCACACTATAAGGAGCAGTGCCACCCGAAATCGTCAAGCATACTTCGCCATCGCTAATTCCACAGGAAGCGTCGGTAACTTCGGATGTAACTGCTAAATTGTTTCCTTCTAAGCCTATTGCCACGCTTTCTGCTGTCGTACAAGCGTTGGCATCTGAGATGAGGAGTGAATAGATTCTCGAGGGTAGATTCGAGACACACTTTTCGATATTTTCTTCAAAAGTTCCAAAATCACTTGTGCCGTCTGTGACATTGTAAGGCGCATTTCCGCCTGAAATAGTTAAACAGAATTCGCCATCATCACCCGCACAAGTTTCGCCCGAAGTCGTTTGACTTATGTTGAGGTTTAGGCTGGCTTGTTGGATGGTAATAGCGAGTGTTTGGGGCGCTGTATTACCGTTGCTGTCAGAAACGGTGAAATTATATGTATTTGCTGTTAAGTTGTTTGTGCAGTTTTCGGTGGTTTCTGCAATATCTGAAATGACCAAATCTCCATCGGTGAGGGTATAAGGAGCTGTTCCGCCCGAAATGCTTACGCAAAATGAACCGTCTCCATCACTGCAAGAAGCCTCAGAAGTAGAATTAACGACTACTTCAATGCTGCCTGCCACGACTTCTTCTTCAATAGTGAAAGTTTCGGTTGTTGAGCAACCGTTGGCATCGGTGATGATCAGCATGTAATTGCCTCCGGGTACATCGCTTACACAACTAGACGCAGCTTCGTCAAAACTGCCATAATCGTTGCTGTCGTCTGTGACTTGATAGGGAGCTGTTCCGCCTGAAATGGTCAAACAAAATTCGCCATCGCTGTTGCCTTGTGTTGCTTCCGATAAAATGCTACCGACTTCGATTTGTGTGTCGTTGGATTGAATATTGAAGGTCTTGACGGTGCTGCAACCCTCTGCATCGGTGATGGTATAGTTGTATTCTCCTGCTGTCAAATCCGAGATACATTGTTCGGTTGCTTCTGCAAAACTGCCAATATCACCTGTGCCATCATTGATAGCATAAGGTGCATTGCCTCCCGAAATGGTTAGGCAGATTTCGCCTGTTGTTGTATTGCAGTCAATATCGGTCTGAGTTAAAGTGGCTTCAATTCCACTACTTCCAATATTGCTTGTTTCGTTTAGGATTTCACAATTGCAGTTGGCATCTTTTACATCAATGTCATAATCTCCTGCGGGCAAACCATTGAAAGTGAAAATGTTTGCAGTGCTTTGGTATTGAATCAAAGTGTTTCCGTCTTGTCGAAGGGTGTAGGTGAAAGGACCTACGCCATTGCTCACGTTCAAATCCAAACTGCCATCGTTGCCTGCACATGTTTCGGGTGTAGTGCCCATGTTTTGAAGGTTAAATGCTCCGCAATCACAATTGTCACAATTAAAGACGGGAGTAACTGCCAAAGCACCTGTATTGGTTACACAACCATTGTTGTCGGTGATATCGAAAGTGTAAGCACCTGTTGGTAAGTCGTTGATATAGTGCTGTCCTGTATTGAAGAAACCGTAATCGTTTGTATCGTCTGTAATTCGGAAAGGAGGTGTTCCCCCTTGAATATTCAAACCAATGCTGCCTGCTTTATCGTCATTGCATTGAGCAATGTTCAGCACTTCAATGTCCAAAATAATGGGGTCGGGTGTGATGGTACTGACAACTGTGCTGTATCCTTTGCAGCCAAAAAAATCGGTGACTTCTACGACATAACTCCCTGTTACCAAATTATCTACTACTGTCGAACGAAGGTCTGTGACATCACCATTAATGTCGCTTCCCAAGATTTGATAAGTAAATGGGCCATTGTTTCCTACTACTTCAAACTCAAAGGAAGCTCGGTTTTCATCGGGACAAAGTAGGGGCATGTTTTCGAAAATGATATTGACAGTCGGTGCATCGGATTCGTTGATGATGAAGTCGTGACGTTGAGGCATACAGCTACAATCGCTGTCTTCTGCAATGGCGTAGTAGCTGCCTGGTGCCATATCGCTTGCTTCGACAAGAGATTGCGAACTTGATTGGTCGGTGACTATGGCATCGGTCAAGGCATTGTGCCAAGTGACGGTGTAATTGCCTGAACCTCCATCGAGTGTAAGGCTGGAAACGCCATTTGTGCTGCCACAATTGGCTGAGGTTTCGCTTGTACCTAACAGTCTGAAATTGTCACAACAGGTGCAATTTTCAGGTTCTTCTACGATAATGCTTGGGGCTGCCAAAGTACATCCTGATTCATCTATGATGTTGATATTGTAAGTATTGGCAGCTAAAAAGGTAATGCATTGATATTCCTCACTGGTTTCAAAAATACCGAAGTCATTGCTGGCATCACTGATTCGATAAGGGGGAGTGCCGCCTGTGAGTAAAAAGCAAATTTCGCCATCTGTTGCATTGCAATAACTAACTTCTGAGCTTTTGATGTCCAATTCAAAAGGCAGTGGTTCGGATACCTCGACGTATTCGGTGACGGTACAATTTGTATTGTCTGTTACTTGAAGGGTGTAAATGCCACCTCGTTGTAAGTTGTTGATAGTAGTAGTCGCAGAGGTGATTTCTTTGTCAACAATGCCCAATTCCGGAACGGAGTAGTTGAAAGGGGCTGTTCCATCTATGATTCTAAAGTCGAAACTGCCATTTTCATTTCCAGTACATCTGATGTCTAAAATGGTGGTTACGTCTATTCGCATAGTAGTCATACTTTCTACGGAAAAACTATACTGGCTTTCACATCCTGTTTTGCTACTTGCAGTAAGGGAGTAAACACCTGCTGCCAAACCTGTTAAATGCAATGGGTCGGCTGGGTTGATTGGTTCTCCATTGGGAGCGAACCAGTTGTAGGTGATGGTATTACCTGAATTGTTGGTCACGTTTAAGGTGATTCCTCCATTGCTGGCATCACAGTTGGGCTGAGAAATCGTTTCAATTATTTCAAAATTGGCTTCGCCTATGGGAATTTCAAAAAAGTAAAAATTGGAGCAATCGGAATCGTTCATTATTTGGAGTACATAATTGCCGCTGCTCAGTCCTGCAATAGTATTGTCTACAAATTCTCCTTTTAAAACATTGTTGGCATCTTGAAGGTCAATGATACTTATTTGTGCCTCATCTGTGCTGGTGTTGAAGAGCAAGAATCCATCATTTGTTGTGCAACTGCTTGGTGCAGATGCTTGTATGATGTCGAGTGTTGGAGCATCTTGATTTTCAATGGAAAAGTAAGACTGAACGCTGCAATTGTTGTCCAAATCTTCTACTTTTACTTGATAGTAGCCTACACCAAGATTGGTAACGTTGTCTTGGAGGAGGTCGGTTTCGGTGGATTCTGAAATTAGGCTATTATCGGATAAATCTGTCCATTGGTAGCTGTAATTGCCACTTCCATTTATAATGTCAATGATTGCAGTTGCATCGTTGGCATTACAAGAAGTTTGGGTTTGTTTGATGCTTACTATTTGAAGGTCGTTACAAGTCGTTGCAGAGGCAAGAAATGGAATGAACAGATAGGATAAACACACAAAGAAAGTACGTATTGATTTCATAATGTAAACTTCAATAGCTATTAAGTATTAGGGACATTTGTGAATGAAAATTAGAATCAGAATGAAAAATCAACAAAGGTTGATTGATAGTTATTTGGATTTTAATTTTCACTTGAGCTTTTCATCTTAATTTGCTCAAAAGGTTTGAGAAGTGGTGTAGGTTGAAGTAAGTTCTTCCTTTTGGTAAGAAAGTTTAGTGGTTGGTGTGGCTTGGTTTGACGATATTACTCCCCGAGTTCTTGGGGCAGGTTATTTCATTTTTTGATGCGAAGTTGGGTGGTTGTTGATTTTTAACCATTTGGTAAAAACTTCGATTAGTTTGATGAAGCACAATCAAGAATTATTCCACTTTGAAGTATAGAGAAAGGAAAAGCGAGGAGAAAGAAAGGAAAGGAATTTTTGATAAGTATTTGATATTGAGTTTACTACGGTTTGCTTTATTGAGAAATAAAGGTGTTAGAAATATTTTGTCATTAAATTGTCATATTATTTCAAAGGAGATTTTTTTTGAAATATCATGAATAGTTATTATTTTTTCATCTTTTTAAAAAGCTGACAATCAAAACTTATTTTTTGCAACCTGATGAATCATTTGCAGGTCTCTTTCATTTTTTATAGAGGTGTTGGCATCGGCTAGTAGAGTAGCTATTTCTTCTTCAATGACTTCATGGTAACTTTCTTTTTCTCCCTCTTGAAGTCGTAAGTATTGAAGGGCTATAAGGAGTTTTTCAACAATGATTGCATCGTGTTTGCAGTATTGGCGCAAAGCAGCAAATATGCTGTATATCAAGTATTTAAAATTTATTACATGGAGTTGGATGCAGACTTCCCCATTTTCAGATTTGTAAGATTGGGTATCGTCTATTTTCATTCGGTGAGCGAATAGGGCTGTAAGGTGGTCAATAGCGATAATGGCCGTGCCTGGATCGTTGATACCTGGCGACATGGCTTTTACGGCGATTTCGGTTATTTGCTTAAAGCCCAACACATAGTTTTCTTCAACGAGTTCGGTATTTGAAAATTGAAGGCAGGAAATGGCTTCTTGTATGGTTTCCTCATCAAGTTTTTGCTTGGACTTTAGGATGGGCATTTTCTCCAAAACAAACATACCTTTTGGAGGGATGATGTAGAAAATGGTATTGTGTTTTTCGGCTAATTCTATAAGGGGTTGGTGGGAAAAATCTTGAAAATAGCCTGTTTCTGTACCACATAGTTCTTGCCAATCATCGGTGTTGGATGTTCGGTCCGTTTGTCGGCTTTCTTTTTCTGAAAGTTTTTGGAGTTGTGTTTTGGTATCGCGAAAAATTTTGCGGAGAATATTGCTGATTTGAACTTCTTGTGAAATGGAGTGGATGAAATATACAAATAGACCTAAGCAAATGATACATAGCAGAATGGCGTATAAAATAGCCACTTCGTCAAGTTTATATTCGGCTCTGTTGGGGGAGATGCTGATGAGGGTAAAAATGCAGTAAACCAATGTGCCTATGTAAACACCCAATACAATTTGGTGGCGCTTGTTGGAAATCAATCCCGGTAGTAGGCGAGGGGAGAAGCTGCTTGCGGCTTGATTCAGTACTACCATGACCATCGAAAAACTGAATACGGTGAGACTGAAGACTCCTCCAATGATAATGCTCAATGAGGTACGTGCAGTGTCTATGTCTTGTACTAAAAGTGCTTTAGGTAAAAAATCAATGACACCATCAGTAATCCCATAATTGCGTAATAAGGTAATAATAAATACGGTAATAAAACCACCTGAAGCAATAATACTGGGATAAAAGGCAATGCTGGTGATGGTAGCACGATAGATGGCTAAGAGTTTATTCTTGATTTTTATCATAAGATTGTCTGCAATGATGGAAATAGAAGTTCTATAGGAATAACCTATCTATTTCGATTAGGTTTATGTGATTGCAAAAGGTTTTGTAAAGAGAAATTAAGATTGCAAAAGGATTTTTAATAGTAATGCTTCAAATTTTCCCTTTTAACCTTATATTTGCATCTTCAAATTTACTTTTTTTATAACCAATCATCCATTAATTATGGCAGGCACAGGTTTTCACACAGAAATCGCTAAACCAGACAAAGTTGAAAGTACAAGTGGCTTATTCAAAGTGGTCATTCCTACTTTTTTGGTTGTATTGCTATTGAGTTTTTTCCCAGCCTATTACAGCATGAACATGACAGATACGCCTGTATTGTTCCGCAATAGCTTCATTTTTCCATTGATGGTATTGATACCTTTTATCTTTTTCTACAAATGGTATCACAAAAACTACGAAGAGGCAGGTGAATTGAATTTGACTTCTGATGCCATCGAATTTGAGTTGGAAGGTGTCGACAGAAAATTCCACTACAATCTAGCAGATGTCAAAGATTTGGCAGTGATTTACGATGGTTATGGTGGTCTGATGAGTCCTAAAAAAGGCGACAGAAACCAAATCAGTTTTTCTGCAAACGGTGAATCCTTTGACCTCAATTTTGTGTTGGCGGGTCAAGATGAAGCTGAAAAAATGGGCGAGGTTTTGAAGCAATGGTATGCTAAAGGTATTCATATAGAGGAGCGAACAACTGAAGGTGAAGAGCGTTACTTAATGCTTTACAGTCCTAAGTTCAAACCTGCTTTGGCGTAATGAATTACTTTGAGTTTTACGACCTCCCGATTACCTTCAAAATTGATGCTAAAAAACTAAAGCGTAAGTTCTACGAATACAGTCGTAAGTATCATCCCGATTTTTTTGTGCAAGCCTCAGAAGCCGAACAAGATGAAGTCTTGGAAAAGTCAACGATGAACAACAAAGCCTACAAAAAGCTTTCAAGTTTGGATAGCCGCATTAAGTATGTATTGGAGTGTAAGGAATTGATAGAAGAAGGCGAAAAAGTCAATTTACCTCCAATGTTTTTGATGGAAATGATGGAAGTAAACGAAGCTTTGATGGAACTGCAACTTGAGCCAGATACGGCAAAACTGGCAGAAATATCTAAAAAGGTCGAATTAATTGAAGAAAGTTTGTTTGAAAGTGTTGCTTCTATCCTTGAAAATTACGTGGAAGGTGTGTCGGATGAAGAAGATTTAAAAAAAGTGAAAGATTATTATTTTAAAAGACGATATTTGTTGCGTATTCGAGAATCTTTGAATAAATTTGCGACTCCTAATTGAAAAGGTGATTTCAATTACAAAAATGTTCTTAATTTTTTGGTGAATTAGATAAGAAAGGAACTTTTTAATCTTACTAAGAGTTATTTGAATTATCTACTTCAATCCCGAAGTTTCGGGATAAGTCATCAAATATGCCCAGGTGGCGGAATTGGTAGACGCGCTGGTCTCAAACACCAGTGAGGTAACACTCGTGTGGGTTCGAGTCCCACCCTGGGTACTATTCCAAATAATAGAAAAGCCTATCACAATTTTTGTGGTAGGCTTTTTTTTTGTTGGGTGTAAGAATGAACAGGAATTGGGGATTCAGAAGAATTTCGGCTTGTTCTGTACTGCACTATCCAAGAAAAAAATCCTCCGAATCCATAAATTCTTGTTGCCCTTACAAAAGTCCCCGCAATAACTCTCCCCCTTTCTTATTTGAAAATCCTTTCTTCAATACTTCTCTACGCACATCAATATCTTTCTCCAAAAAATGCTGTTCCTTCAATACTTTAATCTGTTCCCAAAATTCTTCCGCCGAATCTGCAATATTGCAAAGAGTCTGCAAACCTGTATTGGCAATCATTGGTGTGTTCACCAAACAAAACCGCCCACTATACAGCACATTCAACAACTTTAATTTGATGCCCGTAGCTTGAAAAGTGGGAAGAATGTGAATATGGGCTTCTTGAATCAATAGCAGCAATCGTTCGTCACTCGGAAAAATTTCCAATTGGATAGAAACCTTTTTTTTCACAGCTTCAATCAGTTCCTTTTTGGGGTTACTCCCTGCAATGACAAGGGGATAATTCATTCCTTCAAATACTTCTTTAACCAAAAACATTGCCGCTTGATGGTTTTCATTGACGCTCAAATTACCGTGGTAAAGGGCGTAATCGCCTTTTCCTGTTCGGATTTGAAGTTCTTCATTGGCGTGAAAAGCAGGTAAATAATGGACATTCTCAAAATGGTTTTGTAAATATTTGCAGTCGTTGGGGGAAATGCCAAAAATGATTTGGGCATATTGCAGTTTTTTCTCAAATCGCTTCAATAGTTGGGATTCTATTTTGAAATACACCTTCTTCAATACATTAGATTCCGATTCGGCAAGGGCTTGGTAGTATTCCCATTCAATATTGTGCATTCGCACCCATTTTTGTCGAGACTTCAATTTGGGATGGTCTATATAGTAACAAGTGTGCAAACCTTCAAATAAAATGGGAGCATTGTCTTTTTGCAGGTTTTGCAGTAATTCATCGGATTTGCGAGAGGAGACGATGTAGGGATATTGAAGTGAAAAGCCTTGAAATTCATTTAGACGAGGATAATAATGAACTTCTTCACAGTATTTTTCCAGTTCCTTAGCTTGGCTTCGATTTCCATATTGAAAGCAGTGCAAGATGATTTTCACGCCTAATTGGTGGAGAGTTTTGAGTTTGTAGAACACATCTATGACTCCGCCATAGTTAGCAGGGTAGGGGATGTCGAAGGAAAGGATGTGAAAGCGATTGGTCATATTTTGAGAGGTGCTGCTTTTTTGTAAAACTCAAATTCAAAGTACAAATTCAAACGTAAAACTCAATGATTTGTGTTTAAAAAAAGGGGCAAATCAAACTAATTTTGATTTACCCCTTTATGTTTAATTGTATCTTCGATTCTCAATTCTTCAAGCCCTTCAATTCTTGCCGCATTGCGGCCATCTGAGCAAACATCTTATCCCAAAGACTATCCATGGCAATCGCTTCATTGATAATGAAACGTTTGGCAACCCAAACTTCTTTCACATCATTGGCATGAATGATATAAGGTTCGTATTCGGCATTATCAGAATATAAAAAGAGCGTACCATCTTTGTGAATATTATTGACTACCCGCTTGTAAACCACTCCATCATTTTTAGAAACAATGATGTAGGTCTTACCCGTTTTGATGGAATGTTCCCAATCTTGGACAAATTCACCAATTACAACCGAACCCGAAGGAAGCGGCTGCATAGAATCCCCTTTGATTTCAAAAGCACGATAAGAGGCATCTGAAGGAAGGAAAGGGAGGTGAAATTTGGGCAACGTAGAAATATAGTCAGGATCAGAATATCCATTTAGATAACCCGCTTTGGCTTCTTTGTGAGGCACCCACTCAATCATTTCCTTGCCTTTTTCGTCGGCAGTGATTGTAAGTGTACGTAATTGCAAGCGACGACCTGACACATCTGTTTGAATGCCATTTTTGGTGGCAGTAACAGGTGACAACTGGCTGAGGTCGGCATATAATAAGTCATCTACCGTACAACCATAAATTGCAGCAATTTTTTGTAGAACATCGGGCTTAGGCGTTGCTCTTCCTTCTTCGTAAGAACCTAACCTAGAGCGTTTGATGCCAATTTTTGCAGCAAACTTTTCTTGATTTAGGTCTGTTGACTTTCGGATGATCCGAATATTTTTTTTCAGATTTTGATGTGTTTCCATGGTGTCCTATACAAATAATATTAATTATCCTGCAAGATACTAAAAAAATTAGTCAATTCAAAGTATTTTTGTAAATTATAGAGTAATATACTAATTTTTTGTGCTTTAAAATACTGTTTTGTTATTTTTTTTAGTTAAATAATCGATTTCAAAAGGCATGAGGTACATTCTTTTAACAATAATTCAATTAACGAGAAATTCATTGTTAATCTTGAAAGTAAGAGATATCCAATAACTAATACTACGAAATAAGAATCTGGTTTTTACAAAATTGTGACGATGTTTTTACACACAACTTATCCACTGCAAAAAATAACTTATCCACAAAAGTGTCTAAATGTGGATAACTATGTGGATAAACGTGAACCAAAGTGGATAGTCAATATGTTGAAGTATAAAAAGTAGGTCAAAGCCTTTGTAGCTAAGGTTTTGAAGTGTGTGGATATTTTTTCGTGCTTTTTTTCACTATTGATTGATTTTCAAGCTACATTTGCTCAACAACGAATGAAAATGAAAATTGAAGTTAAAATGAAAGATTACTTGATTTTTATTTTTTTTGAAAATTGAAGCTGGAAATTATTTTTTACTGCAAAACAAACAAACAATGGCAGATGCCCCAAAATCTATGAAAACAGTATTGGGTAAATTAGGTAGCCGCAAGCGGGACGCTGATTTATCCAACTATGTTTTTGACAAACTTCCTCCGCAGGCGCGAGATTTGGAGGAAGTGGTCTTAGGCGGCATGATGCTGGACAAAGATGCGGTGGCAGAAATCATTGACATCTTGAAGCCTGAAAGTTTTTATGTCGAAGCACATCAACATATTTTTGAGGCGATTCACGATTTGTTTGGCAAGTCGGAACCTGTCGACATTCTCACCGTCACCGAACAACTCCGCAAAATGGGCAAGTTGGCGGAAGTAGGAGGACCTTTTTATGTCACCAAACTCACCAATAGAGTCGGTTCTACTGCCAATATTGAACATCATGCCCGCATCATTTCGGAAAGATACATCCTTAGAGAGTTGATTAAAACTTCCAATATGGTTATCAAGGATGCCTATGAAGAAACGACGGATGTATTCGACCTGCTGGACAAAGCTGAGCAGAATCTATTCTCTATCACCGAACAAAACCTGCGCCGTAGCTATGATACGATGGGCAATTTGGTGCAGCAGGCTCTCAAGCAACTTGAAAACATCAAAGATCATCAAGATGGAGTGGTCGGTGTACCGACTGGTTATGTGGGCTTGGATAGGTTGACTTCGGGTTGGCAAAAGTCTGATTTGGTGATTATTGCGGCTCGTCCTGCAATGGGTAAAACGGCTTTGACGCTGAACATTGCCCGAAATGCGGCGGTAGATTTTGGCAAAGGTGTGGCTTTGTTTTCTTTGGAGATGTCGTCACTTCAATTGGTCAATCGTTTGATTTCTTCGGAGACGGGTATTTCGAGCGAAAAATTGAAGAAGGGGGATTTGCGACCCGATGAATGGGTAGAACTGACTACGAAAGTGGATAAGTTGGCGGAAGCTCCTATTTTTATTGACGATACGCCTGCCATCAACATTTTTGAACTACGTGCGAAGTGTCGCCGACTGAAAATGCAGCACGATATTCAGTTGATTATCATTGACTACCTTCAATTGATGAGTGGCGGAGGAAGTGATACGAAAAGCAGCGGAAACCGAGAGCAAGAGATTTCGTTGATTTCTCGTTCTTTGAAGAGTATCGCAAAGGAATTGGACGTTCCTGTGATTGCACTTTCGCAGTTGAGTCGTGCAGTAGAGACGAGAGGTGGGGATAAAAGACCGCAGCTTTCGGATTTGAGGGAGTGCATTACTGGCGATAGTTTGATTTATTTGCCCCGAACAAGAACCTACAAAAAAGTCAAAGATTTGGTCGGTAAGCAAAACTTTGAAGTTTTGTCATTGGACGAAAATTTGAAGTTGCAAAGAGCTAAATGTTTGGATGTATGGGAAACGGGTAAAAAGAAGGTGTATGAGGTGACAACGAGTTCGGGCTTCAAAATTAAAGCGAGTGCAAATCACCCATTTTTGACAGTTGAAGGATGGAAGAAATTGGAGGAATTAAAAGAAGGCGATTGTTTGGCAACAGCTAGAGAGATTACAATTCCTGCTCATACTAAAGGTAGCTCGCTTAAAAATGAAGAAATTATCCTATTAGCTCACATGCTTGGAGATGGGTGTTATGCTCCTCGACAACCTATTCATTATACAAGTCAAGACCATAATTCACTAGAAATTGTGGCTAATTGTGCAAAGAACCTTTGGGGGATAGAACCTAGAGTAGTGGATGACAGAAACTCAAAAACTTGCCAACATGTTTATATTCCTTCACCTTACCAATTAACCCATAATCGGCATCATCCTTTTGTAAAATTGCTGCATAAGTTAGGGATGAAGAAAGGTCGGTCTTATGAGAAAACAATTCCCAGAGAAATTTTCAAATGTAATGAAAGGCAATTAGCATTGTTTATTAGTCATTTGTGGTCTACTGATGGTTGTGTCCATATCAGAACCAAAACAAGGGGAAGCTCACTATTGCTTTATAGTTCCAATTCTTATGAATTAATTATGGGCTTAAAGCAACTTTTACTTCGTTTTGGTATTCAAAGTGCGATAAGAAAAGGACAAAAAGGTAATTATCGAATTAATTACATGCTTACTATTAGCAATAAGGTAAATATTTTAAAATATGCGGAAAAAATAGGTGTTTTTGGAGTAAAAGCAGATACTCTTAATAAACTTGTTGAAATTACAAATCAAAAAACTCACAATCCAAATACAGACATTATTCCTAAGATACTTTGGAAAACAATAAAAGTTACTCGTAAAAATAAAGGTTTTACAGAGCGTACCTTTCAAAAAGCATTAGGAATGCAATATTGTGGAACTGCACTTTATAAATCCAATATTTCAAGAAATAGATTGTCTAAGGTTTCGAGTATTCTAGAGGATGAAAATTTGAGAAAATACGCAGAGAGCGATGTAAAATGGGAAAAAATCAAGTCCATTAAATATGTCGGTACTGAACCTACCTATGACCTACATGTTGAGAAACACCACAACTTCCTTTCCAATAATTTCATAGTTCATAACTCAGGAGCCATAGAACAGGATGCGGATATTGTGATGTTTATATATCGACCTGAATATTATGGGTTAGACCAAGACGAAGATGGCAATCCAACAAAAGGGGTAACGGAATTGATTGTCTCGAAACACAGAAATGGTGCTTTGGATACGGTGAAACTGCGTTTTATTCCTCAATTCACCAAGTTTGAAGATTTTAGCAGCTTAGACCAATCTTTGGACGGTTTGGCTCCTTTGGGGGAAATTATTACTCGTGAGTCGAGGATGAATGATGGAGATGTGGGGAGGAATGATGAGCCTTTGCCGTTTTAGTACTTGAATACAAGAAGAAATAAAGAGCGAAAATCAAACCGATTTTCGCTCTTTTCAATTAGAGGAATCACCATTTTGCTTTCTAAGTTATCACTCCACCACCAATTTCATTGAAGGATAACCTCCCTCCAAAAACTTCAAAAAATACATTCCATTCTCCAATTCTTCTGCTTCAATCTCAAACAATCCCGTTGAAGTCTTTCCTTTTTTCACCACTTTTCCACTTACATCGTACAACGACCAATTCAAAGATTGAAGCGGTTTGGGAGACAAAATGACATGCGTAGAAGATTGAGTAGGATTGGGATAGAGTAAAGTTTTGAAGGAAGTGGTGTTTGGAGTGTATTCTATGGCAACAGGTAGGTTGCTTTCTAAGTCGGTGATGACCAACATAGCTTGTTTATTATAAGCAGGAGGCTTAGAGTTGTTATGACCCCATAAAAATATTTTGCCTTGTGGAGTAATCAGTACATCTTCTGCCGTATCCGAATTTCCTGAGCCATAATCTTTCATCCACTCCAAGTTTGCATTTTCGTCAATTTTCATCAAGAGCATTTGATTAGAAAGATTTGAAATACTGCTACTTGTTGGCAGTTTGCCTGCAATCAAAAAACCATTGTCTTGAGCTGGAATAAGTTGATAGACCCACCCCCGATGCCTTTCCCCCACTACCAACCTCTTTTCCCATAAAAATTCTCCTTCTGCTGAGCATTTCAAAAAAGTAGGCTCGTAATCACCACTCACTTCTGTTGTACCGCCTATCAGATAGTTACCATCGTGAGTAGAAGCGATTCCTCCAACAGAATAGTTTTCACTATAGTGAAGGGTTGTCCATATTTCATTGCCTTCTTCGTCGATTCTTCGTATAGAAAAATTAGAACCCACAAAAGGAGATGCGCCAATCAGTGTATAGCCATTGTCAGAGTTTGCAATTCCTTTGAAAGCGCTGTAACCTGTGTCATTTTGAAACTTCTGCCATAAAACTTCACCTGTCTCGTCCAGCTTTAAGTAGAAATCACTCTCATTGCTACTGTTCGGTGCTATTGCAGGACCAAAAATGAAGAAATTACCATCTTCGCTTTTCAATAATCCATTCATTCTTGCCCCTTTGTCTTCACCAGTAGGTCTGATTTTTTTATGCCACATCATTTTACCAGAAGCATCTATTCTTGCAATATAAATAGAAAAATTTTCTAAGGCGTTGCTTGTAGAAAAAGGCACTCTAAATTCACCTACAATAATGCAGCCACCATCTACCAAAGGTTTGATTCCTTCAATAGTGGTCAAAAGGTTGTCTTCAATATTAATGGCTTCCAACCATAGTGTTTTCCCGAGCGAATCTACTTTGATTAATAAACTGCTGCTATAAGTTCTATCACCATAACTCATTGTAGAGCCCCCCAAAAATACATTTCCGTCTTGAGACAGTGCCATTATATTGCCCCACTCCGAATAACTTCCTCCATAAAGCAAAATTTCATCAGAATAGTTGTTGTATTCATCGGTTTCCTGTGGCTCTTCATCCAAATAGGATAAATTTGCTAAATTCAAAGAGATTGTATGTTGTCGGTTGAAGGTCGCTTGACCCTCAACCTTCATAGTATAATATATATTGACATTGGAAGGCAAGTTGGGTAAAGGTTCTGCCCGAAACCGACAAGCAATTGATTCTCCCAAATTTAATTGAAGCTCAGATAGAGTTATTTCGATGCTGCTATTATCCAACAGTCTAAAGGTGGCAGATTGATTAGCAGCCAACAGCTCAAAGGTGCTTAAATCCATTGAAGGATGAAAATTGAGTACGAAATTCACTTCGTTGACCTCTTCATTGAGCGAGTTTTCTACCCTTGCAGTGTATTCAACGGGCATCAATTCGGAAATGTGATTGTAAACCCCCAATCCACGAACAAAGGAGGCAATTTTATTGGGAAGACCTGTTGAATTGGTGGGATAAACCGTAGAAATATTTGGGGAAGCATCGTAAAATGGAAAAGCATCTGCATAACCCACCGTATAGAGTCCATTGTTGCCTTTGCCACAACCTTCCACAACAGCTACTATTTTTTTGTTTAGGAAAACCGTGCCTGGATTTTCCAATTCTAATCGCCAAGTTCGCCCATCAGCAGGAAATGATAAAATGGTTTTTTCTCCATTTGGAAGAAGATTAATATGGGTTTCTTTTATTGCAGCCAAATAATCCGCAATCACACGGTATTTGACAAGCGTATTGGATTTTTTTCCTCCTGTATTCCACATTTCAAAAACCACTTCATCACCTCTACATTCTCCAACTACTTCAAAATAAGGTGCGGGTTCGCTCCAATCGCAACTTATGGTGTTTAGTTCTGCTTTGATGGGATGAATGGCTCCCAACTGAACATCACACGCTAAGCTCACTTCAATGGCAATCGTATATTCTGAAAAACTTGGGATAGTGGGAATCTCCATCATCAGGGTTTCTTCCTCCAAAGAGTAAGGAACAGATACCGATTCAACTGTCAAATCATCATCTAAATGTATGCTAAGGCTCGTCGAATTGGAATGAATTTTCCCCTTGTTTTTGACGGTTGCAAAGAAGGTGCTTGTTTTGCAGCGCACCAAATCTGGCTGTGTCAAACCAACTTCCATAATCGGGCAATCGGCATCCACTTGTTGTACCACAAATTCAATTTTGGTATTGGGGGTGTCGATGTTTGGAACAATGATTTGATGGTTGTCGCAGATATTCCAAGCCTCTTTGGGCGAAGGAGGAATGAGGGTAAATTGTAGGGTGTCATCTAATTCAGCAGCATATTCAAAACCACCAACTATATCTGTCTTCAACAGTTTTTTGCCAGCCTTATTTTCTACTATAACGATCCAGTTTTGAAGAGCCAAATCTTGAAAATCAATTTCACAATTTGAAGCACCTATGTCCACGACTACTGTTCCTTTGATATTAGTAGGTAAAGCATTACCATCAGATTCCGCCCTTAACAACCATGCCTTTTCTTCATAACTGTTGCCACTTGTTCCATACAAAAGTAAGTTTAAGTCATAGCTTTCAACTCCACCATATAGTCGACTATTCACTCCATTTAAGGGATAATATTGCCGCCAAACTTCGGTTTCATCATTAGATAAGCGCATTGCAAAACCAACCCTATTGATAGTAGCATTATTTGTTGTTGCAAATCCTGTTATCAGCCAACCTTCATCAGATAGAGGAGTCAAAGAAGCAGGGTATTCCTCATAATCCAATCCACCGTATATGTTTTTCTCCAATAATTCCCCCTCTTTTGAAAAGTGCATCAAGGCAAAATTCTCGTTATATCCTTCTGCTTCTGCAATCCAGATACTGCCATCTACTTCAATATGAGCCGCCAGTGGTTCTGTGTAAAGTTTGTTTGAAGAATAGGGAGAGCTTTCTTGGTGATTTGTTTCCTCTAAAATACTCCAAATAGAAGCCCCATTTGTATTGATTTTTCTAATGAAAATTCCGTTAAAACCAATATAATTGGTGCGTCCAATGATATAATAGCTCCCATTATTAGAGGATAAGATGCGTTTTACATGAGTCTCATTATAATGCTCAATATCCTTAACCCAGTCTGTTCCTCCATTTTCATCTATACGAACAATTTTTCCCTTAGTAAATGATGAACCGTATGAACCCACCAAAAGAAATCCTTCATCAAAAGAAGCTGCATCGTAAAAAGCACTTACATTGGAAAACTGCTTTCTCCAAATTTCTTCCCCCAAACTATTCACACGCATGACCAAAGCATTGTAAGAATAAGTATCTACTTGGGATTTTCCTACAATAAGTATATCACCATTTTCTAATACCAATAATCGATGTCCTACTTCTCGATTACCGCTATCTGTTCTATCATAGGTCTGTTCCCAAAAGACCTCTGCATCATAACCTATTTTCTTCAATGAGATATTTCCACCCGACTCTCCTACCAAAAAATAGTAACCATCAGAAGATGGACTGATGTGGTGAAATTGCCCTTTGCCGAAGAAGAACTGAGAGGGTTGGGCAAATAGGGAGAGGTTCGCTAATAATAGCAAAGTAAAGAGGAGGTATTTCATAAGTAAAAGTTTTGTATCTGCCGACCGATGCTGCAATATAACCAAATATTTACTTAGAAACAAGATTTGCTATTTGTAAAATTGAAGTACGGTGTACCCAAAACAAAAAGGTTCTTTGAAGAAAAGGTTGATTTTAGACTTTTGAAGTTTTTCTTTTTGAAAGGGAAGTGCTTATTTCACAGTCCTTCAATTTTTTAACGCTAAACTTCAAAAGTCTTTTTCCTCTTACCAGCCAAATTTTCAAACAACCAACAAAAAAAAGCGAAATCCAATCTTGGATTCCGCTTAATAGGAGTAAAATATAATATTGTTGAGAGCAGCTTATTTTATGATTGTTCAACACCAGTAAGTAGACAAAAGTTTACTCAAAACTGGAAAAATGTACTTTTTGTTCAAAATTTGTTGTGGAGGTAATCGGTTTAGCATCAGTTGATTTGTCTGACATTCCTGCCGATGTATTTGTTTTGTTTGAAGTATGTATTGCATCTTCATTTCCAGCAACTGCGACTGTACCTTTCTCCGATGGTTTTAGCGTTTCTTCCAAGTATTTATTCAGCTTCTTTTTGTTCATGCCAAAAACCGACCGATTTTTATCCACATTTGGATTTTGACCATAAGTAATCGCATCCGTAGTATAAGAGTGCAACAAACCTTCATACTGTTGGACAAACAAATCGTGTGTGGCAAAAATATCACAGCCTATAATATTGCCGCCCGTAGCCACAATCACACCAACTATCTTTTCATTTGCATTGTTTTGACCTTTTGTTGCGCTCATTTTGTCTTCGAGGCTTTTGGTAAAATACGCCATGTATTCTTCCTGTTCCTGATTGAAGCCCATCGAAGCCATCAAGTCGCTGTAAGCCTTTGTTTGGCTGTCTATATTGTTGGTTAGTTGAATGTCGGCAATTGCATCCCAAACAGCTGCTTGGTCGCTTAATTCAGAAACTGCTTTTCGCACCTTTAGGCTGCTCACCGCAAAATATTGGTCAAAATCTTTGCCGCTTTTGCTGCGATAATACCATCGGTCTTTTTCGGCACAAAAAACAGGCAATTCCATTTTGTTATTACTCGGAGGGATAATCATATCCTGAGCAATCACCCTATCCTGTCTGCCTCCCTTCAATACTTCGCCTGCCATCACAAAAATAGTATCTTGTGAATGATTGGTAATGTAAAGTTTGGAGGTCAATAAGTTATCGTTTCTGCGGGCATCGGGATGTATTATTCTGTCGTCAAAAATGCTAAATGAATCACCTGTCTCTGAATCAGCATTGCTGTTTTCGATTTGGCGAGATTTTGCGGGATTGATGCTTAGGTCTTCTTCGTAGGAAGTGATTTCCTGTGTTACAAACATCGCATCCGAAAATGGATCAAAATCTTGCTGGGATTTTGGGACTTCAATTTCGCTGATGCTTACCTGTTCTTCTTTGAGAGCTGTTTGTAAACTGAGGTAACTACCCACATGCTGATTAGCTGTTTGGAAAGCTCCATTTGCATAGACAGGAAACAGTTGTAAATGTTTGTAGATAAGAGGCTTTCCGACATCTTGCGAAACGACATACAAGTCGTCTGCATTGAATTGGGCAAACACTGTATTACCTACAAAAGTCAATAACAGAATAAGGGTGGACTTAGTCATTTGTGTTAACTTTTGTCTTTGAATTTGAGAGTAAAAAGTGTAGTGAGGTGTTGTGTTTTTTTACGAGAACATGACAAATAAGATTCGTCTTAAATGAAAGTTTTGTAGGAATCCTTGCAGAAGCTTGACGATTTTGGAAAGTGAATAATAAAAAGTGGTTTGAAATAAAATTGTGTTTTATAGACTGTTAGCTACAAAAAAGATGGGTAAAGAGGAGATTTGAAGTCTATAAAAAAAAATCACACAATGACTATTCATATTGCAGCAAAAACCAAACCGATTACGATACCTTCAATGTGTTGGTTTTTTATTAACTTCAATCAAAATGCATTACTTTTGTTGTCGTTAAACCATTTACATGAAAAAATATACTGTCATCGTTCCTGTTTTCAATCGACCGCAAGAAGTCGATGAATTGCTTCAAAGCCTTGCGGTACAGAGCTGCAAAGATTTTGAAGTGCTGATAGTAGAGGACGGCTCACAACAGGACTGCAAAGCGGTATTGAAGCGATACGAGAAGGACTTACCTATTCAATATTTTTACAAAGAAAATACGGGGCCTGGAGACAGCCGAAACTTTGGAATGGCGAGAGCGAAAGGTGAATGGCTGCTTTTTTTTGACTCCGACTGTCTGATTCCGCCCCAATATTTTGAAGCCTTAGAAGCACACTTGGCAGTTCACGATTTGGACGCTTTTGGTGGAGCAGACGATTCGCACCCTTCTTTTAGCATTACCCAAAAAGCCATCAATTATTCGATGACCTCTTTTTTGACAACAGGAGGAATCAGAGGTAAAAAAAATAATTTAGACCGATTTCAGCCCCGCAGCTTCAATATGGGCATCAAGCGAAAGGTGTATGAAACCGTAGGCGGATTTTCGGATATTCACCCAGGAGAAGACCCAGATTTGAGCTATCGAATCATGGATGCTGGCTTCAAAGTCGGCTTTGTTCCGACAGCCTTTGTGTATCACAAAAGACGGATTGACTTTGGCAAATTTTTGAAGCAGGTCTATAAATTTGGAGTCGTGCGAACCATCTTGATGAAATGGCATCCCGACAAATTCAAAATCGTGTATATTTTTCCTTCCCTCTTTTTCTTAGGAACAATTGCCTTGATTGTCTTGTTCTTAGCCGTTTCCAAGTGGTTTTTGATGCCTTTGGGATTGTTGGCATCGCTTCTATTTTTGGAAGCACTCTTCAAAACCCGAAATCCAATCATTGCCCTTTTAGCTATTCCAGCCAGTTTTATTCAGTTGCTGGGCTATGGTTATGGTTTTTTGAAGGGTTTATTTAAGGTTCACTTATTGAAGCAAGAGGAAAGGAAAGGATTGAAGGGATTCTTTTTTGAAAAATAAAAATCTAATTTGTCGGAAGCGTCATTGAAGTGTCGTCTAATGAGGTTGTAAGGCTGAAAACAGATATTCAGCCAATCTTTAAACCTTATTTCAACTTCAAAATTTTTTCGTATGAAACGCTTCACAATCATTTTAGCCGCTTTGTTTTGCTTCTTATTTTCAGACAGCAATGTTTTCGCTCAAAATCTCGCAAAAGGAAAAACGGTACGTCAATCTACAACAGGATACGGCGGTCTTGCCTCAAGAGCGGTAGATGGAAATACCAGTGGAGACTATCGCAAAGGCTCAGTCACGCATACTGCAAGGGGAGACCGAAACCAGTGGTGGGAGGTAGATTTGGGAGGAGTTTATGACATTGGAACAATCAAAATTTTTAACCGCACGGATTGTTGTATGGATAGATTGAAGGACATCTATATTTTGGTATCTGAAAGCCCAATTATGGCAACCGATTGGCAATCCCATCCAATAAGTGATTATTACGCTTATCACGAAGACTTCAAAGTGGGGCAAGCAAATCCGATTGTTCATAACAAAAATGCACGAGGTCGCTACGTGCGTATTTTCAGACAAGCAGGTGCTCCTCTATCATTGGCAGAAGTAGAGGTTTATGCAGGAAAAAGAACGCCTACACCTGTTCCTACACCAACTCCAAGTCCTTCAATGAGTACAGTGAAAGGATACAACGTGAACTATGTGGCTTATACAGGTTCTCAATCAGGCAGTTTTGAGCAAAGTGGGGGTAATAAATGGATTGAATACAAAAAAGGCAGCCGCAGCCCTCATGCTACTTTTACCGAATCACACCGAGATGAATGGTCTGTTTATTTGACCAAAAGTGATGGTGCAAAAATTCAACTGGACTTGCACACCAAAAAAGTGAGCCTCAACCGAAGTGCTTTGTACCAAATCACAGAAGCCAAATTCGTTCTCAATGGATACAGTGCCAACTATGTGGCGTATAAAGGTTCTGAATTGGGCAGTTTTGAGCAAAGTGGCGGCAAAAAATGGATAGAATACAAAAAAGGTAGCCGCAAAGCACACGCTACTTTTACCGAAACACATAGAGACGAATGGTCTATTTATTTGACCAAAAGCGATGGTGCAAAACTTCAATTGGATTTGCACACCAAAAAAATCACCTTCAATCGAAATCCTTTATACACAGTTGCCGAAGCCAAATTCATCGTCAATGGCTACAATGTGTATCATGTAGAATACAGTGGAGGAGAATCAGGTAGATTTGAACAAACAGGAAACAAAACATGGAGAGAGATGAAAAATGGGCGAAATGGTGTTCATGCTACTTTCACCGAAACACATAGAGATGAATGGTCGGTTTATTTGACCAAAAGTGATGGCGCAAAGGTGCAGATAGATTTACACACCAAAAAAGTGAGTGTCAATCGAAGTACTTTGTATGAAATCAAACAAGTGTTTGCAAAACTGAATTGATGTCAATATAATCTGAAATGTGAAAGGGTTGGGAACTGTTGAGTTTCCAACCCTTTTTTTATTGTTACTATTCAGCATCAAGGTGACATCTTTTTCTTCCTTGAAACAAACATCTTGTAAGTCAATTATTTAGAAAAAGGTGTAATCTTGATGCGGTCGCCTTGAGATTACACCTTTTCATGAGATATTATTGATAATCAACCAATTTTGATTTTTGAAAAGATGTCACCTCAAGGCTTGCTGAATAGTAATAAATAATTTTTTATCGGCAATTAAATTTTGATTATCAAAGTTTTATGCCTTACTTCCTACTTCCTACTTCCTACTTCCTACTTCCTACTTCCTACTTCCTACTTCCTGCTTCCTGCTTCCTGCTTCCTGCTTCCTGCTTCCTGCTTCTTTCCATCTATGAGTTCTTGTTCAGAAACGACCCCCTCCCGCTGTTCCGTCCCAAAAATATCCCAACAGGTAATAAACAAGGCTGCAATACAAGGACCAATCACAAAGCCCGAAATCCCAAACCAAGTGATGCCTCCCAAAGTTGATACAAGAATTAGGTAATCAGGTAGTTTGGTGTCACGCCCTACCAAAATTGGGCGCAGAATATTGTCTACCAAACCAATCACCAAAACACCTACTAATACAATAACAATTCCCTTGAATATACTTCCATTGATAA
>JAUHXA010000014.1 GCA_030427245.1 Bacteroidia bacterium | reverse complement strand
ATTTGGTGATAAAAAAATTAGTGTATAATTTTAAATATCAATAATAAATGAGTTTAAAAATAAATACTACCAATTCTCATAGTCCTCATTTTATCGTTTTTGAGGACTAAGGGATAGGTTTTTATTGGTTAATAAATCTTTTGCGATTAGATAAGCGCAGGTCGGTTCGTGCTCAACTTCTTCCATTCCTTTTAAATTCCATCCTCCCTTGCCACAAAAAGGGCAAGTTTCTTTATTATTGTTAGGGTTCATATCTAAGAGTAACCCCTCCATGACCTGCCTACAAAGCTCTTGTATATCCTGTCCTCGTGAGTTCATTTACTTGGTTGTTTAAAAGATTGAACTACTGATTTTTTTTATATAAGATTCATCAATCCAATTATTGCCTATTTTATAGACCTTAATAGTCGCCCCTCCGTTTTTTTCCGTAGAATATGCAAAAGATTCTATTCGACCCTTCATTGTTTTCCTGTGAGGTTTTCTGAATTTTACAAAATCCCCAACCGAATATTCAAAAGGGAATCTTTTTGCCAGTGCTTCTGTTCCTTTCTTTTCAGGTTCATAGAGATGGTCTATGAATCGTACGCCAAAAAAAAATCCAGTATATTTTTTCATCTGTTTGATTGTTTCGGGTTCATTTTTGAATATTATCAATGACTATTCCTGTATCAAAATTGTCTCGATATTGATACCCAATTACATGAGAAGTGAAACCTTCTGCGACATACTCCCCTTTTCTGTTTTTTATATATCCTGACCCCATTCCTGTTGTCAGTTCATGACCTTTCCGCATTTCTTTTATTATCTGCTCCATTAAAATAGGTTTCCATTTATCCAAAACAGCATTAATCTCTGATTGGATTTGCTTGTCTATTTTTGTTAAATTTCCAATATTGTACATATTGCCTTTATTTATTTGAATTTTACTATCCTAAGACTATTGCTTCTGACACGGTTGATTCTTCCCCTCCGTTATGCTCATAATCAGAGTAGGACACATCGGTTTTATGTTCCACTAAGTCTAATGAAACATATCCTGAATTTCTTTCGCAAACTACAACTGTGTTGGGATCGTAGCTTTCTAAGCTGTCAATTAATTCTTGTACTGTCATTATTATTACTTTTATCTGATTAACATTTCAATTTTTCCACATACCTGTCAATCCTGTCTTGGCAGGACAACTCAATGTATTCTTTTTGGATGTACTCAAGACAAGCGGGATTACATTTATCCATGTCGGGCATATCAAGTACATCCAGAATCTTTCGGTATCGTAGCCCTCTTATTGTATTGTAGGACTCGTAAAGTACTTCTTCTTGAATCCAAAAATGACTATGATTGTGAGATGGGGTTATTTTTTTCATTATAATAAATTCAGTATAGATTAATAAATACCTCCCTCTACGAAACCCCCACTATGCCATAGGAAACATAGTGCCTTTTCCGCCTATTAAATTCCGCTGCTTTTTCTTGCGCCTCTTTCTTACTTATTTCTTTTGTTACATAAGCCTCAAAACAATCATCAAAATACCTTGCTACCTTATATTTGCCAAAAGGATTGATTTGTTTGTAATACTTTTCTTCTGCAACTTTTTTCGCAGCTTCCAAATCCGAGAACCATTCTTCATCATCAATCACTTTTCCCGAATTATCTAAATAAGACGAACGGTTAGATTTTTTATCTGATGGGGCTTGGTTGCAGCTCCATCGAGAATCTTCTTCCACAAAGGAAAGCGTATGGATATAGAATTCAGTATCGTGTTCTGATTGCCCATCAGGTTTTTTAGTCCACATACTTAACCTCCCTCCATGCTCTACTCTATAATAGGTGTCAAGTAAAAGGTCTGATGTCTTGTATTCGATAAATTCTTTCTCTTCGGTTGCAGAAGACTCGTCAGTTTCTTCCCAACCGCACTCAGGACAGTAATAAGGACTGGTACAATGACCACATGGAGGGCTTATATGACAAGAACAGCCCCCTTCCCCTTCTCTTTCTATCTGCCCATCACAACCATTTCTGTTACAAGTCTCTCCTTCTTCGTATCCGAATGTTTTATTTTGAATTAAATTGGTCACTTTACTCTATTTTAGAATGATGATGAATGCACTCTTCTTTGGTATCAAATACCAGTTCTCTCCCTTTTAAATCCAGAGGCTCGTTCAATATTTTAGCTAATCGAACAAAAATATTGTCGTCTCCTAACAGGAGCATGTGTCCTGCACACTGCTTAGAATGGTTTTTATGACAGACAAAAGTATCTGCTCCTAAAATAGCCTCTATTTTTTTGCCCAGCCATCCCCGAAGCGCATCCTTACGAAAAGGACACTTTACTTCGCCTCCACATGGCTTGGTGCAATATTTACCTTTAGTGGGGTTTTGGTTTTGTTGGCCCATATCTACCTATCCAATTCATTGATTAAGGAAATAGCGGAGGCAGTCGCCTCCGCTTCTGTCTTATTCTTCACCTCATATCGCAGTGAGTTGGTCATGTCGTAATACTGGATGCAGAAAAGCCCTCCTTTATTCACTTTCCGAAGCCTTACCAATCCGTACAACCCCGACACCCACTGCCGAGGCAGTTCTTGATGTTTCATAATTAGGCTGCTTTGAGGTTGTCAGACAAAAGTTTTTGTTTGTGCTTTGCGGCTGCGTCAATAACCCCTTCATCCTTTTGAAGCTCTGAAGAGAATGTCCTAAACAGCATATTCAAGCTGTTTACGTTCATGGTCGTGTCAATCATTTCAACAGCCTCTGTTGCCGTCATTTCCTTTTTCTTCGCAGTCACTTTAGGCGATTTTGCCTGAGTATCTGCCTCCCCTTCGTTGCACCATTGGAGTATCTCACCTCCTGTTTCATGTGTGATAACAAAAGGAGCATTGCCCATAAAAATGGAAGTTCGGTCTTTGGAAGCAGTTGCTTGATGATTGATGTCCAAATCAAACATAAGCGTCAACTCGTAATCCAGTCCTTCTCGCTGTACTCCCTTGAGTCCCACTTTTTGTGGCACATTCACGACCCTACCGTTTCTGGAAACCTGATTAATAATGTAGTCTTGCTTACTGCGAATGCAGCAGATGATGTGCTTTTCGCTGTTGATGATTTTGTTTACAAATTTGTTGTGGCGTGGAGTGACTTTCCCCCAATTGGTAAAAGAATTGCCAGTCATGCCATCCAAGATATGTAAAATGCCCCCATCTCCGTCCCATTCATGGCTGATGCTATCAAGGATGATTGCCTCCATTCCTGCATTTTCGCAGTCTTCTATGGCTTCAATAAAACGCTCAGGAGTGAATGGAGCTTTCATTGGAAGAATATTGTAATCCCCTAAATGCGAATACAAGTCTCCGCTTCCATTCTCGGTATCCACTAAGACCACTTTGCCCCAATCTCCACACAACCCATAGGCAAGAAGTAGCGCACTGAAAGTTTTCCCGCTTCCAGAAGGCCCTTGAATCCCCAATTTGATTTTTGCCTTTTTTCGGGAGGCTTTTCTGATGTTAAAATTCGCTGATGACATATACGTGTTGTTTTGAAATGAATAACTTTATTTACAAGTCTAAGATAATCTATTTTAATGTTTTATGCAAATATATTTAAACATAAATTATCTTTATTATCAACTAATAACCTTGCAAAAGAGATTCCATAAGAGATAACCCCGCCTCTTTTCTTTGTCGCTCTCTTTTGTATACTTTTTGCATAAGAGGTGCTTTGTTTTTTCTACGGTACTCTATCTCTTCTTTGGTGAGATACTCTAAGTTGGACAAGTTGCAATTGTGACTATCTCCGTCTTTGTATCTCAATATTTTGTCTTTAGGAATCTCTCCATTGGCTTTTATCCAATTGTAGTGCGCCAACAATTCCCATGTGTTGGGTTGTTCGGTTTTGATGTGAGGCAAAAACTGAGAGGTTACGCCCTTGCACCGTCTTACTTCAATTGTGCCAATGGGTTCAAGGAACTCAATATCCTGAAGTGCCTTTTGAATAGGTACACCCCTATAATTTATTTTCCATGCTCCTCTTCGTTTTCTTATCCGATTAATCCTTCTGCAAGCCACTGCTTTTCGGGCAGTACGTTTTCTGTCTCTTCCCTTGGGCGAATTCTGAACCATCAATTCGCCTCTGCTAATGCATTCAAGGTTTGACAGCTCACAATTCAGCGTATCTCCATCAATATACCTAATGACATGGCTTGAGGGGATTTCCCCATTTGCTTGTTCCCATACATAGCGATTATAGGGCATCCATTTGTTGGGCTGCTCTACCTTTATAAACTTATAGGTAAGCCCATCGCCCGCATGTACTCTTTCTGATATAGCCCCAATTGCAGCCGCTTCCTCCGCACGACTCTCAGTCGTAAAACACCCTCTATTAATAATAATATCTCGTTTCCATCCCATTGTTTTCAACCTTCCGCACACCAAATTTGCTGTAACCTTCTCCTTGGTCAGACGATTTATTTTTTCGGCAAGTTCAATGTTGTCTTTCGTTTGATAATGGTCTCTAAGGTACTCCATCATCGGAAAGTTCCACATGCCATAGTACATGTATTGGTCTTTACCCTTTCGAGACAAACCCAGTATTACCAGCCTTGCTGATACTTGAAGGTCAGTTCGGTATAGCCCAGTTAGGGCGTACAATTGCCAGGCAATATCGTGATTATCTGCTTTCAGATAATTCGACCTAATAAATTCGTCTTCCTGTTCTGTGAAGTTTGAAGACAATCTAATGTCTAAGTAGCGTTTGTTGCGCTTTGGATAGGCATGGGGACTGCGCCCATAGGTTTCTTTGCCATCTTCATAGAGTCGGAATACTCCTCCCGACTGCTTGAATTGAAGCTTGACAAAAAATAATTGATAATAAGGATCGAATTTTAAGGGGTCTATCACATAAGACCTCTTAAATTTTTGAGTTTTAGAAGCCGAAGTCTTGACATGAACGACTTGCTTGAGACTTAAATGCCTCAATGTTTGTCCATATCGTGTGAAATAAGTGCCGCTGCAATCAGGCAGCTCCGAGTCTGCATAATGTGCAGATGGGTTTGTTGAATTTGCTGACATAATATACGTGTGGATTTAGTTTACCTATGCCCTGGAGCTTTGTAAGGAAGCTCCAAAAAATCATAAATCATCTGTTCGCTATCAACCGAATATCGGTCAACATGGCTGTCTTTTTCGTTGAGTTCCGTCAGGGCTTGTGCCGAAAACCGTTCAGCATACTCGCTACTCAAAGGATGCGGCTTACCAACTTCAAACCATCCCGACTTGAAGTCAAACCTTACCCCTTTCTCTTGACAACGTGTCATGATAGACACATTGTTATTGCGACTGCCTGTATGTACAAAAGCAGTAGAGGTGAAGTTTTGAGGATTGCAGCTAAAGATGTCAATCTTGTACTCATCTTTGTAGACAAGTAGCTTGTTCTCTGCCCCAAACACCTTTTTGCCATCTTTGCTTTTGCGAACCTTCCAGTTGGAAGTCGCTTTTTTGGTTTGAAGAAAAAGGTAGTTATACAAGTCTCCTTGATAAACATCCCTGCCCTCAAGAGAAGACATTGCACCTCCCCGCTCAAAACTCATCTTTGTATCCCAAGAGTGAGATTTGATGAGTTTGTTGTCTTTTTCCACCACCGCCAACTCAATATCCCCAACCGTCAATGCATAGCGCATCAACTTTTCGGTTTTGGCATACAGCTCCATCTTTCTACGGAAGCTACCAATGACCATCATCCATTCGGGATGCAGCGCATTGGGGTTGCGTAGATAAATGGATGGATGATTCTGATTCCATGCCTCGCAATAAGGCGCAAGCTCCTGCATGATTTCTTTTATGACAGTGACCAGCTTTGGCATTTGGTATTGAATATCTTTTGTATGACTCATGAGTAGAGGAATTTTTGAATCTCATAAAATACAACACCTTCGATATTTAGGATACGTACCTCATACCCACATACCTCAATCAAATCGGTATTCGCCTGATTTCGCAGAGCCAATAAAGCAGACTTAAAAGAATCCGTATTGGCATAGTGCGAGCCGTTTATCTTGGCATACAGCTCTTTCCATGTCAGATGCTTCTCCGCATCCAGCTCTACAGTAGAGGAACTCCCGTTCATTGGAGTAGGCACGATTTCATAAAATCGCTTCCCTTTGAACTTCTTGGTAATAATCTTGCCTCCACCCAACACAGACGGTAACTCTCCATTTTTCACCCATCCCGAAAATAAACTTCGGAAGGAGTAAATATTCGAGTAGGGTTGATTCAAAATAGAATACCATACGGTTGGAGTGTGTGCATTACAAAGCACCACACTCCTCTTATTCTTGTTTCCTGCTCTCATTATACCGACTTAATTGATTTATAATCTTCATAACTACACAAGCAGTAAATGCCTTTGCGCTTGCAGAGGTATATTACATAAAGGACTTCCTGTGCTGTGCACACAAAATAATCCTTTAATACCTGCATCATTCTAAAACCCTTTGGCGCAATTGTACCAAAGCGTTCTTTGACAAATGCTATTGCCATCTGCTGGCTGTGCTGCAGACTGGCTTTTCGAAGAATAAGAGCGTGGTGTTTTTGCGGGATTCGCATTTCCCGAAGCTGATGGGTAAGCTCAGGGATACCCATGTTGGCTTGCATACCTTTTATGAGACAAGGAATGGCATACCCATAGGAGGAAGATGTTGTTGTTTTTGCTGACATAATATACGTGTGTTTTGAAGGGGTGTGAAGCCTCCGTTTTTATTTATGCTCAAAAATACAAAAACTTTTTTGATTAAAAAAGTTTTTATTTTAAAAAACACAAAAAAAGGCACACAATTTTTATTGTGTGCCTTTTTGTACATTTATCGTCTTGCCTTTTGGGAGATTATGCCGCCATCTGGACCACTCGCCCCGCTTGAGGAAGCTCCACAATATCGTGTCCTTCTAATAGGTGTCCAACATGGGCATATAAGAAGAGGGCTATTTGTGCTCGATGTGGGTCGATTTTTTTGAAGCTACATAGAATGATGTCTGCTCCACCATAACGCATCGAAAGCGCCTCTAAATTTTGTAATATTTCCTTCGCTTTTACCCTCTTGAAAGTAGAAGGATCTTTGGTGAGAAGGCCATAGTGATAGTGAGGGGCTTTTTTTAGCTCGAAGTTGGGGATGTTCTTATCTATGTTGACTACTATGTAGTCTTCTCCAGATAGATTTCTGATATTGGCGTAGTATGTTGTAGTAATTCTCATGCTGATATTGGTGTAATATACGTGCTTTGTTTAGTGACTAAACAAAAATAACTAAAAAAAAGTTTCTATGCCGTATTTTTTTAGCAAAATGCCAATTTAGGTTTCATTAATGGGCATAAAAAAAGGAAGGAATGCTCGTCTCCAATAGGTAAGAACAAATCCCTTCCTCACACGTATATTGATGCAATCAGCAAAACTGCAACAATAGACTGCAAATATACTAAATGTTGAGTTAATTAAAAAACATATTTGCATACTTGACTAAATCCGCTTTGCGAATCCATACAGCCTTAAACCTAATCCCTTTTTTTTCAGCAACTTTAGGGTAAAGCACAATCCAATGGATATTTTCAGGAGCGTCAATATAGCTCAGTCCATATCTATTGTTCAATCCCTTCTGATAGTCGATTACATCGTGTAGCAACTCACTCAGGTCTTCTTCTTTTGGGGGAGAATAAAACTGTGAGAATTTCTTGCTGCGTTCCAAGGCTGCTTTTTGAATAGAAGCCTGTCTTTCGGTGAGCTCCTCTTGGGTTATTCCCTTGGTGACAATCTCTTGAAGAATGTCCTCCTTTTTAATTGCCCAATCGTAAGGGAGTGCCCATTTTTTGCGCTCCCCATTTTCTTTTTCTACTTCAATGGGCGTTTTTTGGGGAATGACCAAATGTGAGTACCCTCCTCGCCTCAACCCGCCCATCAACTCATCAACAGGAGCATACCTCTCCCTAATCAATGATAGATATTCAACATCCAGTTTTCGGGCAGCAACAAACTTCGACATAGGATAGCGTATCTCCTCCACGTCTTCCCATCTGGCAAACCATCCATAACCCTTTCGGTTTGTTGGCTTATGCATGTTACACCAAAAGCCCGATTCTTTAGACATGTCTTTATAAGACCGATTGATTTCTCCCCACTGATTTTTCCAATAAACCAGTTTTTCATGCTTTATTTTCACTGCTTGAAACTCGAAGTGGCGAATCAAATCGGGGAGGTGTTTTGGGTCTGGCTTGATGCGAATACAGGAGCTTGTAACTTCGAGAACCTTGTAATATCCTTTTCGCTCAAACTCTGATGTTGCTTTTTCAGCAACGAAGTTGAAAAAATCAACATCATTATCAAGTCTCTCTTTTAGTCGTGCTTTCGCACTATCATTTAATTGACGAGCCTCCTTACGGCTCGCCCATTTGTTTGCTGATGACATAAATATACGTGTGTTTTGAAGGGGTGTGAAGCCTTCGTTTTTATTTATGCTCAAAAATACAAAAACTTTTTTAATCAAAAAAGTTTTTATTCGCCTATTTAATATAAATAACTGCTATTCAGCCGACTATCTTATTTTTAATAACCGAGCATTGACAAACCATTACAAACAAAAAAACCCTCAAAAGCTATGCAGCAAATGAGGGTTAAACCTAAAATATCTATTACAAACCATTACAAACTTATTTTTTTATTTGGGGCTTTGTCGGCAAAAACTGCCAGTGGGTGATTTCCCATCTATACTGAGCATCATTGTAGTGGCAATCCCAAGAACCTCCACTATAATTTGCTGTGATACAAAAAGACTCTGGAAAATCTTCATCATTATAACAGACTATCCAAGCCAACACACTGCCGTTCTCATCAGAAGGAAGTTGTTCTTTTACGCTTATCCAACGACTTGACATATCAGACTTCACGTATTCAATATCTGAATCTGCTATCCTGCGAGGGCACCAAGTTACGTTGGCCCTTATTTTCTCGAAATTCCATCCCGCCAGTTCTTCATCAGTATAAATACCAGACGGGTCTACTTGAAGGAATATCTTTGTTGGCTCATTTTCCATTACTATATAATTTATAAATAAAAATATTTTATTAGCACATTGCCGAGTATGCCATCACAAAACTATTGATAGGCTCATAGACGGCTCCTTTCTTTCTCCAAAACTCATCTATCGCCTCCACTCGCTTTCGATTGTGGAGATAGGTGTCGAGTGTCCATCGAGCATTGTCATAGACATCTCCAACCGAATTCCCCCACACAAAAAAAGCTGCGTACCCTTCGCCTCGTAGTTGGTTCAATACTTGGTACTGCTCCTGGACGTGGACATCGCTTTTGAGTTTGCCACTTCCGTTTTTGTAGAACGGACAAACGTTGGGAGCTTTAAACTCTAAGGCTAAACCATGAAAGACATGAAGTTGCTTCACGCCTCCCTCTATTCGCTGCTCTGCTTTTGGTCGGTAACAGAACCAGTCAGGGAAACCCCGCCTTGCCCCTGCTTTTTTCATCTTGATGGCTTGGGGTGCATAGTTAGCCACTACACCTCCTTTTCGCCTGACTGACTTAGTAGGAGCTTGTTTGCCATTGGCATCTGCCTGACACACCAAGTCGGGATATTGCAGGGCTACGTATTGGGCAAACATAGACTGGGCTTGTAGTTCTTTGCTCATTTGAATAATCGATTAAGAATTATTAGTTAACGAATCCTGCATTGAAGTAAACAGGTTCAATGCAGGATTCGTAATGTTGAATTGAGTCTACAAATCCCATCCATGCAGTTTTGCCTTTTTTCATATCCAAAGAAAACATCAATGTACTACCTCCATTGGTTTTGCCAAATAATTTTATTTCCTCAACATCAAAACACTGCATAGTTTTGATAATTCTATCCGCCAAAAAAGCTGATATTACACTAATCCCGAAGCTAATTGCCCCTCCTGCATCAAAGGTTTTTCCGATGGAACCTCCAGTCTTTCCAGTTCCTTTGCAAGAATCACATTGACGCTCTGCTCCACAACAATCACAATAAATCGTTCCTTCACCATCGCAACACACACATAATTCATACACATCAACTGTTGGGAGTCTATGAATAGCATCTTGAATATCTGCCAATCGAACCACAATAGGAGCCTCAAAAGAAACAGTCTTACGCTCAATGGATGGAACATCTGGATATTTCACCTCCTTGTCGTTTTCATAAACTTCTTCATCCACTATATCTTTATGTATTTTCAAAAAACTATGTGCATCGGTAGCATATACATAGTTTCCTACTCGGAAAGGGCGGTGCATTTCAGGTCTTAATTTGTTAGTACTGACATGAAGCATCAAGGCTTCTTGTATTTTATTTTTGTTCATTGGTATTTTATTTCTTTTTTTTATTTTTGAGATGTTCGTGAATATTACCTATTACCTCATAATCATATAAGACAAGCTCTTCGGACAAAAGAGTCCCCCCTTCTTTGTTTTGTGAGAAACTAAGGTCAAGCATCCATGCCCCTGTTTGTTCGCACCAAAACACTTGCAGCTTTGATTGCACCCTCTTGCCATCTACCTCATTCCAATCCCCTATAATATCACCTTCATAAATATCGTTGCCTTTCGAGTCTTTGAAGCCTGTGAACATTTCGGGTTCGGTTTTACCCAAAAAAACACTTCCATCAGTAGAGGGAAGAAACATCCCAAAACATGATTCTCTTAACAATCTATCGCTTGTCAAACGAAGAGAATCAAAGTGCTTAAATTTATTCACGTCTCCCCAATAAGCCCTAAATTTTATATTTTTCATTGCTGGATATTTTTTAAAGCATTGAGATTAAACTTCACCACCCACACATACGGATTACTGTCCTCCAATTCATTCCCATGAATGGAGCAGATAAGTGTTTTAAAACTTGTAATTGGAGTAGAGCAAACAAGTTCAGGTTCATCCTTGGTTTTTGTAGGCATATAATCTTTCCAAACTTTCCTTTTGTAAACATCATGGAAGTACCCTTCAATCCCCTCCGCAATCGCATCATCAGCCGAAATATCCCAAAGCCGTTCAATCGAAACCGATTCAACTTTCAAGAATAATTTTGCATGAATGCGTTTGAGGTGAATAGAAGGGACTGTCTTGTATTGAACTCCTTGCTCAAATTCTGCCCCAATCATATCCGATGCCCAATATTCTTCTCCATCCTCTAAGATGTAGCGGGTTTCTCGAACCCAAAGCACATCCTTTGTTTTTCCATAAGGAGATTTAATGTATACCGTTTTGCCGCTTTCTGTATGCTTGAACATTACATAGAGCGTATTAGCATCGCACTTGGTAGTGCTTGCAGATATGACAATGCTATAATTATCATCTTCGGTTACAAGAATTGATTTTTTATTTGGTATGGACGGTTTTTTGATTCGCTGAAGGCGATAGTAGGAGGCAGATACAGGAGTAATGATAGTTCCCCGACATTCCCATTGTTCGATGGTGGCATTGATATAGTGCAAGCCTGTGAACCTTCGGGTTTGGGTCTTCACTCCGATTCTTGTGGCTTTCGCCATAGATGGCTGCATGAGGATAGGGTACTCCTTTGCAGGAGCTGTTGCTGATGACAATAACATAATATACGTGTGTTATAGTTTATGCTCAAATATACATAAACTTTTTTGTTTAAAAAAAGTCTTTCTTCCTCTGTTTTTATTTAGTCTCTCGACTCTAATAAATAATGTTTTTCGGGGTCAAATGTCCGCCCTTCAATTCGCTCCACCTCATAGCTTACATACCCTTTCTTCTCAAAATATCGAAACTCCCAAACCCTCCCTTTTCCAACGAGGCGATTTGTTTTTCGCCTCCTGCCTCCCTTTCTGGTCTTCGCCAAAGCAAAAACATCTACTATGGTTTGTTTTGGGAGCACAGCATATTTTTCTGCCAATCGTGCAGCATAATCATTTCTGAGTTGCTGCAGCTGAATAATATCCTGCTTGAGCCTATTGGCTTCCGCTTTTTGGTTTTTTAAAAGTGCGGCTTCCTTTTGTCGTTGTAGTTTTGCTGTGGCAACAGAAATGGAATGAATATTTGAATGTTCTTCTTTATTTACTATGTGTATCATTACTTTCGTTCGTGGTCTATACTCTAAATAAAACAAAAGTAAGGATTTTGTAACATTTATAAAATTATATTTGCAGTTGTCTATGTATTTCCGCTTCAATACTTCTCAATGTAGCTAGCCCAAAAACACTGATTTCGTTTAAATTACATTGACTCAAACTTTCCAAAAATGAAATCGCTACTTGGGTTTTGATTTTGAATTTGCCCGTTTTGCCGCCTGACAAGCGCAGGTATAACAAATCAGCAAAGTCTCGGAGATTGATGATGTCTGAGTACAGCGAGTCCACTGAATACCCTCCTTCCTCTAAGCTTTGGAGGTTTATCATCATCAACCCATTCACTGCTCCAAAAAGCGTTTGTGTCTCGTCTCTTGTTAGTTTGAGAGAGACCTTGGTTTTGATTCTAAGAAGAATCAAAGATTCTGCTGTCTGCAAAATCATTGGACCTGTTTGTTGAATCATGCTGCCTGTTCTTCTATTTTGGTGTTTTTCAGCACCTCTAATGCCTTGTCTCGCAGTTCTGTGAATTTGGTTTTTTGTAGAGAGGACAAATTTTTCTTAGAAGTCAATTGTCCGATTGTTTGGGTGATAATCGCTATTCTGTCGGCTGTCGGATTTTTGGCGAAAAGCTCCAGGCTTCTTTCCAGCCTCTCAATCAACTCATCCAGCCTTCCATTTGCGGCTTTCAAAATCCGATTGGTTGATTTGCCTTTTGCGAGGCGTGTAATTACCTCCTGGGCATTGTTGGCCGTAGTGGAGGCATCAGGGTTAAGCTTTTGAACTTTTGAGGATTGAGTTTCGACCCAAACCTTGTAGTTGTTCACTGATTTTTGCCAAGCAGGATTCCCCGCCATCAATTCGGCAATCTCGTCGAGTAGGGCGGTCATTCCCTGGAGCATTACAGGCACGTCAGCTGCCCCATAGTCTCCTTCGATAAGCCCTTTCTGGATGTTCTTCATTTTTGAAGCTTTCGCTTGAGCTTGTGCCGAATTCGACTGAGCAGAGGGCGTTTTCGCTTCGGTGTATTTTTTTTCTCGAACCTCTTTGTCCGATGCGGTTTTCTTAAAGTTTTTTTGCCCCCAATTTCCCATCACTGCTTTTTCAAGTCCCGCTTGCCAGTTTGCAATTGGCTTTCCTGCAGATTTCACATGAGCGATGTAGTATTTTTTGATTTCTGAAAGCTCAATAGTGGTTTTGCTGTATCGCCCTCTCAGCATGGCTTCAAAATCTTTGTGCCAGCATCTTTCTTGATTCGAGCCTACCCACTCGCCAAATGCGTTCCATGTCGCCCTTGCGTTTTCATAGTCTCGTTGTTCGGTGGCAAGTTCGGTACAGAACTCTTCGATGAGCGGCTGCAAATCTTCGAGCGTTTTAAAATAAATACTATCATTTATATAATTTATTTTTAATCCGTCCGAAATGAATTTTATTTGCATCTCTTCGTTTTGTAGGCACATGTAAGCCGTTAGGCTATCTATTTTTTTAACAGAAAAAGAGGGGGGGGAATCTTCTTCTTTATACCCTCTTCTTTCTATATCTTCTTTTACTTCTACTGGTATGGATTCGTCGTGTGACGACAAGTCCATGGTTTTGTCGTGGTACGTGGATTGGTTTTGTCGTGGTACGTGGATTGGTTTTGTCGTGGTACGTGGATTACTCTTATTTGTCGTAGTACGTAAATTGGATTTGTCGTGTGACGACAAATCCAATTTAGGATCTTCCGTATCCTCTTGTTTTTCGGCTATTTTATTTAGTCGAGTACTAATCATTGCCTGAGTCTTCTTGCGAATCTTATCCTGTTTAATATCTTGTAATTTAGACTCCCCTTTTTGCAGGAAAGCCATCATTTGTTCAGTAAATTTCTCTGCATTGAGGTGATAATGTTTTTTGGGGGAGTTGCCAAATTTTTTCAGGCAAGTTTCCAATACCTCAATGGTTTCCAGATTCTTAGCTGCTTTTTTTACCCAAGCCCCCGACAATCGGGTTTCTTTATGCCATTCTGCATCTGTCTTAACTATCCATGTTTTCCCTTTGTGCTTAACCTTTGTCTTGTCGGACCAAAAAACCAATTGCGATAACATAACCGCAGTAGGATAGCAATCTCCACAAAACTCAATGTAGGCCATCGGAACAGTAATCATCCTTTCTTGTCCAGAGAATGATTTTAAAATGGTAAATATGGTGGATTTTAGATTCATTTATTTATGCTTTTCATTGTCCAAAAATAAAGTCAATGGCCGCCATTACTTCAAACTGAAAATGACGGCCATTGACTTGTGTTCTATTTAATTATCAAAGCGATTCTCAATTATTCCTGCGGGTTCACAACTTGGTTCGGATTCTATCCAAAAGAAATCGTTGCAGCGATACCTTATGGTATCGGAAATCAAAAAACCCGCTTCTATTCGGATGAAATGCGGAAATGGGTTCGTGCAAGAGTCGGTGCATTGCACATACCGATTTACTACAAATTGACCTTGACCTTCTTCTTCATCACCAAAAGTAAAGAACTGAAGAGCCTGAAACTCTTTTGGTGACAACAATGGAGAAGAGGGGGCTACAATAAAGCTATCATCGTCTACTGGTGGAGGGGATGACTGTGCGATAGCCGTTTGGCAAATCGCCATAAAACTTAGAATCATGATGAGGGTCAGCAATGCGCTGACCATTTTGTGGATGACATTTTTCATCTTGCTGATTGATTTTACGTGTGAATAAAAATTGTTAAAAACTTAAAAACTAATTGTTATCAAAAAACATGGTATCGGACAGATATAGAGTCTTCGTTTTTTGGTGTCTACAAAAGTGCCTACCCATAGGTCGTACCATGCCGTAGACACCTGTATTCTTTTGCCTTCAAACAAAGGAATTGCTTCTGAGTGTTTGCTGAGGTGATGCCATGCCCATGTCCAAGGGACTAATATGGGCGGCAAAAAATACCCCAGCCCCGATGGATGGGCAATGCTGATAGCTGCCAAAGCAGCCACTCCCATTATCGGCAGTACTGCCGATGCAAAATAGGTGGATATAGATTTCATGGGATTGGGTTTAATCTGTGGCGAAATTGGGTGTGTATTCAGGATTTACTTCCAGCCGTTTTTTGTAGTAGTCCACATTTTGTCGGGTGATATCGACAGGGAGTTCCTTGACAATATCCGAGCTTCCTTCCCCCTGTTTGATTAGCCGCAACAATTCCTCCCACGCCTCTGGAGTGACCTTGCTTGCTCTGAAGCCTGCGGGTTGAGACTCCTTAAAAATCGCCACCTCTTCTGTCTTGATAAGGCGGTATTTCTTGCCAATGTTGGAGATGCTCCTTTGCACCGCTATGACGTCGCTGTGCATTTTCTCCTTGTTGTTGAGCCATGAGGAGAAATGTATTACCTGTGTGGCGAACCATGCGGGGTTCCCTATCATGGAATCGATACCAAATATCAGCAGGAGCTGATAGATGATGTTTCGAGTAGGGGCATAATGGGTAAGTTTTCGGGGAAGATGATGGCTGATAAATTTCCCTTCTTTTGCCAACTGATGCAAGCTCACCTTGAAGTCCTTTACTATGCCTGCAAAAAACTCATTGATGCGATTTGGCGATACAAGTATGTGTCCAGCGTGCTTGTTCGCTTTGCTGCATTTACTGGGCAATACTATTTTTTCAAAATCTATCCTTCCATGATGTTTGACCAACCCTCTTAGAGCGGCCTCCACATTGCGGATTTTCACCGCATCTTTGTTGAAGTCTTCAATAAGAGCCGTTCGGTTAAGGATTGTTTGAAGGAATGCTTCTGGATTCTCGAAAAGTGGCTTGATTCCTCCAATCAATAGCAGCTGAAACGCTATGGGCAGAGGAGTTTGTTTTTTCATGATTTTGTGCGTCACAATGTCTCCATCGTTGTTTAAACGTTGAAGCAGTGCGCCAAAATCATTTACAATTGTCGCTAACTTGGCGTTTAACACTATGCGAGTGCCGTGTTGTAGGAAAGTGCTGTGTTGTTGTTCGGGAGTATGGGATACGTCCCCTTTTGATGTGCTGTGTTGCACATCAACTACTGTTGCTGCTGACATATACGTGTGTTTTGGGTGAAAAAAAATGTTTTTTTCTGTTCGCCTTTGATAGCAAACATAATATTAAAATTTGAAAAAAAGAAATCTTTATTAGTAATCAAGTATTCAATATCTTCAATCGGTTTCCCTGCATCGCCATTTGGAGCGATATGAAAGATAGTGCCACATCGATAATAGCCAGCTCCTTATCTGAAAAAAGCACCTCCATCGTTGCGGCATTTAGTTCCTCCTTCCATTTTTGGAGGTTGGCGCATAGCTCAAAGGCAATCATATTGTCTTCTGCCAGAAAAATGCCGATTTGTTGAGCAGAGCATATGGCGCTTTTGAATAGAATCAAGTCTTCTTTGGTGAGTGTGACCAAGGTACTGTACTCCGATTTTACTTCATATTCAATAGGCGGGAAAACTCCAGCCCATTTACTATTATCTAAACTTAGGCTTTGGTGGAAGGTTATCATATTTATTTTTTTAACGTGTGAGAAAGAGACAATCAGATTACCTTGCAGTTCTCTGATATTCGTGAAGAGCGTTTATTACCCTCGCACTGCAAATATAAACCAATTTATTTAAAAATATGCACTTAGTACGGATTTTTAAATAAAAAAATACTTTTGCTATTTTGTTTTATGGCTTCACCCATTTGTAAAGCCTTGTTGTTGAATCAATTTCAATAAATAATTCCATTTTCCCCCCTCCAAATTTTTTAGGGACCCTACCTTCACTTAACCATCCTCCAAAAATTGTAGGCTTTCTACCTTTATACTCTACTTCAAATTTTTTTTCAAAATACTCTACCCACTGAGTAGGGGTTTTGTGAATTTTTGGATTGAAATAAATCCCTTGTGGGTCATCGGTACAATTGTTTAATTGTGGGTTTGTATTTTCTTCGGGAGTTTTGTATTCTGGCATGGCTGGTGTAATTTGATGTCTTTTTTTTTAAAAAAAGTTGTTTATTTTTTGTCCAAAAACAATTGTTCGCATCGCTGGCGGACACTGTTTTGGATGAGTTGATTTAGATTTGAAGGAGCGTTGTTTCCAGTCAGGATTGCGGCATATTGCGCCTTGACCTCCTCCACTATTTTTTTGTATTGGTTTGGCTTTGATTTTTTGAAATCATTTAAATCAAAGCTTTTGTTTGATAATTGAAGATTATTGAAGGAAGCAGGTTCTCCTTGTTCAGGCTGCAAGGAATACGCATTGTACTGCTCCGTATTCAGTTTTTTTGTTGCCTCTCGTTTGGCTATCAGATGCCGTTTTTGCACATCTGCTCCTTTTCTCCAAGACTTTTTAGTGTTTACCATCTGCTCCAAAATTCGAGCATGGAGATTTGCATCCGTCAAGTATCCATTCTTCCACCAATTGACAAATACGCCTGCCAACGCACCTTCTTTTTTTACTTTCGCCTTGCTTTGGCAATGATTCCACAATATACCCATGTACCAATCTTCATACCCCTGCACTTCGCCATACTGAAGATGATCATGATACAGGATATTCTGCTCAATGAATCGGTGATTGACTCCTTTGGATTTCAGCAAACGATATGCTTTGAATAATCCATGACTCACCTCCACAAACAAACGAGCCTCCAGGTCTTCCGATGAGCTGTTTCCTGCGGTGAGTTGTCGGACATTGGGGAGCTGTTTTTTAGACACAGCCTTGGGTTCGTTGGGACGGATGGTAAACTTCAAGCTCAACACCGACTTCCCTTTCTTCTTTGCAGGCTCAAAATCAAAGGAAATGTCTGTATATTTTTTTAATTCCTTTTGGGCCTTAAACAGTACATTGCGCTTGAAGTCGTAAAAAGCCTCATAGCTACCTTGAAGCCCCAAATAAAACTTTAGGTTTTCTACCGACAAGACGCACGAGCCCTTGAACTCATGTCGCTTCAATATCTCATACACTCGAATGGAGTGACTCGAAAGATATACAATGTTCTGGAGGCTGTATTGAGTAAAGTGTCGTTTGAGTTCCAGAAGGTAGCCTCTAAGTTTGGTAGAAAGCGAAAAAGTAACCATGTCTGTTTCGGTATCATACTCCAAATGGTCAATCCAAACCGACTGGCCAACTACTGACCCCTTCTCATAACGGATGGGTTCATTATTGAGATTTTTCATGATGTCAAACACCTCTTCCTTATTGGCTACTCTCCGTTTCCCATCGAAATTTAGCACCTCTTCAATATCCTTGTAGGACATTGAGTATTCGGGGAATACACTATCGGTACGCACCAACTCCGAAATTAAAAACAAGACAAACAACTGCTCCCTCTTATTGAGATGATAACTCGTCTCAATAAGTTCGTTGTGTTTTGCAACCTGTTTGTTTTGTTTGTCCTTGACTTTCATTGTGTTTAATTGATGTAATTCTCCGTTTTTCCAAAACAAATCAACTTTTTTGGAATTTTAACGACATTATAACCATCTGATTTTGAGACTCAAACAAAAAACGGAATAAAGAAATAGACACATTTCCGTTTTTACACCACAATCACACCGTTTATTGATGTAATCCTCCGTTTTGTTGATGTAACTCTCCGCTTTTAATGCAGCAACCCTCCGCTTTTGTGATGTAGGCTTCCGTTTTTGTGATGTAATTCTCCGCTTTTCGCTTTACAAACACTTGAATTACAGTCTCTCGCAAGCCTCTAAATATTATTAAAGGTTAACAATTACTAGTAAAGTCTTAATAGTAAGTTTTTTAAAAAAAAATAAATTCTTTCTGCTGCACTGGAGGAGGAAAAACACCGCCTCTCATCCCCCTATTGCGCTCGCCCCCTTCTCCCCAGATTATTAAGAAGAGAGTTTTTCGAGTTTCTCTTTCAAAAAATCCTCAAAAACATCTTTGTGATTCTCGAAATATTCACCAATCATTTCGTTTATCATCAGGTCTTGGTCACTAAAATTCATTGCCAGCTTGTACATTCTCAATTTGTCAAGCAAATGTGTTGGGAAATCGAAGCTGATTCGAGAATACTCAACTTCTGAGTCTTTCCAAGAAGGCCTGCCTACTTTTTTTACTTCTACTTCCTTGTAGACTTTTTTAGGAGTCTTTGAGGATGCCCCTTGCTGTTTGGTTACATTGTTTTTCTTAAGCTTTTTGAAATCTATCTTCGTCATGCTTACCTGTTTTTATGATGTGATTATATTGTAAATTTCTTTTCCTAAATCTTCTATCTCTTGTTGTGCCTTCTTGTCTGATGTTTTGAAAATAGTGTGTGTGTAAAAACGATATTTTTTGAATATCGCCCTGTTTCTAATTTCAGTCTCCAGTACTTTCAATCCCAAATCAGTCATGGATTCTCTGAAATCGTTTTGAATCGTACTTGTAGCTTGTACCATATTGAGTACAACAGCTATTACGATGTCAGGTTTTTCTTGTTTGACCTGCTGTATATAGGTGGACGATTTTTCAAAGCTAAGATAATCATCCGTAGATGGCTTCATAGGAATGAGAATCATATCTGCAACATCATAAAGGTCACTCAACTCGGTGGTAATAATGGGAGGGGTATCAATAAGAATCAAGTCGTATTTTTCGATACGCAATAAATCCCCATAAGCACCAACTTGATTGGAGCGAATTAATTCGTATTGAATATCGTCTCCCCTCTCTGCAAACATCTCCACATAATCGGCAATGCCTCCCTGTAGGTCGTTGTCTAAAATCCCCACTTTTACGCCTTGTCTTGCATAAAAATCGGCAAGATTAAGCGTAAGTGTAGTTTTACCCACACCTCCTTTTTGATTGGCGATGGCCAATATAAATGCTCCCATAGTACTAATTTAGCTGTTTTGCTGCAAGATACTGATTTTTTGAATTTTTGCACAAAAAAGTAAAAAATCACTTATTCAAATAATGTAGGCATTTTTTTTAAAAAAAACGAAAAAATATTCCCACATCAACAAATAACAATCCAAGGCCTTAATGACCTTGCAATCAACATATTATTTGATTTTTGTTTTTATGAGCAAAAAAGCATAAACTCACAAGCTTAAAAACTCATTTGGTCATATAATTTTTTATTGTTTAATTTGTACGAGATTTTAAGTTTAAACTCAAATGCCATTTAATTTTTGTGAGTTTAAACTTAAAAGAGAAAAATTGTAAATGAGTTTAAAGTTACCAACTCAACCGATTTTTTAAGTTGAAACTTAAAATCTCATTTGCTTACAAACACTAAAGAATAAATAAGCTTTTGCTCTTTAGATTTTTTAAGTTTAGACTTAAAAAAGTAAGTAGGTATTTGAGTTGAAAATCATAAAATGGATATGAAAACAGCAGAATACAATATTGACCCCGAAAAAATCAAGGCTCTCAGCGAAGATGTAGGAGATTTCAAGGAAGGCATCTCAATAGGAGAGGCTTGCAAGCTTTTTTTGATATTTGTCGTTTGTATTTCTGTGTTTATGTCCATTTCTGTGATGACTCAATCACAGTGGCAGTGGGTCACAAATAATGCCTATTTTATGACGCATTATTTTGTCTACACTGACATTGCCTTCTCTCCATTTACGTTTTCAATAATTATGCTCATCCTCTCGGTGTTCTTGTGTTGCCTCTACTTTAGATTGAAGCATGAGGAAAAAACAGGAGAATACACCTTTGTTATTGAATGGGGATACCGATTGCCATCAGCAGAAGCCCACTTAAATTTTTTGAAAACCATTGTGTTGATAGCGTTGGTGTTTTTGCCCGCTATTTGTAGTAGCGTATTAATAGAGGCCATTTACACAAAAATCTCCACATACGGAGGATTCTTGGTATTTCTTGGAATGGCATTAATTCTTGGATTGGCGGCTATTGGGGGAACGGTGTTCGGTTCTGTCTATCTCATTCACTGGCGCAATACTGCAACAGAAGTCAATCAGTACAAAGAGGCTTTTTTGAAAACCAAAAGGCAGTTACAATCTGCTCAAAAAAAAGGAGACACCTCTGCTGCTTTGGAAGCTCAAATTCAGCAACTAAATTTTGAACTGGATGCTTCCGAAAAAATCCAAGTAGACTATTACCAACTGCAGCAGGACCTGCAAGCCGCCTACAGGCTTATCGAAGGAAGAGAGAATTTGCAAGAGGCTGCTAAAAAGTCAGGGTTTAGCGATAAGCTAACCCAATCTTGGCTTATGGGTTCTTATGTCATGCTGAAAGAAGCCCAACAAAAAGGGATTGTACGGATAGGCAGAGGAGGCAAGAAGATTCTTCTTTGCAAGAAATCTACCACCGAAAAACAGCGATTGACACAAACTCCCGATGCTAGGAGAATGCGAAAAACAATTCGTGAGAATGGAGGACAAATTGAGGAAGCTGCAAAAAGTCACAATAGAGCCGCTTTTTGTAGTCTTTCGGATATGGCAGAAGCGGGATATGTATTGGAGAATACCAATCACAATTTGCCTCCACTATACCGAAAAATAGAAGAAGGGAACTTTGTAGAATTTGACCCGAAAAAAGCCAAAACAACACAAAAAGAGGTGTGTAACATCCTACACACCGAGTGTGTAGGCGAAGTTACACACTGATACACACGAATAGATAACTAATTCATTCATAGAGTGTGTAACATCCTACACACTCCCCTAACCTATCACAAATGAGCATAAAAGAACGTATATCAGATAAATTTACCTCCTTTGCATTTTGGGCAGGGGGTGTGTCAAATCCTGCACACTCACAAGAAAGTACTCAAGAATTAATTTTAGATAAAGAAGATATGAAACCAATCAATTCTCCAGATGATATTGACCTGAACGTAACACCTCTTCCAAAAGAAGAGGGGCTGTCAACGCATCCAGTCCCCGAAGGATTCCGAAATGGGAATAAGCCAAGACGAACTCAGAGAAAGAAGAAGCCAACCTACAAGGTTATACCAGGAAAGAGAAACGACACGGCAATCCCCTACACAACGAAAGAAATGGGGCGGGTCTTTTCTGCCATTGCAGGAGGGAGTGTTGTTTTTTCCGCTTCTTTTTGGATTGCAGGAGGTGCGATTGTGTACTTTTTATACATGATTTTCGAGTACATAAAAGGAGGCTCATTGGTGATAGTGGGTAGTCACCTGACCGTCTTCTATTTTCGATTATTGGGATTGTACTTAGCGACAATCATTATTCATAAAATAGGCTCTTCTTACGACTCGTTTGTAAACAAAGGCAAAAGGATGGATAATTTCTTATGGTTTTGCTTGTTGATATTTGTAGTTATATTTGTTTTTGGAGCAGGCTACCTATCATACAACCTGTTCTCTCCTGCTATTACAGGAGCAGACACCATTTTTTCACAACCTTTTAAATGAGCATCTCATGACAGCCAAAATTACCCTCGAACACATTCTTCAAAACATTCTGCACTTCTTTGGCAGATACCCGCAGTCTCCTTGGGAATATCTGCTTTGGGTGTTGATGCTTTTTGCAGCAATGATGGCGGTTATTTTTATAACTGTGGCTGCCATGCGGTATTTTGATAAGTCAGAGGAATATGACCAAGAAGATTATTACAGTTCTGAGTCTACTCCCGAAGTTTCTCAACAATACTTCTTTACAGTAGGAGATGCGGGAGAGCAGTTTTATATGGTAGTAATGCCTTCTGGTCGAATACAATCCCTCCAGATAAACGGAATCCCAGTCCCTTCAATCGGATTGACTTTCTCCAAAACAGATATGTCTTTCGTTATAATGAAAGAAGGGGAGGTGATGCTCGCTTTTTCGGCTCTCAACTTATCGCCTGGTGAGTATCAAGTTATTCAGGTTGTCACTAATAATTTTACTCAAAAAACAACTCCATAATCATGAGTCTAAACTCAAACACGTATAATCCGAAATACACCGTATTTCAATATTCAATCAGCAACAACTTAACAAGTGGTGAGTTTAAACTTACCATCGCATCCGATAACGAGAAAGGCAGATACCTTATATTTGCCAAGTCGCTTGCCAAATATGTAGGCACCTCCAAACGGATTCAGGATTGGAGTACCATCAAAAGATGTGTCGAAAAACTGGACTTGACCAATGCCGATTGTGAGTCGCCGATTAATGCGACTCAATTCCTAAAAGGTCAAGGCAGGGATTTTTTACCCATCGAAGGCGGGTGCATCCAAACCATAAAAGAGGAACTGATTCGAAAGTCAGTCGCAACTCCCGAACAAATGGAGGCGCTAATCAACTTAGTAGAGGAGCTTCCTATTATTGAAGTGGAAGCGGATAAAGCAGCAGTAGAAGGCGAGGTGCCTGTTTCTGCCGAATTAGATAGCGAACTTTTGGAATTGAAAAATGAAAACTCGAAACTGGAATCCGATATTTCCGAGTTGAATAGTCGGTTGGCAACTTCCATACATGAACACCAATCCTTAATCAAGCAGTACACCTCTGCTACTACTCATATCAAAGCCTTGAACGCTGAGATTTATGAGTTGAAAAATCAGCTCAAAGGCATTCCTGTACTTGAAGACCAAAAAAGTAAGCTTCAAGGTTACAAGACACAATTTGAATCTGCAGTACTACAACTGCAAGAGGCCGCTAAAGAATTGGAGCAGTATAATCAACAAATAACATTGCTTGAAGAGTCTCACAAAAAAGAACTTCAACAGTGGGAAAATAAATTCAATGCAGTTCACCAAAGACTTCAACACTGGGAGCAGGACGCAGCCAACCCAACGATTGCAAAAATACAATCCATTGACGACACAGTGCCAGCTACCTTCATCGAATCCGAGATGATCAAACCCATTGCCAATGCAAAAAAAGGGCTTGCTTGGATGAATATGGGGTTGGCGGGATTGATGCAGTTTTTTACTGTCCCCGTCAACACGTTGGGACTGTACTCCATTGTAATTTTTGTTGTGACCTTCTCACGTCCTTCTTTGGAATGGACGATGTTTTTGAATCCATTGTTTTGGGGCATTGCCTTGTTTTGGATTGGCATGGACGTGAGAAGGTCATGGTTCTCCTATCAACTCGGCAACTCGGAAGCAAAACTTAATGGGCATAAAACCCACTTTGAAAAACATCAAAGGACATTGTTGTCAGACTTTGAAGTGGAGCAGCTGGAAGAGAATATTGAGGATTTGAATCCAAAAGTAACATCTGCTCAACAATTCAACTATATGGCAGCGATGGTCTCTGCGGTGATTTGTGTGTTGTTGGGCATTGGTACGTTTGATGGAGGAGATTTAAAAACCTTTCAAGCTGACCACAAAACTGCAATGCTATCTGCCTCCACTGTTCTTAGTGCCGACAGCAGTCGCATACAAAAAGACTACAAAGAAGCTTTGATGCTTGCTACTGTCACCAAATCAAACGACAGTATTCGGGCAGCAACCACCTACCCCAAAGATACAGCAAAGGCATTCAGGTTGTACCAAAAAGAAGTGGAGGCACAAAATCAGCTACTTGTCCAGTATACAGGGTCCAAAGAGGACTACAATTACCAAATCCTTCAAAGGAAGGTAAAAACCCGATTGTCGGAGCTACCAAAGCAGTATAAAGAGGACCTGGATAAAGCCGAAGCAAAGCGGGATACGCTTCTTTCAGAATCTGCTCGTCAATACGCATGGAGCTTGTTCTCCGCAAAAGCTCAAAAAGATAGCTTACTCAAAGTCGCCTTCGCCAATTACCAAACAGCAAAAACCGAAGCGGATAATTTGCTTCAAAAAAATAGCGAAATAGTAGAGGCGGAAGTAACAGTGGCGGGTTTCGGATTTGGCATCAGCAAGGGGAGGGCTAAAGTTGTTTTTTACCTATTGCTTTCGCTCGTAGTGTTTTTGTTTTTCATCAACTTCATTGAAGAGAAAATAAATGAAAGTTGGAGAGATACAGGTAAGCATCGAGCTGAAGGGTTTATCGAATTTTTGAAACGAAACAACCTGTCTACGGACAGACTAAGAAAGCTCGTGAGGTGATGCGCCTCCACTATTGCAGTAACAAAGCACACAAACGCCCCGATTAGAATAAACCAATCGGGGCGTTTCTTTTATATAAAGGTAAAAGAAAGCGATTCAATTTTGAGGCTGTCCAAAGTTGGTGTTTGAATTCTGCTGCTTATGTTTGAATCGCTATTCTTTTCTTTTTTTCAAAAAACAATTATCTCGTCTCCATTTTCCAAAAGCAAGCTCCTGCGTCCAATAGCGGCTATTTTTGAAGTAACCTCCTTTCATTTTATGTGTATTTGGTTGTTTATTATAGGTCTAAGATAACACTACTTAGTGGCATGTGCAAATAAATCTTACCTAATAAGGCATTTATTTTTAATTCACAATAAGTTGATATTCTTTACATTAATCTCGAAATATATTTGCGTGTTTGGTTAAATTGGTTTATCTTAGATGTATAAAGCAAAGCAAACGAGCTTAATAAAAACAAACACGTATATCATGACAGCACAGCAAATAATCAACGACCAAAGCCTTACCAAGACAGAAAGAATGCAACGCTTATTTGAGATGGGTTACAACCGACCTCAAGTAGTGCAAATGACAGGATGGGGCAGAGGCTTTGTTCAAAATGTATACGCCTCCACTTACGGAACAGGCAGAGCGCAACGCAGAGCAGCAGTAGCCGTAAGACGCTACGAAGCAAGCGAATTTACACGCACATTTGGAGTGGAGATTGAATTTTTTGGATGCCAACGAGCAGATGTTTTACGGGCATTGAGAAGCGAGGGAATTGCGGTACAAGGCGAAAGTTACAACCACCAAACTCGCAACCACTGGAAACTGGTAAGCGACAGCAGCATTAGAGCGACAAGAGGACAGGGAATCGAATTGGTCAGCCCAGTATTGCAAGGGGCACGAGGATTGGCAGACTTAGAAAAAGCCTGCAGAGCCTTGGCAAGCTGCGGAGCATTGATAAACAAAAGCTGCGGAGTGCATATCCACTTTGGAGTACAGGACTTTAACATCAAACACTGGAGAAACCTTTACAAAAATTACCTTCAATACGAAAACGTGATTGACTCCATGATGCCCAACTCCCGCAGAGCAGACAGAAATCATTACTGCCGCAGCCTTACCAGAAAGATTGGAGCAGACAAAACAGCAGCATTTAGAAAAATCGACAATTGCCGAACGATTCAACAGCTTTCAAATGCAATTTCCAGCCGAAGCAGATATTGCAAGGTGAATGCCGAAAGCTACTTCCGACATGGAACAGTTGAATTTCGCCAACACTCAGGCACAAGGGAATTTTCAAAAATTTCCAACTGGATTAAATTTTTGAATCGAATGTTGGATTACAGCAAGCAAGGATTTGTAAGCCAAACCGACACTTTTGAAAGCCTTACCACCTTTATTGAACCTCAAGTTCACACTTTTTATCACAATAGAATCCAAGATTTAGCAGCCTAAAAACTGCTAAATCTTTTTTTAAATGAATTTAAACTTTTTTGATTAAAAAAGTTTTTGTATTTTTGAGCATAAATAACAAAATAGATGAACAATCCATTAAATGTAATTTTTAAAACTCTTGACGGGAAGACATTCAATGCCCCATCTTCATTGCATCTTCTTCATCAGTTGAATGAGGATAGCATTGCCAACAAAAAGAAAAGTCTCACCAAGTACATGAAGGCAACGTCTAAGGCTTGTAAGTTGTACAACGGCAGCGAGGTGTTTACCCACGACCGAGATGCGTTTTTCGCATCTCTGGTAGCTAATGGGTTTATGACAGTAGAGGGCTTCTCTAAATCAAACCCCAAACCTGTCGAACTAACCAAAACGCTCGGTCGGTTTGGATTGAAGGTAGAGTTTAAGGACAGCAGCCCATTGGTGAGTGATACACTTATAAAAAAATCGGGTACGAACCCAATCTATACAGCGTTTAGAAAATATGTGGATTCATTCCAATCTGCACTAAATAATTAAAATGAGCTACCAAGAAAAACGGAATTTGGTAAAGCCCTTAAAAATGAAGACCGAACCCACTGAGCCTTCAGATAAAGAATTGCTTTTTGAGTTTGTTGAAAAGTGTACGGAGTTTATAAATCCTGCACTCTATAAGGAGCTTAGAAGAAGAAATATCGCATATCTTGTAGAAGGGCTTCCCTTCAACAAAGCAGATGCAAGAGTAGAGATAGTTGCACGTTTACACAAAGAGGAGGAAGCTGCTCAGAAAAGAAAGCTACGCCAACAACAAAGAGAAGAAGATGAGCGAAATGAACGAAATCTCAAACGAGAGGAGGTGAGGAAATTTTATGCTCAATACAAAGTTCCTTTTCGCTTCAAAACAGAAATTAAGGAGCGTTTGTCTGGATTGAGGGAGGGCAGTAGTGGGAATGGATCTGCCCGAAACACTGTGCTTCACCTTGTTACTTTAGAGGGATTTCAAGAGGGGAGACTCAAAAGGGAAGGACACCAATTTCTTTGCTCTCAATCTGCCTCTAAATGGAGCGCAAATTGGTCGGGAACATTGGGTGATGATTTAGGGCAAACTTGGTCTGATGGAAGCTACAATCAATATCAAGCTCCAATTACTTGTAAGCAGTGCTTGAAGATAATGGAAAGGTGGAAGGTTCAGTAAATTATCATACACACGTATATAACATGTTATCAGCAAAAACAAATAATTCTCCAAAGTTTATTGTCGTTGACTTCTTTTGCGGAGCAGGAGGAGTCAGCGTTGGGATACTCAACAGTGACCAAGCCGTAATTGCAGCTGCTTTGAATCACTCCCCTATTGCCATTGCAAGCCACAGTGCCAACCATCCCGAAACTACCCATTTTGAAGACGATATCCGAAAAGAAGGGTTGGAGCTTGAAGTGTTGAAGGTAGTGGAGGCATATCGCAAATTGTACCCAAAAGCAAAGGTTTTGTTTTGGTGCAGTGCAGAGTGTACCAATTTCTCTCAAGCCAAAGGAGGTCAATCCAGAGATAGAGACAGTCGTACATTGGTCACCGAAATGTACCGATATTATATCTGTAATCCCGATTACATTCTCTTTGAAAACGTGAAGGAGTTTATGAGTTGGGGTCCGCTTATCCCGAAAAGAAGGAAAGGCAAGAAGGTGAAAGACAAAAATGGGGACACCGTATTCATCCCCGACCCAAAGAAAAAGGGACAGTACTACATGAAGTGGATTGCCTATCATCTGAGCAGAGGATATGAGTTTGACTGCAAACTTTTGAATGCTGCGGATTACGGAGCAGCTACCAGAAGAATTCGTTGGTTTGGTATTTTTGCTACATCTGGACTCCCCATTGTTTTTCCTCGACCCACACATTCCAAAAAAGGTGGAGGAGGATTAAAGAAGTGGATACCTTGTAAAAAACACATCAACTTAGACCAACAAGGAATGTCGGTTTTTGGCAGGGAATTTATCAAAGGAAAGAAACCATTGTCTCCCAAAACAATGGCGAGGATTGCTTATGGAATCAAGAAGTATTGTTTGCCTCAGTATATTGTTAAGTACTATGGCAACGGCAGTAACACCTCAGATGTAAATGACCCCCTTCATACTATTACCACAAAAGACACACATGCGCTTTTATCCCTTCAATTTATTACACAACAATATGGGAGGGAGAATGCGAATGTAGGCATTGAGAACCCCCTAACGACTATTACGACCTTTTCTAATCAAAACGCACTGATAAGCACACAGTTCATAACACAGCATTTTCACAACTCCAACAATGCAGCTTCTATTGAAGAACCCTTGGGCGCAATTGTGACCAAAGATTTGAAGCAAATGATAACCGTGGACGGGATGTTGCACTTTATCAGCAAGCACTATACAGGCAATCATGCATCAAGCATAGACGAACCCCTGCACACCATCACCACTATTGACCACAATTCACTCATTACAGTGCTGGCAAAAGTGGAGGCACAGGCGGATAATTCCAAAAAAGGTAAATCCATCCGAGAGGAACGGTATCGTTTTTTTGATGAGTTTTTTGCGGAATTCCCTCCGCAGGTGATTGCGCTATTAAAGCTATTGATTACCGATATATCCATGCGTTTTCTGCATCCCAATGAACTCAAAAAAATACAGGGCTTTCCTGCGGATTACCATCTTGCAGGAAACAAAACCGAGCAAACTAAGTCTATTGGCAATTCGGTTTCGCCTGTCATTCCAGAGGCTTGGATTTCTGCTTTGGCTGCGGAGATGGAGAAAGGTAAACGAGTGGTTCAAAAACGAAAGAAAAATCATTACGGCAGACAGGAGGTACTGTTTGCTTAGGTACTTATTTATATCAATAAAATATTTTCAAAATGAAGAAGACCTACATCAAAATATCCTTAGAAGGATTCAACTCCTACACCGACACCATTGAAGGCGCAAAGAGGCTTATCGACCAAGCAGAAGATTGGGAAGATGATGCCGTTTATTCTTTTTCGCCCATCCAAATGACCGAACAAGAATTTACGGATTTGCCCGAATTTCAAGGATGGTAATTTTTAGTAAAATTTATTTTAAAACCTTTTTAAATTAAACATTATGTCGGAAAAATTCAATATCAAACTCACCGAAGACTTAAAAGTAGAGGGGATAACAATGGAGCTTCTCCAAGAAGTAGCAACATCAAAAAAAAGAAAACCGATTCTTTTGGGTGATTATCCCGAACCTGTGGACACGATTCCAAGTGGCAAAAACTTTTGGGCTTTGATTCCAGATTCGTCCAGCAACAACGGCTTTGATTATCGAACCTTGTCACTGAGTGAAACCATAGTTTGTCGTGCGAGGTATCTCCTGCACCACAGAGAAGATGAAGAAGAAAAAGAAGCGGAGATTAGAAACAAGAAAATCGAAGAAGAACTGGAGCTTCGTAAGGAGCAATGCCGCAAGGCGATTGATGGCTTCAAAGGAAAGGTAGTTTTACACAAGAAGGTATTGGGTAGAGAAGTTAGCCAAGAAGACGAAAGTGAGTTTGGAATGATGGCTATTATTCAGATTGCATTAGTAGAAGACAGAGATAAAGGCAATGCCTTGATTCCCGCTCAGCCTGGACTGATGGACAATATGAAGGCAATTGCAGAGAAGTTTTTCGCATCACTAAAGAAAGAACCCGATGAACTCATCTCTGAATTGGAACAGATGTATGCCGATGGCAAATACAGCGTATTGGGGACAATGTTCGGACTATGGGATGAAGGCAATCCGATGCTGAGTGTCAAAGAGGGAGACGAAAAAGCACTTGAAGTATTGCAGCGAAACTTCTCCAAAGATGCGATTGAATATTGGAATAAGCGTGGAGGTTTTGGTGAGAATATGGAGGCGTTGTATGCCGCCATAGCTATGGATAAAAAGGAATTAAACAATTAAAAAAATAGACCTCATTATGTCAAAAGTAACTGTGGGAGCAGGAACACCCGAACAAAAGGAATTAGAAATAATAGAGTTTGTACAAGTAGAGTATACTGGAGGTAGATTGGTTACAAACTCAAAATTGGAAGACGGTAGCTATTTGATACTTGTTGAAAACGCAGAAGATAGCGGACGTGAAAAACAGCAAGCTCTTTGGCTAACCGAAGAAAGCTTTTTTGCTGTTGTTGCCAACTGTATGCTGTATTCAATGCATAAAGGACAAGATGTTAAAGATGTCTTTAACAAGATAGTGGAAGATGGGCAAGATTACAGGTATTCTAAAAACTTCAACCCTTTAGAGTATTAATAATCTTTGATAAAACACATTAATTAAATAAAAAAAATCAACAAAGATGAGCACAAAAAACAAACGTACATTTATCGTAACCGCCTATAGAGGTGGTGCAAGGGATAAACATAGCTATGTAGTAGGCGCATTTAGCACGAAAGAAGCTGCAATAAAATGCGCTGAAACCCATGTGCCTTATCGGACTGGCATATACTCATGTGAGGTAACTTCTTGTGTGATGGATGAATTTGACAATGAAAAGGATTATTACACAAGGCTTGAACACAAGGAGAAAGGGAGATTTGAATTGATTGCAGAAAACACAAATCCTCCAAAGAATATTGTAGGCATATTGGCAAAAACCAATGACGCTGTAATGAGGTGGTCTGTAAAACACAAGAATGATAGAGATATTCACTTCAAGATAAAAAAGGTTGGTGATGCGGATGGAGTTCACTTGAGCAGAATTGTAGTTTTAGACGACTTAGGTACAGAGGTTTTGGAGTATGCTAAGTCAAGGATTAGAGGATAAAAATAAATCAAAATATTAATCATTATAACAAAGGATAAATGTACATAGAAGACCAAATACTCGAAATATTAGATAAGTTAGGTAAACCTATCAAAACCCTAAATTGGTATTATTACATGTCCCTTAAAGGCAAAAAGAAAAAGATACTCGTAACCAGAGCCATACTAAAAGGTACTGGCTCAAATAGTTATTATTCTTTACACTATTTTACGGCAAAAAGCGACACAGAGAAAACGATTAGAATAAACAAAGAGGGAGGTGTTTATCAAAGCAACCTCACCTTTGTTCTTGATGAAATGAATAATAAGGAGTTTTTTGCATACATTTTAGCCAAGAAAAACACAACCGAAAACCTTCAAAGAGAGGCAAAAGAATTACCCAAAGCAATAGAATTTCATCAGAGGCTTAATCAATTGCATGCTTCATCTTCTTTGGATGAGTCAGCATCTCCTGTTTATGAAAAGCCTGACCACATAAGAGTTTATAAAAAAATAAAAGGAGATTCTATTGGCTCTATTTGGTTTCAAACGAAAATAGGTGCATCCATATATTTTTGCGAAAGTCTTATGGTTGAAGTATGCTTTAAATCATCATTTGATAATGAGATGGATTTCCAAGCAATGTTCAGTCCATTAGAAACCATCAACATCCAAGACTCCCCAAGATTGAAGTATGATGAAAATTAAAATAAAAAAATATTTATTTCATATCAATAAAGCCTTTGGATGATGCAATACGAACTAAACAAACTTTATAAATTAGACTATAGGCAAGCGACCAAATGCTTTCCTGATAACTACTTCGGCACGGGAATCTATGACTTCCCTTATGGGATAAATGAATCAAAAAAGTCAGCACGTAGAAGGAGAGATAAACATAGCTATTCGGCACGTCAGCAAAATGGAAAAGTATTGAAGATTAATCGGTCTACTTATGTGTCTGGTGATTGGGATAATGCAACTCCTGCAGTAGAGGTTATCAACGAAGCTAAAAGGATAGTCGAAAATTATCTGTTTTTTGGCGCCAATTATATAGCTGATAAGTTGGGCGTTGCAAAAGCTCCCTTCAAAACACCTCGAAGAAATGAAATTGATTTTTTTCTTGAGCAGTACCCAAAGGGATGGATTGCATGGGATAAATGCAACGGAATAAATGACTTTTCTGATTATGAATTGATATTTACTTCTTTTGATTTTAAGAGCTATATCCTTCCATATATGTGGAACGGGATGATGCAAGGCAAAAGCATTAAATATGGACAGGTACAACAAGGGGATAAGCGACTGAACGAAAAACGCCAACACCCTACTCATAAACCTACTTTGTTGATTCGCTATTTGCTGCAAAAATACGGCAAGTCTCCAATCGTAGATTTGTCTTTTGGCGCAGGGTCTATTCCGCTTTCTTGTGTAATGGAAGGGTTTGATTTTTTCGCTTGTGAAATCAATGACAAATATATAGATGTTGCTAAACAAAGACTGGAAAGTTACAGGATGCAGTCGCAAAATATAATCCCATTCCCATTTTTCACGAAGAAAAATTTAATCGAAAATGATTAAATATATTTGCACAAGTTGTTGATATTGTTTATCTTAGACTTGTAAACAACAAATACTCGACACGGATTTTTAAAATGAAACCATGGGCAACAATCTCTATTTTCCAAAAGTATTTTTATTAAACAAACATAATAACGGCAAAGAACTAGTGCTTCCCTATCAGTCGTACAATATCAATGATGCGAATAGGGACTTAGAGTTGGGTAAAAAAGCTTGCAAAACACAATGTCGTACAGTATCTATTGTGAAAAACTACGATAAAACTTGCAAGAAAATAAAGATGTTTATTAATACTAATTTACTGTCAAAGAGATTTGATGAAAGACCGAGAAAACGCTTAAAAATCCGCTAATAATTAAGGTTATATGTTTTTAATTATTCGATTCATATATAAACACGTATATTTTCTCATAACTGCAATTTCGCTACTCAGCATATTGCTCACTCCTCCATACAGCTTTTTCCACACGAGTTGCACATTATTGGGGCTTATTGTCGGAGTAGGAGGAATGACCTATGAGTTGTTTTTCACCCAAAAAAACAGATTGTAAAATGAACACGCAACAAATTTACAAAGCAATAATAACCGTTCTAAGCGACCTTGAAGACAGGAGGTTGTTGTCTTGCGGAGTGAATACTCCTGCCAACCGCATAATTGCACTTATAAATTATGAGGGATTGAAGGATTATGAAAAAGAAATATTCCTCTTGCTTCTTAGTAGCGAATCCTCTCTTTCTGTTGAAGACATCGCAGAGGCACTATCTAATGCCATTGTGCCGACTGTTTTGGCTTTGAAGAAAATGAAGGGATTGGACTTGCTCATGTCTGCCAACAACACGAAGCAGGAAGAAGTGTGGATGGTGTCAGCTCCTATTTATTTTGAACACCTTTTAACACAGGAGGCATGATTACCCTTGAGCAGCTACTAAGAGATTTTAAAAGTCAAAAGGTGTTCGCCTCGATTGATTTTGAAGCAGTCGGAGCGCAGGAGGTCTTGCCTTGCGAATTGCCATGGATAGACCGCTTTGATTTATACCATCTGTTTGTGCAGCGGTGGTACGAACACAAAGGCTATAAAAGGTACAATGCCGACAGGCACACCGAAATGGAGCATAAATTAGAGTTGCCTCCACAGGAGTTTGAAGATTGGCTGGAGAACACGCACAAGCCGTATCTAAAAGCCAAAAGAGCAGAGAAAGCGAGATTAAAGCGCATCAAGCTCGAAAGAGAAGCTTTGTCATTGCTCTTGACAAGTGACGAGAATAGCTTGTTGTTTGGGCGGGAAGTGAGAGATTTTACACTCCAAACACTCCAGTCGTTGTCCTTGAAGAAGCTACGGTATGTAATCAACAGGGAAAAGAAGAAGACAAAGAAGGGCGCAGTCGCCAAAGCTATTCTTAAAATAAAGAGGGAAAAACCTCGTAAAAAACTGCTCGTTGGCAGGGATTCTAAAGCGGCAACTCGAAAATTAAGAAAGATGAGGAAAGAATCATCGAATTTGGTTCGTTCGGCTCAGCTCTTTAAAAGAGAATCGGATATAGAAAGTACCTATAACTGGTGCATTAGGATGACTTATACATCTGGACTAATCATGGCTGACAAAATAAAGAAAATCGCCCATAATAAGGGCGTACCTGAATACTTGGAGCTTGCCAGCAGAATTGAAAACTATTTTAAAAAATGAATAATCTAACCAAAATAATCGAACAAAATCAAGCCTATTTAGAGAATTATGCTATAAAGCTTTTAGGCTGCCCACAAAAAGCCAAAGACCTATACCAGGAAACTTTGATAAGGTTTATTAGGGCGTATAGAAAAGGGCTGTTTACCCACAAATCAGAGGGCGACACAAAGTCTTATTTAGGGTGTGTCATGCACAATCAATTTGTCAATGACTACCAAAAAAACAAAAGGCGAAAAAATATAGGCTACAACATAACCGACCCAAATCTTTTTCTTGAATACCATCCAAGCGCAGAAAATGGAGTTTGGCAGGTGTTTGAACGAGAAGATATTGAAAAGGCAATGATGAGATTGCCTGACCGTTATCAGGCATCTTTATGGATGTTTGGCGAAGGACATTCTTATGATGAGATTGCCAACGAACTCAACCTCACAATTGGGACAGTGAAGAGTAGAATCCATAGAGCAAGAAAAAAGTTATTAGTTTAGATTGTATTGGAGTTAATTTATTAAATAAAAACAAAATATTTTTATGGCAAATCCAACATGGCAAGAATGGATAAAGGTGGTCGCTGCTATTCATAAAGGCAGCGCAGCGAATAATGATAATGAAGAATTGATTCGTTACTATTATGATTTGGAGGTGCAAAGGATAAAGAGAGATGGAAAACCAATCCCTTCTACAAGTTTCCCTAATGGAATAGCATCTAATAGTTGGTATCATTACAAAACTCATAAGGACAAAAAATATTCCCTCGTATGTGCTGATTTAGACGGAACGCTGATAGAGCCCAAAAGCGGCAATCGGTTCCCACAGAATATTGATGATTGGAAATTGATTATACCTAATGTAAAACAAATTCAGTCGCATTATCACCAAGCAGCCATTAGCACTTTAATTATATTCACCAATCAAGGCGGGATACATTACGGAATCATGAAGGCTTGGGAATTTGAAAAGAAAATGGAGGCGGTCAAGGATGCTCTTTATGATTATTTCGAGCAGATTAGCTACTACTATGCTCCCAGTTATGACGAATGCAGAAAGCCTGATACAGGAATGTTTGAAAAGGCACGTCAGGATTACTCTCTGATTATTCCTGAGAAGTCTATCTATTTTGGGGATATGGATAGTGATAGAGAGTTTGCACTCAACACTAAAATGGAATACTTAAGTTTTAAATGAAAAAATAAATAGACCAACTATGTCATCCATTATCGAGTTACCCAAAAAAGACAAACAAGGGATGGGCTTGTTGTCCTACTCCCAAATTGACCTTTTTAAAAGAAATAAGGGCGAATATTATCAACGGTATGTCCTTGGCAGCCCTTTCGTTCAAAATATTTACACCGAATTTGGCAATAAGGTTGGCGGAGCATTGGAGTCTGGTGATTTTAGCAAGTTTTCTGAAAAAGAGCAAGGAGTGTTGAAGCAAGTCGTTAGATTGGATGAATTTGAAAAAAAGGTCACACTCCAATATTCTGAATATGGGTTTTCTGTGGTTGGATACATCGACACCAGTTCTTCTGACTACCTCCGCATCATAGACTACAAAACAGGCGGCACAGGCAAACATGCCCAATACGAAAGCTCTGAATATAAGCAGCTTGTTTATTATGCTCTTGGGTTGAGACACCAATACGGGGTGACTCCCAAAGTCGCACAAGTACAATTCATTGAGCGATGGGGCAATCCAAAGCGAGGAGACGAGTTGAGGGTTGGTCTAACCAAACCTTTATTGATTGACATAGATATTTCTATGAATAGTTTGAAAAAAGTCTATTGGGAAACGATTGAGATTGCCAAAGAAATTAGCGAATTTTATCAGCAGCATAAACCCAAAGACAATTCACTTTTACCCACACTTGAATAATTAAATTCCGAATATGAAATACACGCATCCCTGCAATATTATTGCACGACATTTATTCATCCAGCCCAAATGCCCCATCATTGAAACGCTGCCCGAAGACACCGTATGTGCTTTTACAGGGCAGAAGATAACAAAGGGCGTATTGGCGTTTGATACCAAAATCAAAGGCGAAAGAAGGAAAACCAAAGGTTTGATTGGTTCAAATTTTACCGAACACCAATACCTACGCTATCCTTCTGATTATATTTCGCTGGAGGTTGCCAAGTGCATGAGCATTATTGAGGGCAACAAAGGACTAAGAAATTACCGATTTGTGGCCAATGATAAAGGAATGAAGCTTTTGGATAGAGAAGCGGTCATTCCTACTTTGTTGAATCCTCCACAAGCTCCCTTTGTGTTGTGTGTGTCTTTTGCTGTGCTTCCAAAAAAGCACTTGAGCTATAAGGCGACTGTAAATTATTCAAGGGAGTCTTACTTTGTCGAAACCAACAAGGGCAAAATAGAGGTGAACAGGGCTTTGATTGCACCGCTTATTACCGACATTCAAGAGTGGTATACCGAAGTTCCTGACAATCCCAAACAAACCTACTTTACCAAAGAGGAGATTCTCGGCAACCGTGAACCTTCTTGGAACAAGGTCAATCGCTACAAAAAACAACATGGCAGCCATGCCACATACATCAGACAAAATAAATCATTCAATCAATATAGAGGAACGCTACTCTTTGAGTTTCTCGTCAATTTTATTCAACGTAAAAAAGTAAATGAATATGAACAACAAGACTTTGGTAATTCAGAATCCAGAAACTAAAGGAACGGGATACCATCCCAAAACCACTATCTCTTTTACTATCACTGCAAAAGAACCTATTAATTGCGGAGGAGAAAGAATAGGTACGCATGTGCCATTCCGTAAAATGCCAGTAATTGTCGGGAAGCCTCAAATTGTTAAGAGCAACTTCGTAAGCGACTCTGAGAGATTCGAATCTCTCATGTATGTCGTATGGGCTTTGACCAATCAAAAAAGAGCGCAGGATAAATTGGATACTATTGGCGCAACTCGATACGACTTCTACGCCAACGCTCTTAAATCCTCCGCAGGAGCGAGGGATAGATGGCAATGGCTCACCAGAGTTTGTGAAAAGATGGACATCCTCTCGCTTGGTGATGAGCAACTGTATGATCATCTCAAAAAATTCAATGACTACGAATTTCTCTCTCTCATTAGGTCGTATATGCCACTTATCACTCTGCTGCTCCGTCAAATGAAAAACCAACAAAAAGCAGAGAATGCCAAGCGTAAAGCGGAGGCAAAAGGGGAAGCCTATCAAAGATGGACTCCTACCAAAACTTTCTACGATGGTTTTGAAGCAATGGAGATTTACAGCGATACGGTAAACATTCCTGTCATTCCTGCAAACTCCATTAGAGGAATTATGAGGCGACTGCTTTTTGCAGAGTTCTTCACCATCATAGGTTTGGATAATTTGGGAAATCTCACAATGGATGAACACTTCAATGGAAAAGGACTCGAAGGAATGCACAAGTTTTTGTACAAGTTGTGTTTTACAGGAGGGGCGTTGGTGTCAGGAGCTGGGGAGTACGAAGACGTTGATTTTATCAATGAAATGAAACGACACGTTCCTGTCATCGAACTTTTAGGCACAGCAATTGGAACGGGTACAATTCAAGGATGCTTGATGCCAACATCGGGAAAATTGAAGTGCTTAGAGAATGGTTTTGAAGACTACAATAGCTTTTACAACTATCTCGACATTCAGTTTTTTACTCGCATGGACAGCTTCAAACAAGAAGGGCGTTTTGAGTTTGACAAAGAACCAAAAGTGAAAAAGAAGAATGGCGCATCTACTCAAATGAAGTTTGATATGGAGGTCATTGTTCCAGGCACTGAGTTTGAAGGTTGTTTTGAATTATTGAAGCCTCATTCTCCTGTTGCAGAGGCGTGTTTGTGTAGAGGGCTGGAGCTTCTTAGCGAATACGGACATATTGGCGGAAGCGGAGCGAAAGGATTGGGGAGTGTAGATTGGAAATTTTATTCAAGTAATTTTCAAGAAGATAAAGCAACCGAGTATATCAATTATTTGCTTGACAATCAAATGGAAATCCAAACCTATCTTATCAATTTGCAGGGCAAATTAAGAGGTAAAAAGTAAATTATTTTCATAGTTTAAGCCTTTTTGTAAAAATATATTTGCGTAGTATTTTAGAAATGCTTAACTTTGCTATTGTAATTATTTAACAACAAAAGGAATGCAGAAGCCTTATCTGAAAGATAAAAGTACGCAAATGATAAAATGGAACATTTTAAAACTTATTTGACCAAAGGAGGCAACATCGTGGTAGTGCAAAAAATTGACGACTACACCTATCAAGGTGTAGCGTTGAATCCGAAATATGAACTGCTAAAAGTGCTCCCAAGCTATGAAGCCGAATACCTCGCTTCAAATTGTACCTCTATTGCATTTCAAGAAATAGGAGTTTCTTTACACATCCACCAGGCTGCAAATTCAGCCATCAATGCTCTTTGGCGCATTGTAAAAACGCTACGAAATGTCGGAGAGTTTCAGACAGAGACGCATTATTTGTGTGCGACAATAACAGAAGGGAGCGCCTTGAGATTGGCGTGGTTTGCACAAGGTAGACTTGTGTATAAAACAACTACTACACAAGAAAACGGATTAGGAGAGCAAATTGAATGTTTATCCGTATTTGATGCTACTTACAGAGAAATTTACAGTTCCTTTCCGATGAATAAAGACTATTTTGACCACAAAAAAGCGGAAGCTGCAATACAAAATTTTGACTTCGAGTTAGTAGAGTGCGATCTCTGTAATCTTCTAAACCCTACTGACGAAAAATTCTATTTCCCTTACAACCAAAATAGGGAAATGTTCTATGATGGATGCGGTGTCAGAATCATGGAAGAAGAAACCGTCGACAGCATAGGAAGCTTCATTTCTATGCAAGAAGCAAAAGACAAATTCGGCGAAGATATAATTGAATTGATTAAGGGGTTATACCCTGATAAAAAGATATTCAGGTCAAGAAGAGGAAGAAGAAAGGTCACATAAAAGCAGGCTACGCAACAGTGTTTTTCCACGTAATTAATTATTGAATCTTTTAAAACATAGAATAATGAAAAAACATAAATTAAATAAAGTACTAAAGGATTTATTTTTACATGTTATAAATAATCCTTGTCACCACATTTATTATAATCAGCATAATGAAAATATAGAGTATGACGAAGTACATTTGCACCTCTCGTCTTTCTTTAAAGAAACTCCGTATCATTGCGGAGGAGAAGAGGGGGCGATAAAAGCCTTTGCCGAATTAGAATGGGAGAACATAGATTCAGGAGTAGCTACATGGACTATTAAGGGGCGAGGTGCGTATTATAAAGTAAATGGAGAGTTCTCCTGCAGTTATTCCGCCTACGAAGGAGATAGCGACTATATTTATTCAGAAGAAGTCGCTGAATTATCACAAGAAGAAATAAAAGACACGCTAAGTTCTTTAATTGATTTTGCGGCAAGCCCGCAAAAAAGAAAAGACTCCTCTGTTAGTACTGGTTTTAAATACGAAACAAACCTCGTAAATGGTAGGCGACAACGACTGCCTAAGAGGTAAAAAAAATAATAAAATGGCAGGGATTGTAAAAGTGACCTTCGAGCTTAGAAAAAAGCATCCTCATGCTGCGTTTCACCGATACGATTACCCATACCCTATGGGTGCTTTTGTCTATAGCGCAATGAACAAAAACAACAGCCTTCAAGCTTCGTTGTTCCACGAAAGTAAAGAAGCTTCGCAGTGGTGCTTTTCTGAGCCTAAACACATTGTAGGGGTTCAGAAAAATAATAAAGAGTATGTTTTATCTAAAAAAGCATTGTTCGAAACTACTTTTCGGTTTAATGATCAAGATATATTTGAGTTATTCCTTTCAAAGTGCAAAGGCTCTTATTTGAGTATAAATGGATTTGATTTTTATGCGAAGTACGTAGAAGTAGCTGATACTTCTACAATGTTCCGTAGAAACAAAATATATACGGCTGTATTCCGTCCAAATTTCTATGGAATACATTTGTATTCATCAGAAATGCAAGGAATACATCCAGTGAGGACGACTACTATATATGAAAAAGAATTGGCTGAATCCATTTTTAGGAAATGTCAGCAATACCCAAAGTCTGTTCGTCTTATAATTGACGAACCTATTTTCGTTGCAAAATACGCACTGAAAAAAGAGAGCAAAGAAATTATGAAGTTCCATAATTTTTCTTTGAGTATCGTAGGAGATTCAACCGTAATGGACTCTTGTTATTTTGCAGGCATCGGCAACTCGACCGCAATGGGGAACGGGTATTTGGCTTTAAAAGATTCTCGCTAAAAGTTTTCAGAAAACATCATAAGCCTAATGCTCCACCTCACCAACATATCACTTATCCAACAAAAGATAGACCAGAGCAATCGAATCATCGAACAAATGCTCTCACTGTCTTCCAATCCTTACCTCGCACTGAGCTTCGGAAAGGATAGTTTGGTGATGTACGATTTGGTGAGAAGACAATATCCAGAGATTCCTTGTTTGTTTCTTCAAAGCAGGGAATCTCTTTTGCTTCATAACTATACCGAATTATTTGATTATTATAAAAGGGTATATAACATCAATCTCGCTATAGTCCACAGTACTGCAATAGAAGATTGTAATTTCGACTGGTGGATATACAAAGATGCTCCAGAAGTTGCCTTTACTCAAGATGCTTTTTTCGGTTCTTTTGATGGGGTTTTTATGGGAATCAGGATTGAAGAAAGCCGAAAGCGCAAAATATCTCTTACTCTACCTCAAAACAATAGACTCGGTTCTTTCATCATGCAGTACAAAACGGGACGCAGGAAAGGGATGTATCGTTGTTGTCCTATGGCTCAATGGACAAATCTTGAAATACGCATTTATGCGTATCATCACAATCTCAAACTGTTGGATGCTTACCAAGACAATCTCACTCAGCGCACATCTTCTTGGATTCATGATGCTGTAGAACAAAGAGGCATTGAGTCATTGAAACGCAGAAACCCTAATGCTTACAACGAGATTATTTTGATAATGCCAGAGATTAGGCATTATTCTTAGTCAATTAATCATTTTTATAAAAATATATTTGCACAGTATTTTAAAAATGCTTAACTTTGCGATACGAAACAATTAAACCGCTTTTACTATGAACACAATGGCATTGAATTCCAAACAAGACAGCCGACAATTTTATCCATTACTTGCACCGTATTTGTGCAGTGATGAGGTATATAAAGAATTGGGCTATCCTCTACTTACCAACGACAACATGACGTGGTTGGTGGTTGTTGGCGAGAATAATAAGGTCATGGGGTTTATCGCCTACTCCATCACCAATACAGGAGTGGCGAATATTGAAAACCAATATATCCTTCCTGCACATAGAGGGAAGGGGGTTTGTAAAAAACTCATCAACATGTGCATCAAAAGTATCAAAGGGAGAACATCCGCAAGAGTAGCAAAGGCAGTCCCTTTGATTCGAGATGCAAAAGCATTTGAGGAGGCTGGGTTTGAAGTAGTAAAAGAATGGGTTAAATTCAAAAAAGTAGAATTAAATCTCTCAGAGAATGCCTAAGAAAAAAGCAAAGAGGACTCTGCTGGGAATGAGCGTACTGGAAGCTGCTCGTAATAGATATGACTTCTTGTTTGAAGAGTTTGAGCATGTAGTTGTATCGTTCAGTGGAGGAAAAGACAGTACGGTTTTATTGCACCTTGCTAAAGAAGCGGCAAGGAAAGCGGGTAAACTCCCCCTAAATGTATTCTTCTTAGATTGGGAAGCACAATACAAGGTCACTATTGACCACGTTACAAGAACGCTTATTGGTGACCCCGAAATAAAGCCGTGGTGGATATGCCTGCCGATTTCTACGAATAACTGTGTGTCGTATGTCGACCCAGTCTGGACGGCTTGGAATGAAAACAAAAAAGAAATGTGGGTTCGCCCACTTCCTGCTTATGAAGGGGTTATTAGCGACTACGACTATTTTGATTTCTATGAGTATGGTATGAGCTTTGAGGACTTCGTGGTGAAGTTTGCCGATTGGTATGCACGTACTCATAATGCCGAAAAAATGGCGAGCGTATTGGGTCTTCGCACCCAAGAGAGTTATAGCCGATACCTTGGTATTAGAGCCACAAAAAACAAAGTAAAGTACAAGGGACAGAAATGGCTAAACTACATGAAGGCCAACGAAGAGAACGTCTATAATGCCATGCCAATATATGACTGGAAGGTGGAGGACGTTTGGAAGTACATTTCGGATTATCAAGTTCCATACAACAAGATTTACGACACTTACTATCAACATGGCCTTACTTTAAGCGATATGCGGATATGCGAACCTTATGGCTATACTGCAAGGCGAAATATTCATATTTATCATGCCATTGAACCTGAAACATGGAAGCGGATGGTTGAACGTGTAGAGGGCTGTAATTTTGCAGCACGATGGGGACGGAGCGAAATGTTTGATTGGCGCAAGATAGACAAGCCAGAAAGCTACACTTGGAAGCGATATGTCAAACTCTTGCTGAGTGTCATGCCTCCTCACACAAGAGCCAACTACGAAAGGCGCATTACGGTATTCGTAGAATGGTTTAGAAAAAATTTAGATTGGGAGGATTTGCTTGATGAAGACACCCCGAAAGAAGAAGCGAGCGGGAATGGTGGTAGCTGGAGAATGGTCGCCAAGACTATTTTACAGAATGATTTTTGGTGTGAAAGATTGCGGTTTAAGGTCAATAAAAACGACTTTACCGATTTTGTAAAACTTAAAAGAGAGTTGGGACAATGAGTTTATTTGGACAAAATATAGTGGAGGATGCGGCAAAGATTTTTGAAGGATTGGAGCATCTTTCTTTAGAAGAAAAGGTCGATACCATCAATGCTATCAGATTGGCATTGCATGAAAAATCTCCATTCAAAGGAGAGCCTGTTGATTGTGTATTGTGGGTCAAAAACGAAACTGTTGTTCCGAATGATTGGAATCCCAACACAGTAGCTCCTCCTGAAATGAAACTACTGAAGCATAGCGTGAACAAAGACGGATTTACTATGCCAGTAGTGACTTATCCAAAATTTAGGTGGAGCGGCTGGCGAGAGCTAACATCAATGGTAAAGTTGATGGCAAAGGAAGTTGTGGACGGTTTTCATAGGACCCGAACAGGAAAAGAAGTTTCCTCCATAAAAAAACGCCTGCACGGCTATCTCCCTATTACTTTAATCAAGGCAGAGAACTATGACGAAAAAGACCGAAGGGCATCCACTATGCGACACAACCTCGCAAGAGGGAAACATGGAGCAGGTTCTACTGCCGAACTTGTGAAGGATATGGTGGAACTTGGATGGGATGATGAGAAAATAGGGAAGGAGATTGGCATGAAAACCGATGAGGTAACCAGACTGAAAGTTTTTGTGGGATTGGGAGTTTCTGGATTGTTTCAAGATCACGAATATTCTCCCGCTTGGGAATAGAACATTTTTAATCGCTTTTAAATTATGACACAGAAAATAACCTTCAAATTCGACTCGCCTCCAAGCTTCACCTTCCCTCCACTTTTGGAGGACTTAATAGGCTACGCATGGCTTGTAGACAATCTTCAATATACTCCAAAGGCTCGCACTCATTTGCCCGAGCCTCGTATTGACTTCAACCGCATAGCTTTGGAAGGAGCAAGAAACTTTGTGATAGCCATTAATATGGATGGTATTGAAATACTCATCCACAAAAATGATATTGGCAAGGTTCAATATAGGCGATTGGAAGTAAACAGGCTAACAGATTTTCCTTTGGAAGTGCATAAAGACGGATGGTTGTATGGCAGTCAGATGTTTTATGCTCCAGGAGGACACAGCTACATCGAACCTACTCGCCAAAAATTCGACTCGCAGCACTCACATTTGATAGCTGCGGATGGCAGAAAACGAAAATACCGAACCAATGCAGGACCAGATAAGGCGGTAGATATTCCGCAGGAGCGACACCTGATTAGTGAGGCGTGGTTTTACTTTGAAGGAGATTCTACGGAAGTGTCTCGGTTGTGTAAAAAATATATTCGAAGCATCGGCAAGAAAGGAAGAAGCCAGGGTAGGGGAGTGGTCAGTGGTTTTGAAATAGAAAACTCCAGTGTTGATTTTCATTCACATCTACTCCGACCAATGCCACTGTCTGTTTTGGATGAGGAGGATAATTATAGGTATGGGCGAAATGGATTTCAAATCCAACAACGCTCATGGGCAGCTCCTGCATGGCTACCCGAAAATATTGACAAGTGCTACGTGCCATTTACTGAACTTTCAAAAAACGCAATATCTTATGAAGCAGCCTAAACCACAAGACGCATATCAGTTTTTGAAGACTATATGTGACGAAAAAAAGATTCTCAACAAAACGACTTTGTTGTGTCGAGCGTATGATTTGCTTGTTGAGCGAAAACACCTCATTCCTCATGCGGGGAACACCAACAAAACTCGCACCGCCAAACGTACAGGGTTGAGTTCAAAGATTAGCCTTGGCACACTGAGTCATCAAGAACAGCAAGCCATCATGGATGCAGCGCAGGAATTATTGAAAGAAGCATCTGCTGCAAACGTGGAGATTGAAAGCGGAGAAATGACCATACTAGTAACAGGCAAAGCTTCAAAGTCTGTCACACTCACCCAAGACAACCAACAAACGCTTTTGGATGGGATTGATACACAGCTAATGCTTTGGGAAACGCTTATGCAGAAAGGACTGTCAAGCACTGACGAAGTGGAGGTTACGAGAAGCAAACTAACTGCTATCAAAAATAAATTATCTTTTTAAGCGTTTTTATAAAAAAATATTTGCGTAGCATTTTAGAAATGCTTAACATATCTTCTGACGGATATTGCCTTACGCTTGTTTGTAAATCAGGCGTAATCTACGAAAGGGGGTATAATGAAAGAGGACTGGATTACGAATCCAAAGTAGTGTTTAAATAAAAAAAACAACATCATATAATGAAAACAAATCAATATATCCTCACCAAGCCAGACGGTACAGAAAGATACTTCTCGGCTGCTTCCGATTCACAGGGCTATCTGTACAACTACAATCAAAAACCATTCGTCAATTCGGAGGCAATGGAAAAAGCGGGATTGCGAAAAGAGGAGGTGTTGGAGATGACAAGAAAAGGTACACTACTGATAAAGCACCCCGAAATCTGCCTAAAAGTAGGAGAGAACGTGCATGGTTATTTTGTAGAATCAAAAGAACACAGAAGGGTTCGAGATGAGACAATACTGGAGTCTTCCATTCGTGGAGGTAGTACGGCTGTCGAATTCAAATCAAAGATGGGCTTAGGATTGGTTATCACCCAACGACTACCCAAAGGAATTTGGAACATCATCTCCTCTTCTCATCGCACCTACAATAACGGAAGCGAGGAAGAGATGGAATGGCTGGATGACCAAATGCCAGGGTACTATACCTCCACAAGAGAGGTGAGAGGATGGTACTACGCTGTTGGGGCGATAGCAGACCTGTTGAGGGCAGGAATAAAGGTGAGTTATTACGGTTCACAGGTATTGCTCGGGGACACGCCTATTTTGCAGCAACTAAACGACATTGAGGAGGCAGACAAGAAGTCTCACGAAACCCAAAAGGCAGAAACAAAGCGTTTGAAGAGTGAGTTTCATGCTTTTTTCTCCAGTGTACCCGACAACAATCCTACTGAAGAAGAATGTAAATTGATTGCAGAACTGCCCCGCATTATGGTATTCACCCATCAGGGGCCAACACTAAACGGTGGAGGTTCATGGCTTCACAAGGATAAAAATCACTTTTATTATGTTCGCAACAATGGCGGGGATGGTGATGCTTGGGATTGGAACAATTACCCCACATCAGGAGCTGGTGCGATTTGTCAGCGAGTACCCTTAAAGAAAGAACATGAAGAGTGGTTAAAACAGGCAGCAGCTTATGATAAGCAATACAAGAAAGCACAATGAAGATACCAGAAATACACCCTATCCAATTCAAAAACCAATCTCTTGCTTACCGTAAAGCAGCGATTAAATCGAAGCTGCAAGAACTCGGCAAGCCTGCGGAGGCGGTTGAATATCGCATTGAAATGAAGATTGCAGGAGCCGAAAAAGACTATTACACGTCTGCGGATGATGCTTTGCTGAAAAAGGCTCATTCGGTATCCATAATCCCCTTATGGGAAGATTATATTTTTCGCTTTGGATATTGGTGTAAGCGATACTATGACCAACCAGAAGGAGAGGATGCTACTCCAGAAGAATTTGATGATTGGATTGCATCACTTGATGAACCTATGAAGTCCAAATTTAGAAGAGATGGATTGGAGGAGTGTAGGGGAGTGGTTGGGTTTATGAGATTTGTAAACGAGTGTCGTGATATGGGCATGGATGAGTTTCTGGAGAAGAATATAAGGGCGGAGGATTGGGATGAATATTTATCACTTAAAAAAAATCATGGGGCTATTGTACCGAGATAACAAAATTATCAAGGGAATTGGTAATGCGGCTCGAAACCGCATAGCTCCACAATTATTGCTTTCACTCCTGATAATGAGGCTTATCAGAAGTGAGGGCAATATTAAGTAACCTAAACCTGTCGAATTCGACAGGTTTTAATAAACAACCAAATGAACTTAAATGAAATCAGTAAAATATCATCCTTGCTTTCTGATTTTCGTGATTTCTTTATTCAAAATGCAGATGGTGACGAATCGGGATTGTATGAAGAAACGCTTGCAAGGTATGATGAAGTTAAAAAAATTATAAATGATAGGAGATATAAGCTGTATCTAAGGAATGCCAAGCAAAACATTAAAAGAAAACAAAATAAACACCCAAGCAAATGAAAAACAGCAAATTCACAAGACAGGATTTAGCTACTATCACTAAATTCAGAGAATTTCTAAGCGATAAAAAAGGAGAACTTGCTCCTTTTTCATCGGAATGGCATAATATTGAGAATATAAGATTAATGTTATCTGAACTTTATTTTACTCATAATCCCGATTATGAGAGTTACCACATCTCCGACAACGAAGCATGTCATTAGAAACAATCATCAACTATGAATACTAAAAACACTGAATTTACTTGTAACGGCTGTGGTCATGAACTACCAAATAGCTTCAGCTTAAGAACCAAAGACTATTGCTACATGTGTGACCCTAATATTTCGTTAAGCGAGTTATTGACCAAAGAAAAATTGAATAATGGGGCATGGGGGATGTTCATCCATGACAACTCTACCCCTTCAAAAAAAGCATTACCTTATGAGCAATAAGTTAGAAGTTGACGATATAGAATTCCGATTCAGAAAGTCAATGGCATACACTACCCTCCATCACCAGTTGCATAGAGATGATAATTTTGGTATTCAGAGAGAAATTATTACCAAAAAGAACGCAGATGGTTCTTTTGGAAGCCGTAAAACCTACTTCTTTATGGACGGGAACAATAAGGAGTACACTGATTTGCAGGAGCTTTGTGATGACTGGAATGAAATAAAAAACTTTGACGACCCTAACAATGAGATTATTTGGGTTAAAATAATCAAATCAAAATAATACAATAATTGACCCGCAAAAAAAGCAAATATTCAAACCAACCATGCAACAAGAAAACGAAAAATTAAAAAACGCTTTTACCCACACAGAATCATCTGCCAGTATTCTGAAGGGGAAACATGGGGAGATTATTGTTGAAATGACCTGCCCATTGGTGGACACGCACAATAACCAACACAGGCAAATTATATTGGAGGTGGTTAGTTCGGCTTGGATAGGATTTTTCTCCCTGTTCAAACCAAATCAGTTTGAGTCGTCTGACCACAACAAAATATTAGCTGCTATTGAGTTAGCCTTGTACGATGATGACAAAAATCCTCGCTTTTTTGCCATGTCATTCAATTCTTTGGGTGTTGATAAGGATGAAAACACCGCAGCTTACAAAGGCACAGTAATGGGGATTTTGGACAGCGTAGCCAAGCGGATAGCCATATTGTCTAACCTTCATATAGTAGGAGCGTATAGTAATTTGTCTGAAATTCAAAACAATTAAAAGTATTTTGATATAAAAGTATTTTGATATGAGTAGGAATAAATATTTTGCCAACAAAAACATACCTCGAAACAAAAAACCTTTGAAAAATATAGAGTATTGGATTGAGGTAAAAAAAGTCAATAGGTCTAAAGACGCTCCAATATCTGAACAATACATCACAGAAAATGATACCTTTTTGACTCTTCGCTGGAGGTATCAAGGTGAAAGGAATTGGTGTTTTGATGGTTTAGTGACAAAGGAGAAGATAAAAGGGCTGTTAACCAACAAACAGTACAGCGACTTCTGCCAAAACAAAAGATTTAGATTTATCAAACAGAGAAGATTTGATAAGTCGAATATTGTGAAGTCATAGGGCCGTTCATATAGTAATGCCATTCAAGACTCAAAGTGTGACACATTCATCCGTTTTTTTTCTAAAAAAACATTTAAAATACTTTTTACTCCTTCGAAAATTCTTTGTATATTTATGTCCGACAATTAAAGTTGTCGGACATAAATATACAACATGAACAAATTAAAGGTTAATAACCAGAACTCTAAACTTGCCAGTAATTTACTACCCGACTTATACGACTACTCAGAAGGCGCACTTATTGATGCGGTACCAAGAAATACTTTTGAGGCGTATCGTTCGGATGCTCATTGCATCAATGAGTTTTTTGAATTGGTCGCCAACGAATCCGTTATTAATATTGACGAAGTTCAGAAGAAATTTTATTTAATCACAGAAGGTATCAGTCAAGAAATGTTGGTAGCCTACATTGCCTATGTAGCGGATAAGAAACCTGTGATTAGTCAAAAAGGCGAAGTTTTGCGTTATGGAATGAGTTACGCCTCAATTACTCACCGAGTGGCTTTTATCAGCCACATACATAAAGAGAATAATATCCCTTCCCCTTACACCTCCAATATTAAAAAATTTCTAAAGGCCGTTAAAAAGCGTATGGGCCGAGACGGAAAGCATATCCATGCAAATCAAGCCAAAAAAATCAATGTTTTTGACTTAAAGGAAGGCGTTGATGATGTTATTAAATCGGCTAAGATAAAGCTTAGATATTTGCAAATCAATAAATTAAATGTACATAAGGCAGACATAAGAAGAAATAAAATTAAGCTCACAGCATTGAGAGACAGAACTTTGTTGCTGTTAGGATTTACAGGCATGTTTCGTAGGGCGGAACTCGCTGCATTGAAATATGAGCAATTGGAGTTTGGCAGCAATCAGTTGTTTATTCACATGACTGACCAGGACAGCAAGACTTCGTATGATTACAAAAAACACATCCCCGCTGCCGAAAATACTCTCTACTGTCCTATCGCAGCACTGAGGCAATATTTGAAAGTCACAGGGATTACAGATGGGTATTTGTTTTACCGAATCCGAAATAAAGGCTTGGATAAATCGGGGAAGCATCTAAGCGATAAGACCGTAGCTCGGTTGATAAAAACGCATATTGGTACGGACAAAAGCGGTCACTCTCTGCGTATTGGTATGGCAGTCGCCATGTATGAGGCAGGTATACCTATTCAGGTGATAATGAACAATGGAGGATGGAAAACAGAGGCGATGCTATGGAGGTACATTAAGCAATACAATATTGCAAAACATAATAAATCAGTTTTATAGGATATTTTTTAACCTAAATCAATATTTAACTCAATGTCAACATACGAAAATTTTGAAGATTCCCTTGAGATTATACAAAGTCAAATGACCTCACGCAGTAGAATACCTTCAAGCCTTCAAACAATCAAGTCAGAAGAAATGTGTAATAACACCTATTTGTCTCGACTGTCAGACGCTAAGTGTATAAACGCTTTCTTTGAAAGCATGATAGGGTGTGATTTCGTTCATATAGATGAAGAAAGTAAATCGTTCTATTTGTACGCACAAAACAAGAAAGGGGAACGTATTGTTATGCCCGAAACTGCTTTAGTAATGTACATAACCTACATGGCGTTTATTAAGCCTATTTACAAAAATAATGTAGTTGTAAAAAAAGGCGCAAGTTATAACACGATCAAGCGTAGAGTAATGTTCGTATCTTGGCTACATAAGCAAGAGTCCGTCCCTTCTCCATACACTTTTAGAACGAAGGATTATTTAAAAAAAACAAAAAGAACCATGGCAAAGAGGGGTAAGCATGTACACCCTAAGCAAGCCAAGAAAGCAACGTCTATTGATATTGAAGATGCCATAAATAAAATCATCAAGAAGGAAAACGAACAGATAGATAGCCTTCTTACAAAGAAGTTATTGGTTAAAACCCTCAAAATTCGGCAAGCCAAAATCCGCCTAACTTCACTTAGAGACCGCACTATAATATTAATTGGTTTTCATGGCATGTGCAGAGTATCTGAAGTGGCATCTATGAGTTTTGAGCAACTGGAATTTAGCAATGATGCTCTATTTATTAAAATGGACGAAGAAAACAACAAAACAAGAAATAACTACAGAAAGCATATTCTTCCAGTCGAAAACCCTCTCCATTGCCCAATCGCAACGCTCCGTCAGTATATTCAAGAAGCCAACATCTCGTCAGGGTGTTTATTTTACAAAATCAGAAACAAAGGGCTTGACAAGTCTGAAATACACATAAGCTCCCAAACTGTGCAACGATTAGTTAAGGAGTTTTTAGGAGCAGATAAAAGTAGTCACTCTCTGCGTGTTGGAATGGCAGTCGCTATGTTGGAAGCAAATGTTCCAACTGAAATAATCATGAATAATGGTGGATGGGAGTCAAAAGAAATAATGTGGAGGTACACTGACCAGTATGATGTAGTAAAACACAATAAATCAATCCTATAAATCACATTTCATTCAACTAACTTCACTATGAATGAAGATGCTTTCAAAATACCTAAAAAAATGTCTTTATGGCATTCCCTTAGACGCTTGTTTGGATTAAGGCCCAAGACAGGAGACTATGTAAAAGGAGATTGGGGAGAAGGGATACAATTTGAAGGGATTGTAATTCAAGACGATTCCAACAACAGATACCTTCCTCATTACAAGATTAAAGGCATATTGTTTTATCGACATCCTTACAAGATGTCCTACGAAAAAGAATATCGTGAAGTATTTACACTTGACCCTCAAAGAGTTTTCTTAGCATAATTCATTCAACCAAAATTCCCTTTGCTTTGCGCTTCAACAACCAAGGCTTTATGTTTGCCAATGACTGTCCTATCATCCATCTTACGATAGGTGCAGCATCTATTACAGTGCCATCTTTTGCCACAATGCCAAAGCAAGCATAACCAATATCTATCCAGTAAAGCTGTTCTGTGCCATCCATAACGCCCAAAGGTATTGAAAATATCGCCTCACTCCTTCTTCTCTTTCTCTCGTGTCTTCACCGCCTTGATTTTCTTGTCACCATATTTAATGACAATAATCTTACCTGTCTTGGGATTGTAAACTTCTGATTTCATTCGAATAATTTTTGTTTCCAATAATCCATGCGGTTGAGCCATCCGTTCAGATATTTTTTATCCTGCAATCTTGGAGTCCAATGCTCAGACAAAAACGCATGATGGGGATTCTCTTCCTCCAATACCCCTGCTCGATGTTTATAGTAATCACACCGAAGCTCCCATAGGTCATCAAACAACTCTTTGGAGTCGGCCATATTAGACAATGTACTCACCCAATTCCTACAAGCTTTTTCGGATTCAAATCCAATCCCCTGCTTTTTCAAACATTCATTGAGCAGCACAGGCATCCTGCTTGGCATATTCACATACCCATCGAAGATAAAGAAAGCGAGGGTGTCGTTTTGAATATGGTCCAGTTTGAAATACTCAAAATATTTTTGATAGATGCGCTTGGCCCTATTTTTTGACAATAGCTGCATCTCTCTTGTAGAGGGGAGATAGTTAAAGCTGAATCTTTTAGCAGTCTCAGCCGTAATGCCATACTTTGTGCCAATACCCGACTTGTTGCTAAGGTCATTGGTGTCAAGTTGAAACCCGCCTTCAATTTTTAGCAAAACATCCATTTTTTTGCTAAAAAACGTAGCTTCTTTTTCGCTTCTTTTATCTTGAGTACTTACCGTAACACTATCTTTTGACTGTGGAAAGAATTGGAAGCTCGAATCTTTGCTCTGCTCCTCTCCTATCACTACCGTATTAGGCTTCTTAATCACCGTCTTTCCTTCCTTAATGGTATTGGTTTGCTCGTAATGATTGGATTTGAAATATACTTTGCAGCCTAATGCTAAAAAAGTTAGAATAATTGTTGCACACAATAATAATATTGCATTTTTCATTGGTGTATTTTTTCGTGAAAAAAAACCCTTCACTAAATGTTTTAGCAAAGGGCTATTGATAAACTATATTAGCCATGAAAAACATTTCATTGTTGTAAGTTCTCTTGTGCCCAAACAGTGGCTTTCACCAAAGCCTCTGTCAGCTTGTCTTGTACTTCTTCATCCATGAGCAGGAGTGCATCTTCATAATGATCAAAAAAGAAATTTTCAAGTAGCACTGCAGGTCCTTTTGTTTTGAAGATAATGTCAAAATTCTTCTCATAATCGGCATCCCCATCAATGTGATGCTGTGAACGCATAAAGTTTGGGAAAAAGATTTTTGTTTCTTCCCAAATTTTCTGTGCAAGAGGGTCACTGGTCGTTTCTCCTATTGTAGTATAGTATTCAATTCCTCTCGCATCGTGACCTGGAGAGGCATTAGAGTGAAAGCTTAGAGTGAGCCCTTCTTGTATGTGTTCATGATGATAATTGATAATCGAAACCCTATCACTAAGGGATAAATCCGAATCACTATAAGTCCTCACTACCTTCATCCCCAATTCTTCTAATCGCTTGATATACTTTTCTGCCAAAATGCGATTTGAAACCCCCTCATAAAAAGTCGTGCCTTGGTGAAACTTCCCTTGTTTGTGAGTCCAATACCTTCCCATCCCTGCAATGGTGGTATGGATGCCATTCTTCAAAGTACCATGTCCTGCATCCACAAAGATGGCATATCGCCATTTTTTGGGTTCAATAGGCTCTGGACAAGGCTTTGGTTCAATAGGTTCTTCGGTGAGCTTCAATCGCTCGGCAATAACTTCAATTCCTGTCAGCGCATCTTTGGCTGTGGTGATTTTTTCTACCAATTTTTCTTTGTCATTCCCTCCTATATAGCTTTCGCCTCCGAATTCGACAGGCGCAGAGCCTTTGTCTTCTCTATCTTCCTGCTCGTTAGATGAAGGCAAGCGGGATGTCGAAGTAGTCTTCTTCTTTAGAAGGAAGGCAATCCCCGCCAACAGTAGGACGGTCAATACACTCAAAGCAGAATCCATCATCAGTAGGATTATCAGTATCATAGTCGCTTTTTTTAGCAGTCAATAAAAAATTATCAATATCCTCGTTGTCCAGTACCGATTCAGCTTCCTTCTCGTAGTAATTCCACATCTGTATGCGCTTCTCGATATCCGCTTTGTTTGCATTAGGGTTCCTAAAATCATCATGCCCTACATCCTTGACATACTCAAAAATAGCCCATGCGATAATACATCGAGTGAGCTTGTCAATAAGTGCTTGGATACAAGGAGAAGGACATTCTGCATTTTCGGCTTGCTCTCTTTTTGCAATCGCCCCACATACTTTATCCATGCATTTCTTAGGGATTTTAGACCTCGCAATGACCACATTGTGGGCTTGTTGTAGGGCATCCCTCACGAGTTCTTCAGGTGTTCCGTTCTGATTGAACTTTCTACTAAAGGGCATGTCAGGGTCTACGGCATAGCTATAATCAACAATGACACAGGGTTTTGTTTTGACAGGGCAACTGCAAGGTGCACAGCCACAATTACAATCGGTATGTGAGGTATCTTCTGGCATTATGATTTGGATTTACTACTAAAATGATTGGCAAATTGCTTGCTTAGTTCGCTTTCTATTTGGAATCCAATGCTTGTCATGGCATCATTAATGGCCGTCTGAATCTTGGCTTGTAAGTCATCGGTAGTTCTATCGGTGACTTCCTGAGCGTTTTTAGGGGTCTTGTTTTCCTTCTCTGCCTGGTCTTCCAAAAACTGGAGCAGTTCAGGCTTTTGGAAATACACCTCCACGTCTTCCATTCCCATTTGCTTGACCAAGAAATTGATAAAAGCCAAGAAAGGACTGCGTAATTTTTTTCCTACATCCCCCATCATGGTCACATACTTAAGCAGCAAGGTTTGAGCTTTGTTGGAGAATCCAGATGATTTTTCAAATAGATTGAGGAGTTCGGGGTCTACCCCCAATTCAAATGCTCCTTGACGGTCATACCCATCGTCCAAATATTTTAAGAACTGATGGTTGCTGATTTGGGGCATTTCGTAGATAGTGAGATAGGTTGGGTCGTCTTTTGTGCTGTGTTCCCACATCAGGATAGCGCCTCCTGCATTGGCTGCCCCACTCTCATTTTCTATTTTCTGTCTTTCGGCTACCTTGAGAGCTTGTTCTTTCTTAGGGTCGTCTAATCGTTTGCGGTTCAAAACAATGATGTGCGCCTTAAAAAGACTGCGTTTCATGTATCCTGCTTTGATGGCGGCCATTTGTGCGTAGCTCCAAAGAATGTCGTAAGTTGTGGAGGCTCCCCAATAAGGATAAGGCACAAACTCTAATATGGAGTCTGGAATGATAGCGAGATAATATCCCACAAGCCCAAGCTCCCCATTTTGATTGTACGCCTCATTGAAGTCTACACTGTTGGTGTATCCTACTTTTATTTTGCCATCTTCTTTCTTTTTCTTGATATAGTTTTCGACAGAGAAAACCCACTTATTGTCTGCTCCCATTTCTCTCCATCTGTATCCAAATCCATGTTTGGTACTGCCAACGATGGGGAATACCATTGTTTTTCTGACATCCTTCCAATTGTTAGAAGACACCAGCACTTCTTGTGGATACATAGCAGAGCCTTGACGAGAAGTCATAGGACGGAGCTTACACAGTCTGACTTTTCTGCTCTTGGTGATTTTGACGTGATTGGGAGTCTTGTCGCCTCCTTGATTGGAGTAAGCTATTTCGGGAGAAGCAAATCCGTTTAGAAAAACATCAATGCCAAATTCCTCTCTGAACGAATCCGTCACTCCTACATTTTCCAATCTTTCTTTTAAGGCTCTATGAGCATCCGAATAATCTCCATCATCGTCTTTCTGGCTCACATCTTCCCCTCCGACCTTAAATCCGAGTTCGGTGTAAAAAGTAGAAATAAGAAAGGCCTGTATGCGACTCAATAGACCACACTTGCTTTTGAGTTCTGCAATGTGTTGGTACAGGTTGTTGTCTCGGCCCGCCTTGATAACTCCAGTCTTGCCGTATCTCTGTACAGAAGAAGACTCAATGGCTTGTAGTTCGGTTACGCCTCCCAGCAGGTCTTTTGCCGCATGATAGGTCATATCCATCTGCACGCCTCCTCCTGCCTGTATCAAACTGGCAAAGTCCGCCTCTGACAGTGTGCTTGCATTGTCAAAGGCAGACCGTATCTGCTCAGATTTTAGCTCTATATTTTCTTTGGCTTTAGCCATAACGGATTATGAGAATATAGAGGTTATAGATGTGGAGTTTCCTGTGGAGTTTCTTCGCCTTCCTCTGCATCTTCTTTTTTAAAGAAGGCAGAAATTTTGATCATTCGCTTTCTGGAGTTTTGGAAAAAAGCCTCTGCTTCAAAACCCAACGCCACCGCTTCTTCAAACATCTCTTCAAAGCTCTTGAAGTTGGGCATACTGTACACTTCCTTGAAGTAGGCAAATGCTTCTTTCTTTTCTTCGGCAGTAAAGTCTTTGCCTGCTTGCATAGCAAACAATGCCCAGTCTATTCTGCTCAACGGAAGCATGGCAAACCCCAATGCAGTGTACTCGTCCCATCCCGATATTTTACGGTCGTCTTTTAGTACATTGTCAAAAGCAGCAGCTCCTGTTCCTGCAGCATCAATTACTTTGAAAATCTCGCTGATGCCATATTTGTTTTCAATAGGCGTTTCGGTTGTTAACTGAATGTTTTCCATTGCTGATAATAATTTAATATACGTGTGATTAAAAACTGTATCAAATACATCGCTTATAGTGACGATGTGCCTTGTAAAAAAATCTTATTGTCTTCCAATCGCATGAATATCCATTCGATGTTTTTGAAGTGATGCTGTTTTTCTGACTTAACAATCACATCCGTTTCAAAAACATCCAAAGAACTTTCACAGCCTCTGGTATAGTCATTGAAAACTTTTTGGAAATACCGAATCCCTTGTTCGCTCAACAAACAAAAAAAAGGCGTGTTGATTAACTCTTCTCTTGAATGAAACCCAAAATGTGCGTGCGCTCTAAGGGATGCTTTGGTGATGTAAAAGATTTCGTATGAATAATGCGTGTCTATGTCGTAGTAATAATCTTTTCGCAGTTCCAAGTAAAATGTTCTTTCAAGATTGGACTTGAAATAGTTTTCATACTGAAACTCTTCAAAGGTTATTTTGTAAGAAGGTGGATTCAGCCATTTCCTTTTCAACTTACTCCAATAAGACTGTGGTACAACCTCTTTGTTTGTGTTGCAATTGAGGGTGTCCTCTAAGCTGTATCCTTCGGTATCTTCTTGATATGGCTGCTCCAAAACTTGGGCTGTGGAATAATTATTTCCAATAGTACACCAAATCAGAAGTAGAATTACCAGTGATTTTACTTTTTTCATCTTCTTTCTTTTCTTTAGGGACAATGCAAGAGGTGGATATTCTCAAAGAAGGAATCGTCAATAGGTTATCGAAGTATCCTTTGTTTAGTTTCTTGCAATCATCTTTAAGCCTGTGGTTTACTATCGTGTTTACCACTGGACTTGCCAATGAAAATACCAGCATAAACACTCCACTAATGAGGAGGTATTTATGTTTTCGATAAAGAGCCAAGAGATTCATCTTTTCGTTGATTTAGTTGTGTAAAACATCCTCTTAACCATCCTTTGTTTTGTCCTTTTCTTTTTTGAATCGCTTAATATGTCCTGCTATATAACTCAAATTGGCTATCATATTAGGGTTGCTTATCAAGCCAATTAGTGCAATTATCAATTTGTAAATAATAACAATAACAAACACGGTCATTGAAAGTCCAACACCGAAATATTCAACCAACCACGTTATAAACTCAGGATTCAATACCTTGTCAGACATGTCTAAGGCCTGACTCCCTGCCTGTAATATGATGATCATGTTCAAATCTTTAGGGTGAATAAAGCATCAGGGTGTACTTTCTAAATCTGGTTACAGTTGTGGTTTCTATTTTTTCGATAGAAGACTTGGTAGGCCTTCTAAATTAAATATGATAGCTATCACAAAAAAAATTATGGTTGTTTTGGTAGTGTTATTAAATAGATTTATTAATCGAACAGACAACTCAACACCTTTGCCCGGGGGATAAGACCCAATGGCAAATGCGTTTACAGTACTATAGGCAAATAATACAATTGACAAAAACAACGTAAAAAAAGCTCCAAGCGAAATTATCCAAAGACCCCTCTCCAAAACCTTTATCTGAAATGGGTTCAGTATTTCTGAACGCACAACCCTTTCTTTGCCTTTGCGAAGGTAATATGCGTGCAAAACCAAACAGATGGGATTGATTAGCATATTGAACCCCATATTGATTGCGGGTAATGGCAATTCGTGCATGTTCGTTTTTTTTAATAAGTTCTTACGGTCAATTTGTAAGGGCCATCATGGTCTTTGCTATGGACTCTAAAGGCGTAAGTGCCGCCTTTGATATCTTTGAGCATTAAGACCTCTTGTTCTCCTGTGCCAGTTCCTGCATAGTCATAGTCTTCTTTAGTCGGAAGTGCCTTATAAGATTGAACTTCTCTGAAATTCATTCCTGCATCTCCTATTCGTTTCATGTATACATCAAAATCTGGATTGTTGAATGCCTCTCCATTGATGTCTGTTATCACCACAATGTAATTACCTGACACCATAGAGTTCCAGAAGTGTATTGCGCCTTCTTCTTTGTTGGATGTAGAAATTTGACCCACTCCTTGTGCATAAGCAATAAGCTCTTGAACGTTTAGCGTAGGAATGTTGTCTTCTTTGTCTTTATCCTCGTTGTTGTTGTTGTCTTCTTCTTCTTCTTCTTCTTCTTGAGTTGTTGCATAAGCCAACTTTACGGCTTTGAGAACATTGAGTTTTCCATGTCCAAATTCGGGAGTCTTTTCTTTTGCCCCTCCTATCAAGTCACAGCTTTGTGAAATAATAGCCTTCAATTCATCTGCTGTCAGTTGAGGGTTGATTCGAGCGCAGAGATGAATCGCTCCTACTACCTTTGGGGCAGCATTGGAGGTGCCTCCAAACCCGTTCGTGAATCGAGTCTCTATCTCTCCGTCTCCAAGTACAATGCCATCGTACCCATTGGGGATTTTTTGAGCCTCGTCAAACCATCCAGGCACATTGCAGGAAAGATTGGGGACAATGGAAGAACTGGCAACACAAAATATTTCACCCTCTCCTTCGGGATTGTCATTTGAAGTATTGGAGTAGTGACTTAATTCATCCTTTGAAGTACATGCGCCAATGGCGAGCGTGTGTTTGTCGGCTGCAAATCCTGCAATTTGTTTCAAGGCAGCATTACCAGAAGCAAAACAAATCAGCGTTCCCTTGCCTTGCCTCCCATTGAGGGTGCAGGACTTCAAGGCTTCTTTTTTGCGGGTACTCAACACATAGTTGTTTGAAGATGCTCCCCAACTGCAGCATACGGCCACTACATGCGCTTTTTCCATTCTCTTGAACTGCTGCTCAATAATATCATCCGACAGCACCCAAAACCCAATAAAATGAATAGGGGCATCAGGACTCACTCCGAGCATGTCGTTGTTTGCTGCAATGGTGCTGCATACAGCCGTACCATGCTTATCTACTCCCAATCTTGGACTGGCATCTGGTTTTTGAGTACGACAGGAAAAGGTGCTTTGAAGATTGATTCCTTCAAACTCTGCTATCGCATCATCAATAACTCCAACCTCTACGCCATCCTCCAAAGGAATGTTGTTTTCTTCAATCCATCTAAGAGCCGCAAAACCTTTGCAGTCTGCGCCTTTTTTGAAATAAACAGGATTGGGGAAGAGCCCTTGTCCTCCTCCTTTGTTTTCAAATGCCCATTGCTGAGAGATGTATTTGCCATCCCAATTAAAGCTGTGCGGATTTACTTCTTCAATGAAATCAGGTTCTGCTATCTCGATATAATCGAGGTCTTGAAGCGAGAGGGCAACTTTTACAGGGTTTGGCGAAAGGGAGCTTACGGATACAACTACTCCACTTGCTGTATTTTTTACTTTCTTGAGAAAGTAAGTATCTATAACCCCTTCCAACATACCTTCGCTGCCCTCCTTGACGACTACATAGATTTCGCCATTAGGTATGCGAGGTTCGGTTTCTTCCCCAAGCGTAAAGGTGTGTGTGCCTACTTCTACCGAACTCATTACCCTGATATCCTCCAAGCTTTGTTCGAGATTGGATACAGGCTTGCGCTCCAAAACATATTCTCCTACTGTTTTGAGCGGGAGTGTATCCATACTCGCACCCATGGGCAGGTCAGAGGTTTTGTAGGCGATGAATTCGGTTTTGTGAACGGCTACTTCACGCCCTCCGTATTTGAGTATGCCGTATTGAGGCTTATTGGGGTTGCTGTTCATAGAACTTAAAATTTTATTGTCTTTTGTTTTTTAGCGAAAACCACGTTATTGATTTGAGAACCAAAACTTTTCTTTCTTTGAAGTTTTTCCGTTGTGCTTTAGTTGGAATACTACATAATAGACCACAGGAGACCCTTCGCTACAAGTAGAACATGCTTGTAATGAAGCCCTACTTCTTGTTTTAAATCTGAATTCATCTCCTATAACAGCATCGTCAATATCTCCGCCTGTCTTAGCATCACAACGAGTCATAAAGTCTGTTTGATTAAACGCCTCTGATATTGGAACATCCTTAAATGCCCCTAACAAAATAGGAGTCGTAGGATTATCTGCCTCTGTCCAGATAACGCCATCTAAAGGGTATTTGCCAAAGAAAGTTAATTGGGTAGGAGCTATTTTATCGTAAGGGAAGTTGTAGTGTGATTCATCTCCATGATAAACCCAAATTTTGATGAAAGAATCGGGGTTATTGTTTATGTCAATCAAATTCCCTGCTTCGTCTTTCGGTGTAGATTTCAAAGTCCAATACTTTCGTTCGTTTGTTATTGAGGCAGGCCATCCAGATTCATACCCATCAAAATTAACTTCGAGATTCAAGGAAGGTTTTGCTGCATTACTTTTGCCGCTTGAAGCATTTTGTTGAAATGTTTCGGCAAATAATCCCTCTTGTTCTTGACAGCTGATACAAATAAAAAAAGGCAATAAGGCCAGTAATAAAATTTTGATGCAATTCATGTATTATTTTATTTGAAATCTGCCAGCAATCAATTACTTAATTGCTGGCAGTAAAATATTTAAAAGAAATATCAATCAGTAGTATCAATCAGTAGTCACCTTAGCCGTAATGTCAGCCTCGCCAGTTTGAGACACTGTAATTATATAAGTGCCTTGTGCTGCATAGGTATGAATTAGTGAAGCTTCGTTCCCAGATGTAACAGAGGTGGTATTCCCATCCCCCCAGTTTACTGTATATGGTTTTGCGGCATAATAAGCATCCCCGTAATTACCATCCTGCAAGCCCTCAGTGCCCCCAACTCTTCCAACTCCAATACTGACAATATGCGGAGTTCCAGCATCATTAGTGCTAACTGAGTAAGTGTCAATTGTTCCGTTCACAGCATAAGGGGTTTCATTATTACCCACTTTAACTAAAAATATAACCTCCGCAGGTTGAAAAGAATTGTTAGCTTGAGTAACTCCGATGTCATCGACTGAACGAATATTGATTGTTTCTCCAGCAGCCTTATTTTTTCCCGATACACTCACAATCAAAGTCTCTCCAACCGCAGGAGCAGGAGTGACACCCAAGGTAAGCAACGTTGAACTCGGGTAAGTTTCAGAAGGATATGCCTTCGTCATTACACCAGTACTGTTGTTTTTGATTTTTGCATTGATTTGTACAGTTTCTGCATCAAATCCATGCGTAATGTCAAAACTTGTTTCGGTTCCGTCACCCGCAAAATCAAATACTTTGCCCCACGTATTGTTTACCAACGCAGCAGGAGTAACAGCACGTTCTGAATCTGTCACCAACTCGGTTTCAGCCGTAGTCGCCAACTCAACAATCCCCTTCACCGTGTCAGAAGCATCCGCCTCGTCACCTGTGTTTGTACCACTAATAGCCGCCAACTTGGTTTTTTCAGCAGAAGTAAAGGCTTCTACAATCGCATTGATTTTGACCAATTGAGCATCCGTCACAAACTTTGCATCTCCTTCGGTGATGTCGTCAGTCGTTTCGGTTGATTTGTTGAAGAATACGCTTGTGTCCAAGTCCATAGACTCAAACTCATAAATCTTCTCAAACGAATCATCCGACATTACAATATAACCAGCACTTCCACTGCCCACTGTATTGTCTGCGCTTGCATCCAATACGGTGATAATCCTTCCTTCCCACAATTCAGAACCCGCCAAAGCGTCACGCTCAGTAATGTCTGCCACTACCTTTGTTTGTCGTTTAGCAGCATCGGGCAATTGTGCCAAAGGGATTGTACCGCTACCATCCAAGCTTGCAACACCATTTGCTGCGCCTTTTTGAGTCAATGGAATTTGAGCATCATTGGTAACATTACCCAATCCAATATCATCCGCATCAAGAACGACTTCGCCTGTCTGACCATTCACAGAATCAACCGCATTAGCCTCTCCTGCTTCATCGAGATTGTTCAGCTTCGTAAGAAGGGTGTCAGTCAAGTTGTTTGTATCGCTCAATGCGAACAAAGCAGTCTTGATTTCTGTTGCTGTAAGATTGGTTTGCGCCCCTGCCTCAATACCATTGAGCTTCGTAAGAAGCGTGTCGGTAAAAGCATTTGTTTCGTCATTTGATTCGTACAATGATTTTACCTGTGCTGCGGTCAATTGAGTCACTTCAATCCAACCATTGTCACCAACATTAGAATTGCCTGTGTAGAGATAAAACCCTACAACGCCACTTCCTATGTCCTTGACGTGAAAAGCTCCTCCTGTTGCACCTGATGGAAACCCGCTTGCGGCAGGAACAGGCTTGATTCCGAAATTACTAGATTGATTGCCTTGAAAATCAATTTCCGTATGAAATTTTTGCATTGTTAAAAATTATTTTAATAATAAAAAAAGCTATAAATGAAAAAAATATATTTCCGAATTAATTAGGTGCATATCACTATTCCTTCAAAATTATCAATCCCCGATATGGTCATATTGACCTTACGTTTGTCTTGATAAATAATGCCTACCATTCTGCCTGACCCATTCCCATCCAGGACCTTTATTTTTGGGTAGCGGTACAAGTCATGCTGTACGATAAACTGAACGCTTACTTGGTCTTTTTCAAAAGACTGCTCGTAAACCAACGGTGTTTGAATGTATAGGCGCTTGCCTCCAAATGATATGTTAGCATTGGCAATTCTAAATTCAAAAAAACTTCCTGTCTCATTGTAAACAGGGTTGGGGTTGAGGTCTATACCTTCTCTACGCCCTTCATTTATTACCTCTAAATCAAATCCTTCTCTAAGCATAAATCGCACGTCTACCCATGCGTCTACGTCCTCTACGACACTTGCGCTCGTCCCCAATGTGAATGACCGCCCTAAGTTATTAGGCAAGTCCACATAAATTTTACCTGAAAGATTATCGTATTTAATATATAGTTCTTGTGCCATAATTTGCGTCTTTGAAATTCATGATAAGCGGGATGTTAGGATAGGCTAATGCGCCAAAATCCTCGCCTATATTCAGAATCAAGCAAAGAAGTAACGATAGTGTAATTGCCAGTCAGATTGTTTACGGTGATAGTTAAATTCGGATTGTCAAACAGATTAGCAGACTTATCCTCACTACTAAAAGCTTCTACTGTATAGGTTTTGGTTTCCCAATCTGACAAGTAATCTCCAACAGACAGTTCCCATAAATCGGAAGTGGGCTGCTGAATGATAATTGGCCTTAATTGTTCTGCTTGGTCCTCTACGCTAAATCCTGCAATATCATCTGGCTTGCTACTTAGCTTTACATCTTCCTCTCCACTGATGTCATACCACGTACTTTCTTGGTCTGCTAAATGTATCAGCTCTCTATAGGCTATTTTATTGCCAGATGTTTCGCTCTTCCAGTGCGCTACCGCTATGATTGGCTTAGAGGCCTCCAGTCCGTCAAGTCGAGGGTCGTCATTGGGGACTTGCTGTCCTTTTGAATCAAAATGAGCGACTGCAGTGCTCGTTTGTCCAGTGAAGGTATTTAGATAAATCCCTACAAAACGAACAAACTCCGAATCTGCAAGCGGTATAAACTGTGAGGAGGATAATTGGATATTGGAGTTCATAGTTGTTTAAGGGTTTGTTTCTTCAGCACAAAGTTTAAAAGCCAGGCCTCCTAATGGAATAAGGTTGTTAGAACTTCCTCCGCCTCCACTATCTGACCCATAACTATTCAATTGCCATTCGATTAGTTTTTCATACAGATTGTCACTCGGTTCAATAGCGTCACCATCCTCTGTCCATTTGTAGTTCTCTTTCGCCCCAAACGAAACTGACTCCGTAATTGGTGTTTCAATGCTGATTACCTTGCCATTCATCCCCTCTACAAGATTGATGTTGGCAGAAGCCAATGGAATGACAGATATAGTCTGACCATCCTCAATGACATGAATGAAATTGCCTTTTTTTTGGTAGCGGGTCATTAGTAATGATAGGTGATGGTGAAAAATCTTTTTTGAACCAATACAGGTTGTCTGCCGATGATGTGTTCTGAGGAATTGAGCAGGAGAAGCTCGTGATTTCCGAGCTTGAGAGAAATGTCTTTCTCACAACCTTCTTCAAAATCGAACCACAGCATACAGCCATTTTTTTTGCCTTTTCGCTCAGTCAGGCTACAGCTTTTTCCGTTTTTGCAGAATCGCAATGTGTAGGTTTCTGCTGTCATACACTCCTGTCCAAATGATATTGTTTCGGAGAGTCGCTTTAGGAGGAAGCCAACCGTGACGGTGCTATTTTTAGTGATGGTGTTCATGGTCTTATCCCCCAAACATGGAGGCAATCCCTTCCATAGTTCCCTTTGGGCCATTCAACAGGTTGTGATGCTGCATGGCCATTTTCCCTGTTTTGTCTTCTTGAACTTCTTTTAGGAATTCGTCAGGACCCAAAGTTCTTGTTTTGATTTTGTCGCCAGCACCTTCAATAATTGTATAATGAGGTCTGGTTTTTTGACGCAGTGTCAAAGAGGATAAGTTGATTTTCTTAGAAGTTGTACTCATGGTATCAATATAGTTTTACTGATAAAAATAAAATTATGTTTTCCAATTCAATAGGAGGCTAACCCTATGTCTATTTCTTCTTCTTTGTATCCGTTGATTTGTTGTCCTCCGCCTCTTGTTTTGGAGTATGGGGAGGAGGAGTGGCTGTTCTAATGGATGGAGGAGTGCTTGATGAAGCTGGGGTAGTTGTTACAGTAGACGGAACAACAGGCTCGGCTTTAGCATCCTCCAGATCCAGTTGGGCCAATGTTTTGTTGTTGCGATATTGCCCCAAAAATGTATTGATAGCCCTTGCTTGACCATGCGTAAAAATCCCATTGCGTTCTTTGTTGCCAATTCTGCTGATTGGTTTGGCACTGTCAAACGCAATGAACTCCCCTCCTTCGGGCGTGTACCCTAAAAAGACGTATTTGGCATTTGCCAAAAGCACAGGAATCTGTCCTTCTTTGCCATATTGAGCAGTGTTTACGTCCTGCTTGTGGTTGCGATGGGTGTTGTCGTGGTTTTTGACCGTAGACTCGACCAATCTTGCACCATCAGGCAATTCGTACTCTTTGGTTGCAGTATTAAGGTACTTCTTATCCAGTTTTTCTTTGGAGGTATACGTCTTCATATCCGCATTAGGGAAAAGGACATACCAGTTGCCGCCTATGCGAGCTTTGTTTACCTCCAACCCTTTAAGCAAAGTATTCTTGTGAATATCACCACTCTTAAACGTCCAGTTGTCGTCAGCCTCATTGTTTGTTTGCCTTTCGAGGAATGGGTAGTATTTTGATGTGTAAACTGCCATCTTACTTATTATTGGGTTAAAATTTTGTAATTATTATTCGGCGTTCTAAACTCAGCCTTAACAAGCTACGGCTCCCTGAGCAGCACAGTCATGTACGATGTCTTCCAGGTAAGCATTGGTCTGCTCCGCAAGGTTTGTATCTTCGTCATCGGTGTCTGTTGTATGGACTATCCACTGGACAGGCTTCTTAGCACTACCCGAAAGAGTCAGTATTGCAGATTTGGGTGTTTCACTATTCCCCCAATCGAGCGCATAGTTGGTCACTTTCACCCCTCCGCCATCACCGACATAAATCCATTCGCCTGTCTCCACATCTTGCGTGAAAAACTCTACCTCTTTACGCAGCCAATCTTCAAACGTGGCCACCAGTTCGGGAGTGATGTCGGTAAACGTCAAAGCCAAACTCACAGGACGAGTCACCGCATCATTGTTGGTTGTATCAACATCCGCATTGAACGTGAAAGCTATGTTGTCGCTTTCGGTACAGGCTTGATAAAATTTATGCTTGTCACAACCTGATGTCGGATTATTGGTCGTGTTGTTAAGGTCTATTTGGCGAACATAGGTTACACCATCAACCGTTTCATAGTCCTTGCTTAATATCGCATTGCGGACGGCTACGTGAACATTCTGAACACCGCCAGTTCCGCCTGTTAAATCACAAGAGCCATAAGACTTCTTGATGCATCTTGTTAGTTTACAATTTGAAGCTGTTGAGCAATCCCAATTCATTGTGCCTTGTTTTTTATGAGGATTACAGGGTTTTTAAGCCTTGAAAATAATTTCTTTGTTATGTGATGCAAATATGATTCTTCAAATATCATTGTAATGCAAAGTAAAATGCAGAATCATATTTGCCTTTACTCTGCATTTACAGTAATGACCACTAAGTGTTGTCCAATTGGCGTACCGTCTTTTGAAACGATGTACAAAAATTGGTCTTTGCCTGTAAACCCATCTTCAGGTGTGTAAATAATCGCTCCTGTTCCTGCATTGACAGATGGCGTACCATGCTGTTTGAGTTCTTTGCCATCAGGAAAAGTCACTACGGTTTCTCCCGCTACGAATCCTCGTGCAGTAAAAGGAGTTGTGGCAGTGTCTTCTACCGTAGCAACGGCATGGCCACTTTGAGGAACATACGCTTCAAACTCCAATGCGCCAATAAATGGCGTTTTTTGAAGAGAGGGTGCAAGAACTACCCCATCTGCGCTTTTCATTTTAAACAAATAAACGACTCCTGCGGTGAGTCCTGTTGCATTCACCACATAGCCATTTGCGGCTGTGGCCTTGGCAGTAGCAACAGCTGTGTCGCTGCCTTTTACAAAAACATCAAATTCGATTTCTTCAATCTTTCCACCTATTGCAGTGGTATAAAGAGGTATGTGAACAGTAGTAGCCATTTTATTACTTGATTTAAAAAAAAGATGCTATTAGAAGGAGGCAATGCCATTAACCTCCTTCTGAGCATTCGTAAAATGAATATGAAAAGAACTTTACTGTATAGCTTTCGATTATGCGGCTACTGCCTGCACAATTACATTGCTTTCAATTGGTTTGCGTCCAAAACAATCAGGGTCAAGTGGCTTGAATGATACAGGCAATGGGTCTCCATCTTGAGACAGATTGCTAATAACATAAGCATACCGTCTAAAGCCTACACCGTAGTGTGCTTTTGAATCAACTACCAAATGCCCTTCAATGCTCTTCATTTGACCTGTTACACTACAAGTTTTGTGAGCGCCTATTCCACCTATTGAAATATTGATGTAGTTGTCATTCATGCCTGTGTTTACTCCAAAGATGAAGTTCTCTTTTGGCGTACCAAACCAGATGTCTCCAGTCATATATGGGTCTACATGAATTCCTCTCACCCCCAATTTGGCTGCAAGAGATTGGAGTACGTTTTTGTCGGATAGCGATTGGGCTCGTGTTTGATCCAATGAAGTTTGTCCAAGTCCAACCGCATTGGGCTGCAACATGGCAAAACCTTCTTCCCATTCTACTGCCAACTCTCTGCTGATGTGAATCCATACATCTCCGATTACCTCCTGGAAGGTTTCATTGTAGCGAACATATTTTTTCCAATCAGCCAACAAGTTTTGAATTTTGTTGAGAGAGGTTTCATTTGCTCGGTATGGAAGCACAAGGGATTTGTCTACTACGGAATAGTCTACCAACACGTCTGCTTTGACCTCTGCGTTTGGATTCATTGAAGAAGGAGTTTTCCAAACTACTTTGAGTGGGTCAATCGGCAATGGCTGAGAGGCATCTGTACTGGTGATAACAAAAGAATCCGTTGCAAGCGAATCGTCAGAGTTGATAACTCGTGTGGCTTGCATTGGGTATTTGCCACCAACAGTGATGTTGTTGATTTTGCTGATAAGAGCCTCTACGGTTGTTGCGTCATTGGTATCATAATCCACTCGGAAGAGTTGCGCTCCCATTTGGATTTCAATAGCCATATCGGTGGTTACTCGCTGCAAGGTGAATTGTACCGATTCTTTAGACTGCCCAATTTGTGCGACATAGAAAAGTTGCTTCAAGGCTCCTTCTAAGATGGTGAGTTTGCGGTCAGAAGACATGGTGTCTCCTTGAATGATGTTGCGAGCGAGCTGCTCTTGATTGTTGAGCATCAACTGTGCAATCATCTTGTCTTTCAACCTTTCGCCCAACTGAATGGCTTGTTCTCCATCCATCGGGTAGATGACTCCATTTGTATTTCGACTGCTTTGTCTGCGAATCCATCTTTCCCCAATTGTCTGCAGATAAGTGAGTAAACATTTGGTGAAGTTGTTTTCCATAGGAAATGTACAGATGAATCTATTGGTCACCAAATCGTGTCCAACACTGTCTCTGAACTTACTGCAGCTTCGCTCGTCTGATGCTCCAGAGTATTTCCCTTTTGCGTATCCGATGACAATATCATCTTCTACGATTGGAATTTTTCGTGCTGCATCGCTTTCTGTTGTCATGTAGAGGTATTCCCCCCCAGACATTGCGAGCATACTTTCTCCGATTTGACGTTCTTGGATTGCCATTTGGAGCATGTGAAAATCATCACTGATGGAATAGTCGTAAGTGCCAGGGATTACCTCAATGGCTACTCTTGCTCCGCTTGCCGTTTGATGGCGGTAGGTTGCGGATTGTGATTGTGCAGGTATCCAACCTCCACACTCTTGCACTTGCTCCGCATAGGTATTAAGTCTATTGTCGCTAACTCTGAACATTTGCCTTAGTGTTAATATACGTGTGAATAGGTTGGCTGATTTGTGTTTTATCTTTGCTGATTCAAATCAGCCAACAAAAAAAATATACGTGTGAGGAAGAGGAGTTTTATCTACTCAATCCCTGCTGTTTTCATTTTTGCTTGCATTGCTGCAATTCTGCTTTCAATTCCGCCTGTGATGCCTTCAGGAGTTCCTCCTTGTGCGTTGTCGGTATTGTCGCCTGTCAAACTACCGTCTTCGTTTCCCGAACCAGAACCTCCTCCGCCTTTCAATGCATCTTTACCAATTTTTGTGGTAATGATTCCTTCTAAGACTTGGATGCGGTCGTTTTGCTGTGTGATGGTTGCTTGTGCTTCGTCATTGCTTGTCTTAGCGGTTGCCAAGTCCTTCTTCAACTGAATGTGTGCACCAAGTATTTTTTCATCCTTGTCCAAGACAGTATTCAATTGTTCTTTGAGCTTTGCAGAGGCTTCTACATCGCTATTAGCAAAGGTTTCGTCAAGCTGGGTCATGTAGCTTTTGGGTACAAGCACATAATCTCCTGTCTCTTGCATTTCGTGCGATTCTCTTGCTGCAAGAGTGTTAGTGAAAGCAATGATTTCACCGCTTTGTCCTTCGGCTGCTGCGGGTAGATTCGCAAAAGTTAGATTCTCTTTTGACATGGTGTTATTGTTTAATAATTTTGTGTTTGCATTGTTGGTGGCCTCCACAGTGTCTATTCGTCTGCTTGGAGGGATGTAACTTCTCAATCCTACGAGCAGGCCATTGATAGCGGCTTCTACTGCGTCTCCTTCGGCTATTTCATCGGCAAGACCTAACTGTATGGCTATATCTGCTCGATACATGTCGGCATTAAACGCCTCACTGTCTTCCGATATGCCTCTGCCTTCTCGCATGACGGTTATCATCCAATCGAGAATTTGATTCATTCTGTGGGTGATGGCTGCTTCTGCATCTTCTGACATCGGCTGGTCTCCTCGGTAGTCTAATTTCCTGACGGACCTTGTAGCGGTTACGTAGACTGTTTTGATTCCGATTTGCTCTTCAAATCCGCTTCTGTCTTGCAGTTGAGTAAAAACGCCTAAGCTTCCTAATGTCACTGCTTCGGTCATACAGATAATGCGTTCTGTCTCTGCTACCAAAAGCTGTGCGCCTGACGTTGCCATTTCAACAACCGACCATACAGGCTTTTTTTCTCTGAGTAGCTTTAGGTGTTTGAGCGCAAGGGATGTTCCACTTACTGCTCCTCCTGGTGAATCGACACATAGTACGACTCCGAGTACATTGTTGTTGTTTCGCAGTTCGTCTAACTGTCGAGCTATGCGCTTCATGCTACAGACTCCGTACCAATATTCTTGGTAAACTGAGCAGTCATAGAGTATCGTGCCTTTGATGGCCAGCACTGCAATGCTTTGCCCGTTGGAGGTTTCAATGAACGTGGTTTGAACTTTGCTTTTTCTTCGCTCTTCCCAATCTTCGTGACCAATATCCCAAGAGTCTTGTGATATACTGGCGTATCGGGGCTGTAGGTTGTTGCTTGACCAGCTTTTGGGAATCTTTACGGCTTCTTCTCCTTTCTCTGCGACCATCATCTCGAGGTTCGTGCTTTCTGGACTGTTGATTCTATCCTCCAAAGCACTTCTTCCATTGGCAGAGATGAGCCAATCTCCCTCGATTTGTATTTGGTTTTTCAAGTTCTTGTTTTGCGTGAGAAAAGTATTTCGGTTCAGTTTTTAATTTCTATTACGCTAATATAGGTCTATATGGTCTGTTATGAAAGGAGGTATAAATAAGGAGTTTATTTTTTTATTGGCGCAAGTGATTAACTTATAGTTATTTATGCTCTTTTTTTATGTCTCGACATTTAGTTTTTATACCTTGACAATTCTTATACTTGTATTCTACAATTGTTTTTCTATCTTTGCACGACATTACAATTGACTCAATAAATTAATTATTAATTTATTGATTTTTATTATAAGTGTTTTAGGAATACGCCCCGAATTTCATCGCCGAAATTTGATTCCTCACACGTTTTTTATAGTATTGTTTCACTCATTCTGGAGAAGCAATTTGTCAGGGCTCTTGTCTTAGTCATAAGCTGAGAGCCATTTTTTATTTTTTATATAAGCAATGGGAGGATTCATCTAAAATCCTCCCATTGCTTTATGTGGCGGAAACCTCTTCTACATTCTCCTCTTCTTCTTCTCCTTCTTTTTTCTTGCACTTATTAAACGCATCTGTAAAGTCGTACTTATTGTGGGTATAGACTTTATTGAGTGTGCTTTTAGATAAGAGTTTCCCATTGTAAAAAAACAGCTCTTGTGACAGCAGAAGGTCACACGCAAAGTCTTTGGTGAATCCTTGGTCGACTATTAGGCTGTCTAATTCGTAGATGATGGCATAATTCCGCATGGTTAGCGGAGGGATTAATCCTGTCTCGATAGCGGTTTGAACATCTAAGTCGGGACAAATTCTGGCTAAAAACAACTTCTTCCATTGTTGGACGGTTTCTTTGTTGGGTGGTATTGAATACATACGCTATACAGTTTATTTGTTATTTGGCATTATTGGATAATTGTTGAATCTTTTGTTGAGTGTCGGTTACTTTTTTGGTGAAAGGGATAGTGGCATCTGCTTCGAGGGCGTTGATTGCCCCCGAAACAGCTCGTACTTCTTGGGTGTTTTCTTGGAGCAGTGCGTTTTGTTCGGCTATCAACCGATTTTGCTTTTCGGTTGCTGCGATTTGCATTTTTACCAATGCATCGTTTGTGCTAACAACGGCACTCCCAAAGCCTCCACTTGTAGCTCCTCCTGTGTTGTACAGTACCGACATGGGCAATCGGGGTGTCATTCTGTCGGCAAGCGAGCCCCCGTATTCAAATTTCAATCCTCCTGTTCCTGTCGTATTGTAAAAGTCTTTGCCTCCACTAAGTCTGTTGATGAAGCTACCAACCGCCAATTTGATGGGGTCTATTTTGCCCGATTCGGTCATAAGGGCTACTTGCTTCAAAAATGGATTGCGGGCTACTTTCTTGGTATAAATGAGGCGAATGGCGTTTGCTCCTGTGCCTTGTACTGCCGTGGGTTCCTGTCCTTCGACTTCTATGATTCTTCCAGATGCGGTTCGGGCTTTGATACCTCCTGCTGCATGAGGTGGCCCTGATATGATTCCGCTTCGACTTGGTATGTGTCCATGTGAAAGCACTTGCAGCCCATCGGCAAGTAAGTCCCCTTTGGCGTATTTGGAAAGTCCAAGTGATTGACGCAACATGCTTGATTGGATAGATTCCATGAGTAGCCCGCCAATCGCATAGCTTTGGCTTGCAATGAGGGCTACTTGTGCTGCAGTTGTAGCAGAAGCCAATGCAATTAAGAATGGATTGGGAGTCGCCTTCAAAATAGCCAATGCTCCAGCGATCAATGCTTCTGCAATGGATTTGGCTTTGTTTCTTTCAAATTCTTTGCGCTCAAGGTCTTCTTTCTTTTTGTCTAACCCTTCTATTAAGCTTTCTTCTGATTTGATTTTTGCCTCAATGCTTAATCGCTCCTGCTCATTGGCATTTTCGGCTTTTGCTTGCAGTTCTTCAATACGCTTCTCGCTTCGGTCAATCTGTTTGTCGATTGCCCCAATTCTGTTATTGGAAGCAGCCTCAAAAAATGTTCCTGCAATATCAAGTACTTGTAGGATTCGCTCGAAGTCTTCCTCCAAGTCTCTGATAAAGTCTTCTCGTTTTTTCTTTTCTCCTTCCAGGCCCTTTTCGATTACTTCTATCTCCTCATCTACTTGTTGTTTTTTGATGCGTAGAATTTCGTTTTTCAATTCTTCTGCCTGGAGCTTTTCCTCCTCTGTTCCTGCTGCTAATAAATCGGCTTGTTTTTCTAATTCTACAATCAATGCCTCTGTGCGCTGCTTTTGCTTTTCTCTAAAGACTTCTAATGCTTGCTGCTGAATTCCCTCTGATTTGTCTTCAAATTCCTTGAGGGATATTTCTCTGTTTTTTAATTGTTGTTGTAATGCAAGGATTTGATTTGATACCCCAAAATCAGATTCCAATTGCCCTCGTTCACTGGCCACATTGATAAAATCAGCCACAAGCTGACTCTCTTTGATGAGTGCATCCCTTCTAAGCTGCAAACGTTCTTCCGCAAATTTATCACGAAGAGCTTGTTCTCGCTGTTCTTTTTCTTCAATAAACTTCTCTCTCTCAGTCGCTAATTTGCGCTCTATTTGGGTTTCTTCATAGTCCGCATCTATGAGTTTTTGACGATACTCGGCTTGCGCTTTGGAGAAATCTTCCAGCCGTTTTTCTTCGGATTCATTGAAGGTCCTGAATCGTTCTACCTGATTGAGTTGAAGCTCTGCTAACACTTTTTGGTTTCCTTCTCGCATGACCTCAATTTCGAGCGCCTTGTTTCGGAGGATGCTCTCTAATTGTTGGTCATTCAAGTCTTCTATTCGCTTCAATTTGAAGTCCTCAAAGGCTTCCTGTTCCTTGAGAATTTCAAGTTGTATTTTTTTCGCTTCGAGCGACTCGGCTTTGCCTGCTTGCCGAAGAACTTCCAGTTTTTTATTGGCAGCATCTAAGAAGGATTTTAGTTTTGCTTCTTCATAGGCAATGTTCTTGTCTGCTATTTCTTGCTGAACCGACTGCTCGGTGGAGGCAAAACGGATAAGCCCTTCTTTTTTCTGGTCGTTTAGACTTTCTAACTGCTCTAATTTTGCTTTTTCGGTTTCGATAAATGCGTTGAGGGATTGTTCATTGCGGATGTATTCTGACTCGAGTAGGGTTTGGTCGAGGTCATTTTGTTGGTCAATGAACTTAATTCGAGCAGACAAAATTTGCTCATAGGCTCTCTTAGCCGCTCTCTTCCCATCTTCCCCAAACTTCTCTAAGGAAGCCGCTAACTTATCAGACACATCAAACAATCCAAGTTCTAAGTTATCGGCAATTTCTCTTTGGATTTTAGAGATTTGAGAGGAGAATCCTTTCGTAAAATCTTTGCCTGTTTCATCTCCTGCATCTTCGGCATTGGGTACAGGAGCGAGTTCTATCTCTAAAGCAGAGAGTTCTTTTTGGGTGGCTTTGATTTGGCTCAAAACACTGGCTATTTGATTGGCATCTGCGCCCTCTGCTGACAACACCGAATACTGTTTGTTAAGCTGCTCTAACTCAAGAGTGAGTAGTTCTGTTTTTTTGGTGGCATCACCTGTGTCTTGTACATAAGAACGGAGTGCCCCAATCTTACCGTTCACCGCCTCGGCAACCCCTTCGCTTGCTTTAGAGTAATCTTCCTCTGCAAACCTTAATTCATTGAGCGTTTCTACAAAATTTTTAGCAAAAAAGTTTAGCCCCAATGTGGAGGCAGTGGATTGCTTGCGGAGTTGTTCAAAAGCATCCGCTGCTATTTCTGTCGCAGAGCCTGTTGTTTTGATAGTGACTCCATATTCTTTTTCGGCCTCAATAAGCAATTCAGTGAGTTTTTTTTGAGTTGCTTTTCTTTGTTCCTGTACTGCATCCCTTTTTGCTTGAGCTATATCGAACTTTTCTTGCTCTACTTGCAGCCTAATATTGTCTTCTAATATTTGATTGACTTCCAATAAACGGCCCGCTAACTGTTCATTGCTGACTGTTTGAGCGTCAATATTTTTTAAGAAGTCAGGATATTTTGCTTGCAATTCTTCAATGAGTTGTTTGCGGGCTTCTTGGTTCTTATTGGTGACTTGAATTGATTTGACAAGATTGCCCAATTCTCGCTGCTCGTCTTTCAATTGCTCGCTAACAGGTATCTTGATGAAGTCGTTGAATAAATTGACCAAAGAAGTCATTCCTGCTAACAAACCACGCAAAGGTCCGTTGAGATATTTGGTAATGTTTATCTGCAAGGCTTCGATGGCAGAAAGGAAGGTAAGAAAAGCCACATTCAATGAATCTCTTTGGACAGAGGCAATTCGTTCTGCGCTTCCTGTTGCGCCATCATACGTTTTTGCCAATTCCTCTACTTTGTCGGCTTGTGCTACCAAACTCACAAATGCAGACTGCGCTTCACGACCTACCAATGCTTGAGCCTTAGCATTGTCTACCCCTTCTTTTTGCAGTTGTTTGAAGGCCCGAATCAAATCATCCCCTGTTTTGACTGTAAAACCAAGTGTTTTGGTGAGTTTTGACCCCTCTGTGCTGATGTCAGAAAAAATTCTACGCAATGAAGTCCCTGCCCTTGACCCATCTATTCCAACATTTGCCAATGCCCCCAATGTTCCCACTACCGCTTCTAAATCAATATTCGCAGCTGCAGCAACTGGGGCTACAAATTTTAAGGAATTGGATATCTTTTCCATATCCAATGCAGAATTAGAAGAAGAAAGCGCCAATACGTCTACAACTCGGCTTGTTTCGGAAACATCGAGTTGGAAGGCTCGCAGCGTGGCCCCAGTAATCACAGCCGATTCTTGAAGGGTAGTGCCTGTTGCTGTGGCTAAATCCAAGGTGCCAGGAGCGACTTGTACGATTTCATTAATAGTGAAACCAAGTTTGCTGTATTCTTTTGCAAGCTCGGCCACCTCGCTGGAGGTGAACTGTGTACTTCCTCCAAGCTTCAAACTCAACTGTTCAATCTTGCGAAGTTCTTGACCAGTCGCTCCACTAACCGCTTGTACATCTTTTAGCTTCTGCTCGAAGGTCGCTCCTGCCTTCACTGTCGCTAAAAAGGAATCTTTGACCGCATCGAAGCCCAACTTTGCTACCACTAAAGCCCCGACAGTTTTTAGGTTTTTACCAATGCCGCTAAACCCTTTGGATGCTTTGTCAATGGCTGTATTGGTTTTCTGTAATTCCTCCCGAATCCGCTTAAACTCTTTGGTATTGCGAACCTCTTGGGTTTCGAGTGATTTGAGCTTTTGTTCAAGTTCTTTGTACTCAGCCGAAGATTTACCAGACACCTTTGCGGTGCGTTCCATTTCCTTGCGTACCTCCGCTTGAGCATCCGCATTGTCTTTAGAAGCTTGAGTCAAAGCTCCCTGCTCCAGCCGAAGATTGGCGGCTGCAGTTTGGAGTTTTTTGACCGCATCCGATTCGTTAATGGCTTGGGTGATGCGGGTTTGGAAGAGGGAAGGTTGAGTCCTGCGAATATCGACCTCTTTTTGCAGGAGTTCGTTGAGGTTTTTTTGAGCTACTTCGTATTGTTTACTGCCTACGGTGTATTTTTGGAGCTCATCTTTGGCTGTCTTGATATTTTGCCTTAATTCACCATACGAGCCAGCCGCAAACTTTGCGCTTTCGTTTACCCCTCCCAATGATTGGGTGGACTTCTTGACTGTATCCAGCTGTTTTTTTAGCTCAAGATTGGTTTCCTTGAGTCGTAATTGGAGTTGGGCATATCCTTGTGAGCCTATCTCTTGCTTTTCAAACGCTTCCTTGAGCAGCTTTTGTTTGAGTCGTAGCCCTTCAATGGTATTGGCTGTTCGGTCAATTTCGCTGCGAAGTTGTTCGTAGGACTTGTTGTTGGGAGTATTGGTTATTTCCTGATTGAAGGCTTTCACCTCCGCTTTGTTGGCAGAGATTTGAGCAGCGAGTTTTTTGTAGCCCTCGGTAGTTCGGTCGGTAGCTTGTTTAGCAACAGCAATCAGCTTCTTATTCGCCTCCGCAATCTGCTCAATAGAATCTGCGCCCTCCTGGTTCTTCTTAATGAAGTCATTGATGTCCTTGATGAGCTTGCCATTGCGAAGCTCTATTGTATAAACCAACTGATTATTTGCCATCGTGCCGTTCGATTTGGGAAAATCGGATAAATATTAGTACATTTGTACTTTAACTGATGACATTTACATTTGAAGCAGTGAAGAATAGACACACAAGTTTTTCTTTGCTGCTTTTTTTATTTGGCAAACACACGATGATAACAAAACAAAAAGAACAGACTATCCTTACTCAGAGGAGGGAATTGTTCTTTTGCTGATTGGAATATACGTGTGATTACTCTATTGTAATACGAATTTGCTAAGATAATTGTTTTCGTTGAGAATTCACAATAGCCAATCCTGATTTGGTTTGTTGTTATTTGTATTATTATATTTGCATTTTTACGTAAAATGTAAATGCCATGAGAATTTTACTTGCCTTCTTTCCTCTCCTTCTTTTTTTCGCCTCCTATTCGTTTGCACAAGACGAACTTTATACTGACCATGAGGTAGTTCATAGTGAGGGGGATTGTTTGTATATCGAAAACCAAGTCGATAAATTTACAAAGGAAGTGGTGAAGGAGACTAAACTTAAAATTTTATATTTGAAAGGGTTGTCCGAGAGCATGAGCATTAGGGGGAGGTCTGTGGGAGACACAAAATATTTATTGCTTGAATGGGCTTATTTCGATGTTTTTGGTATTTCTGAAAACAGTGAGCTATGGCTACTCCTCAAAAATGAAGAAGTGGTAAAAATCCCTGCTGCCTTTGGAGTTGTTGCGGATGCGCCAAGTTCTTCTGATATGTTTAGTATTTGGAAAGGAGGAATTCAATATAGAATCAGTGACGAACAAATCTCTCAAGTATTGTCAAGCCAAGTAACCGATATTCGTATCCATACGACTGATGGGTATGTCGATAGAGAATTGAAGAAAAAGAAACAATGGAGCAGGATTGGAGAAGTATTGAGTTGCATTAGGTAGTAACTTCATTAGCATATAAACAACGCACTTATGTCAGAAGGAAAGAAATTGAAATCCCTATTAGAAGAAAGATATGGGTCAATAAATAAAGCAGTGGCGGATTTTAGTCCGCACATCAGTAGGGCGCAGCTTTTTGCAGCTGTAAAAAAAGAGGTTCTTTTACCAACGCATTTATTGGCCATTAAAGAAGTTTTGGGTGTAAATAAGGAATTCTTTAGGAAAGAAGAGATTTCACCTATTAATCAATACAAAAAAAGCGAAGAACGGATAGACAAGCTTCTTGATTTGATGAAACAAATGCAAGAAAATGAGAAAAACATGAATAAGGTTTTAGAAATGCTTGCCGATATACAGAATCAAATCGCAGAGCTGAAGGGCAATAAAAAAAGCTCCTCAGACAACAATGTTTAGGAGCTTAAAATACGCAAGAGAGAGGAAATTCTAATATTCATTCTCCCAAAGACTTACGAAATTCCTCTTCGTGAAAATAATATTGGGAATACTGCTCCAGTAAGTCTTGAAGCACACACAGTACACAAGAATAATTATCCTGCGTACAGTCACCATGATGTTCTCCTCCGCTTTCCTCTCCTATTCCTACAATAGATGAGGGCAACTTAGATAAGAAGCTAATTGCCCACTTCCGATTATTTTCTTCTATTTCATCAAAATTCTTCCCTTCGAGAGCTGCAATGAAATAAAGGAAGCTGTATTTGTCTGTTTTGGGATTTTTCATAAATTCACCTATACTTTTATTGCGTCATTTTTAACCTTAACCATCCATACAGAAGACTCTCCGTCAATGGGCATTCTTTCTTGCAAATCACTATCAGGCTCCACCCCTCGTCTAACCAAAATAGTCTCCACCAACCTTTCAATCCCCTTCTTAAACTTTGGGATGCCGCCATCAAGCGAACCCGTCACTGCCCCTGCAATGAATACGTTGTCCATATCGGATTCTCTTGTATGTGCATCACATTGTGTAACAAACTTGGCTTGCACCAAATCGTAACCCGATTGAATACCAATTGAAGACAAGAACTCCCAATTGATTTGATACCCAATCATGGGGAAAACAAAATCGGTAAAGATGTAACCATCATCATTCAAAACCACAAAATCATCAAATACCGCCTTGACAGCAGTATCAAACTCAATCCATATATTGTTGTGGTTTTCATAAATCTCCAATTCCTCAATCTTATGCGCTGGCACATTGTTCCTGTACTCTGACTCTCGAATCAGCAGCCTTACCTTTGCGCCTGCCTTCACCAAATCCAAAGCCGTATCAACACCGCTATTGCCTCCACCGACAACCACACATTTTTTGCCACGATAAGGCAAGCCATCTTCAAACTCCCTAACAATAACCTGTTTGGTTGTGTAGTCCTCTACCACAAAAGGCTTTAGTTTTTGACATGCCCCAATTGCCATTACGACCATATTGGCGTTGATTTTGTCAATATTTTTATTCTTTTGTTTGGTTCTGGAGTCCTGCACATACAGAATGTAGCCTCCCTCTATTTTTTTGGTAAATAATTCTAATTCACAAAAAGTACACACCTCCAAATCTTCTTGTTCCACAACCTTGTGATAATAAGTGAGCGCCTCCTCTTTTGTGGGGTAGTCTGTTTTGGCACGGTACTCAATGTCCTCAATCTGCATTTCCTGTTTGGTGCGCACAAAGCGCATATTCTTAGGGTAATTGTAGATAGTCTGAGCAATGCCCCCTTTCTCAATGACGACTACATCAAGCCCTGCTCTTTGTAGTCTCACTGCACATTCAATACCGACTGGCCCTGCACCAATGATGGCTATATCGTAATTCTTTTGCTGATTCATATACGTGTTGATTGAATATTTATTTATTATATCAAGGTTCCAACTTATTCCAAAACCATTCTTCTGGTTCTACTTTGTTGAAATCCAAAACATAGGTAAGAGTATCAGACACAATGTCTGGTATACCTATTATTGTATCCAAGTTAATGCGATAAGTTAACACCCCTTTCCCTGTTCCTCTCAGCATATCATTTGAAACAACCTTGATATGCTCTGCCCATTTTGTATCATCTATTCCCAAATCAGGGAAAAGCAAAGCATCAACAGATAAAATATTAGGGTAGCCGCTATATGATATGCGTGGCACATCTCTTTCGAGCACACTTGCATCTATTATTCTTTCCCCCATAAGTGGCAATAGTTCACTCAGGAAACCTCTTGCTTTTAAAAAACTTATTTTTTGAAAAGAGCCTTCTACTATTATTGGGATGTTAGTTATTCTTTTCATAATAGCGCATTCATTTATTTTAGATTTGGAATCTGCCAAAACCGACAGGCAGTAGGCGCATCAGCACCCACTTTAAAATTCACTTCATTCAAGAAATGATAATGCAGCTGTAAGCTCCCATTAGCATCCCTACTCTTAAAAAACTTAGCCGCAGCCATCTGCAAGTCCTGATACGCCAACAATCCCAACAAAACACTTGCCTCCACCTCCACTCCGCAGGCAATAACTTGCAGATACCTCCACCACAATCGGTCCATCAATCCCAATCCATGCGTATTGGAGAAATCCAACTGAACCACATCCTCCTCGACATTCTCCTTGTAGAAATAGGAGAGTCCATATTGTTTTACTTGTGGCTCCACCTCCGCATCATCCAAAATACTCTTGTCTCCCTCATAAATCAACACTCTGGGATTAACCTCCTCAAAAGGCGCATCTCCAATTTGTGGAAGCCACAAGCCATTGTCAAGCATTATCATAGCCGTAGCAGAAAAGACATTGCTTGAATTCATGACTTGCTCACCTAACTGAGTACTGTTTTTATCTGCAATCTCAAACGAACCCTCACCCAAAGGTTTATCATAAACATCCTCGTACTGAGAAAGAGGAATATAATCATCATTTTGGTAAGTAAACTTCAATAGCTCCTTGTATTTGGCTCGAATCAAGGTTTCTTTTGCAGAGGAGCAATTCACAATATCCCGCCAGTCTTCCGCATTTATTTGATGAGGTATTCCAAAATGATCAAGCCGATGAGTCATAGAGATTCGTTTCTGTCCTTTATCCAAAAACATAAACCCCAAGGATTCTTCCAAGAAATTGACCAATTGAAGTGGCTGCAAGTTGGGGCAATTCAAATCCAAGTCCACCACATTGGTATCTTTCTCGCCTTTACACACATGCTGACTGCCTGTTTTTTGAACAGTGATGGTGACTACCATCTTGATGTCCACAGGACGGATAGCGACATCATCATCCGTTCCGACACCTCCTGTGAAACGACATACTCGCAAATCCCCCCTATACACATCCTCTGACTCGCCACACAAGCTCACCCGAATAAACTTGTTAGGAGAAGCAAAGTCGTCAGCGAACTCATAGGTATAATACAGATAAATTGGCTTGTCGCACTTAGTAGAGGCTTCTCTGGTGAGTGTTTTGGTGTGGAACAGAATGTAGTCGCTAAATCCTCCTCCTTGTCGTGGAGGTCGAGCGCACCGCCTATACAAATCAAACTTTACCTTGATTCGGTATTCCCCTCTGGAATTGGGAACAAGTGTGTAGCCCTCAAAAATATTTGTTTCCCCGCCTACCTGTGTTTGTATTTGCCGAACCTGAAACAATCCCTCTGGATCATTTCCTTCAAGCGGAGCTTCAAACAAAATCGGTTCGGCATCCAACAGGCTTCCAACTCTTGGCAGCTCATACACTTGGTGTGTTTGGGCTACAGTGCAGGTATTCAGATTTGCCTCCACTTCATCATCCGAACCATCCACACAAGGTTCTTCCGTATTGGGTTCGCTTATATCGGTATCAGAAGAGCCGTCCCCATTTCTTGGAGGTCTTACCTCACCATCTCCTGCTTCCCCTTCTGATATGTCAATTGGACTTGGTTCGATACAGTTGCTTTTAACCGTCTGAACCACTCCTGCAAAATGAGGCGTAATCAAATCCCTAAACGCAGGAAGCTCGGCAATCGCTCCATCATAAGTAAGCTCATAGCCTATGGCCCGAAAACTACGGATGAGTAGCTCCTTCCAGAAATAGGCGGGTTTGTGTATCAGCTCATCCCCCCATACAATAGAAGGATAGGTGTACAGCTCACCGCTATCTCCATTGCGTTGTTGTACCTCTGCAATGTGCTGCTCTGTAAAAAAATGACTGCCAAACGAGAATAATTCACAGAAGAACTTCCCCTCAAGCAAGCTACGCCACAAATAAAAATTTCCGACCAATTGTACGGAAGAAGTACCGTCCGATTGGTCAATAAACTTCAATTTGCTGCCCCTCAATACAGGCACTCCGTTCGACAACAACTCGGTTTCAATCGCTGTACCTTTACAATCCCGAAGCCATTGAATCACCTTTTGGTTCGGCACGCTATCGACAAGCTGAACAGGCAGCGTATAGTCATTGGCAATACCTCCCTGTTGTGCATAACTGGATTGCAGTTTAACCAACTCAATTTCTTGATTGGTTATGTCGAGCGTTTGCCCATCTGGTATGATTCGGATGCAGTTCATTGTTATGCAGGAAAATCATAATTACCCTCTGAGTAAATTCCGTTTTTTCTTTCATCGCTCAGTTCGTCCTGTGCATCCTGTGAAGCCCCCTTTTTAGCAGATTCTTTTTTGGCTTCATCTAATAGGTAGTAAGCCAAGTTTTTGACATCGGTAATCTCTGATGTGGGGAGTTCTTCTATCAGCCCTTTTTTCCATAGAAGCGTAGTTATTATGTCGAAGAAGTCATCCATATCAATTTTGTCGTAACTTCCCTTCCCATAAAGAGCTTCAAAGGTATTTTGAATTGCCTTGTCCGCAATAAGCCCACTCGTGTCGATTCCCCCTTCACTACCCCAAATAGCGATAAGTGCTTTGCCAAGCAATGGAGCTGCACGTTCTTTGTCTTTTCTTAATACGCTAATGGCTTTCGATAGACTCACCTCTTGCTCATTATCCATTTTCTTATGCCAATCCACCTGTAATTGCCTTAATTCATCGTTTTTTTTGATGAAGGCTTCATGCAAATCCATGTGTTTGTTTTCACGCCTTGCTTTAGCAATAAGGCAGATTGCGATTACAACAAGCGTAATCACGCCTATAAATAATAAAATGTTTGTTGGGTTCATGCTAATTAAGTTTATACGTGTGTTTTTTAATAGTCTTATCTCCAATTGGTCACCGCCTCCGCATATTGAGTAAACTGCAACTCAAACAAATAGCGTATTTCTGCATCCTTGTCGTTAAATGGATTTAGTTGAGTATAGCTATTGCCTACCAGTACCACTTTTTGCCATGACGATTGAAGCTCCGAGCCATCATCCCTTCTCTCCACATATCGATACCATTTTTCGGGCGCATAGACAAAGTCCTCTATGTAGCGTTTGTAGTGGTCAAAGTTATTGGTAATAGAAAAGGTCGACACCTTGATGGTTTTCTCCAATCTACTTCTATATATGCGAACATCAGGCTTGTATTTACAGGAGCATCGTTCAAAATCGTTTTGTGTCAGAACCACTTTGGTCTGTTGCTCACAATAGGTGTGGAGGATGTGTTCAACCCCCAATGCAGCCGAGCCATACTTGAACATCGCATAGCATTTACAATCCTTCTCGATATTGAATCGAAGCTCTTGTGTCTGCCGTTCGGGAACTAAGCAGTTGCCTACGTGCTTGGCTTCGCCTATCTTCAATAAACTGCAAAAATCAGAGGGAGGGCCATCGTTGTTGTCCTCTTGTTTGCCGACCGTGACCGTGCATTTTTTTTGATTCTCGGCACTTGGATGTGGGATAGTTATAGGCATAGGATTAAAATATTAGCTTTTGACTCCAAAAGAATACTTGGTAAAAAAATGATGGGTAAAAAATCCACCAAACATAAGGACTTAAATAAATAAATCATAGTTGTTATTTTTCTCTATTAAAACCTAAATACCAATTAAATACTCGCACACCCCACGCATAGCCTTTCCTCTCCGAGAACAACAAGCTGTGTTTTCTTGTGTTTTTCAGATACATCACTCCAATTTGTGTCCTTACCCATAAATGATGCCTCGAAAAATGTGCTTTCATATCATTTATTGATTTTTTCATGATTCTAATATTCAGTCCATTATGATTCATAAGGCAGTCCCATAAACGCAGGCACATCAATTACAGGTGTTTTGATAGGCGTATCACACCCCTCAATTAGAATATACCCATATAGTTTGCCTCCATTACCATTGATATGCTGTGCCTGCAAAGTATCCGTATCCAAAGTCACATCAGAACCCACTCCTGCAGGATTCCCATTTTCGTTGAGCAGCTCAATGCTTTGAGTCGCACTTGGATTAGCAGAGTCTTCCAATGCCAATACTGCAGCCGTAATCACAGGGTCTTCGTCTTCAGGAACAACTATCTTCACAAAAGGAGGATAATAAAGCACCCCATCACCAATAGGATTGTCATTGGCATCAAAGAATTCATTGCTAAATCCAGATGCAGTTCCATCTCTTGTGACCTTCTGTATCTTCCACTCCGAAACAAAGCCACTGCACAAAGAAGTCACCCGATAGCGGAAGCGAATAAAGTCATCAACAGCCGCCAAAGTAAACTCTAATGGGTCATTATCTACTACCGTATGCCCTTGACCACTCAAAACCTCCACCTCAACAGATGCCAAGTCTTGCGTTCCGTCATTAGGAATAGTCACCTCAAATTTTAAGGTATCTCCATCATCATAACTAAGATTGTCGTTTTGGTCAAGGCCCAACTGAACAGAAGAGCGAATAAACCCACTCGGACAATGCTTGGCTGTAATAGAAAGCTCACAAGGGTCACATTCATACTGAATCGTAATCGTGGAAGTTTCGGTCGTGCTATCCGCATTGTTGCGTACCGTATAATTGAAGGTGTAATCTTCGTCAAAGTCCTCTCCAGGCGTAAAGTTATACTGTCCGCTATTGTCTTGAGTAAGCGTACCAAAATCACTGTGCTGTAAATTGTCGTGAGAAAAGCCTTGCAATACATATCCGTTTGGAATCGCCAAAGGAATATACACCGCCCCATCACACGTTTTCACCACCATAGGGTTGACAATACCGCCTCCCCCTTGACCACAATTCTCAGTCGCAACAATGGTCACATTAATAACCCCTTGCGCTGTTTGGCCAGCCGCATCTACAATAACATAGTCCAATTGGTCGGTTTCTGCATTGGTATCGGTGAGGTTGTATTGCCAGCCTCTGCCCGCAGCCGTTTCTCCTGGAATGTAATTTACCGTTCCATTGTCTCCATTTGAGAGGCTTTGGATATAAATTGCACTGTTAGGATTGACATCAAATATTTGTTGCACCGTATTTTTGAAGACAGGCACTGGGCTTTCATTACAAAGCAATGAAATATTTAAGGTTGGCGCAACAGGAAGAGCACATCCAATAGTCACTTCAATAATCCCTTCTCTCTCTCTTCCGCTTGCATCTTCTGCCAAGTACCCGAATTCTTCTACCACATCGCCCCCTTGTCCTGCGTTTATATCAGGAGTGTAAATGATTTTTGGAAACTTCGATGGATTGTAAGAACCATACTCAAGTCCATTTGGGGTCAATATTTCGATAAGCGTCCATCCTTCGGGCAAAGTCGGAGTAACATCTACCGTTCCACTTGTACAGTATGCTTGTTTTTCGACAGTAGGAGGGCCGTCTGATGGAGGCGCAGATGCACAGTTTACAGTGAGATAATGCAGTTTTTTGCGAGTATCCGAACCATTGCCTGCTGTGAATTCAATAGTAACGGTTCCTGAATACTCTACATTAGGAACATTGTACAAAAACTGTGTATTGCCAGTATTTGCCGTAATCGTGCCTTTGCCAGACACAATCTCAGCACTAATAATATTGTACCCATCATTGAGCATGTCTTGAGGAGTGACATCAACATCCGTATCCGTACAATCCGCTGTGTCAGAAGTGCTCTGAAAGTCAGGATTGTTGTTGCAGTCAATAGCAGGAACATACATCTGCTTTTGTCTGAGAAGCCCATTGTCATCCTCAATCAAAAAATCATAATACCCTGCATCTTCCAAATTCCCCAATACCCAAGGAAGCTGGGTTGCATTGTACGAATTTGTGCTCGCATTGGGAAAAGTCACCTTTATCAAGAAAGGAAGAGTCAGCCCACTCACATGTGCCGCCTTAATTGTTATTCTCCCTTTTTGTGGGTCAAAATTTGAAGCCATTATTCTATTGTTTATTCTTCATAAGTAAACTCCTTCTCTTTCTCTATCACACATCCACTTGCATCTTGTGCCACCAAATGCAATCTATACACCCTACTTTCAGCAAACACAGTCGTTACCTTTACGGACTGTTCAGTATTGCTTCCAACAATAACGAAACTGCCAGTAGGCTCAACCGACCATTCCCATTGTGTTGCCACAAAGCCATTTAGATTATTTGCTATTCGGGTATCCATAGATTCTTACTCTTACTATATCAATTCCACATCCCAATTCGGGTTACATTGCGTATACTCTAAAGGAGTGTCTTTGGTTTTGGTGTTACAATCTGTATCGCTAATAGTGGAAGCAGAAAAGACAGTGCGAAGCACCCCCGCCTCTCCATCTGTTCCAAACTTTATTTGACGAACAACCACCGTATAGGTATTGTCGCCATTGTAGTCCTCCGAGATTATCTGATAAGTGGACCGAGCATTTGTGTTCCCTGTAACCTCTGCGTCCACAGAATCCCCCGGGAAAAGACTACTTCCTCCTGAAGAATCTGCATTTTGAAAATTAAAAGTATAATCTAAATTTGCCATCGCCTTACCTTTTATTTGATTTAAATAGATTTATTGTTAAATTGTTAATTACTACTTACGCTCCAATCCTCATCACAGTTAAGTGTATCGGGAGAACAAACGCCCCTCACCTCAAAAACTCCTGCGTTTTGGATTTCTTCTTCCTCACAAACAGGACTCACTTCAAAGTCACTTGACTGTTCAATAGGTTGGCAAACAGGACTTACCTCAAAATCTCCCGCCACTGGAATAACCCCACACTGCATCACCCCATATACTTCAAACTCTCCAAGCTGTAGCGGAGGAGCGATGGGATTCAACACAGGAGCCATGACCGAATCATCACAGTTTTTGCAAGGGTCAGTACATGGGTCACAACAATACATTTCCGTCACCTCACTATAAGCAGGAGCAGACACCCCATCCCCTTCACAAACCGCAGTCACCTCGAAGAGATACAGTCCACAGTTGTCGAATTTTTTGTCTATAAATACATTATTAGAAGTCGGATTGCCGTTTGTGCTGGCAAACCACTCTCGATTGAAATAAGATTTCCATGTTTCATTTTCTGGCGCATCTTCCCTTTTGTATCTGACTCGATAATAGACAGCTGTTTCTACTTCTGTCCATTGCACAAACGCTTTTCCTTCTTTGGTAGGCTGCACAAGAACCTTTGCAGGAGGAAGACACTCCCTTCCATCAAATAGATTCACCGTTCGTTTGATGCTGCAATTATCAGCAGTAACGACTTGAACAGTATAGTTTCCATCTGTCAATACAAGGCCGTCTACTTCATAAGTGTCAAGTATAGGCCGGGTATTTTCTTCGGTGCTTTGGACAAGAGCAATTACTTGACCTGTATCATTGAGTAGTCGAATATCGTGATGCCCATTGGGATTCTCAACAGCAGAAGTATAGATGCGTGGAGGTTTACCATCTTTGGCATTGAAGGAGGTTACTTCAATGTTCAAGCCCTTGCAGTTCCCCGCAATGAGATACTGAGGGGTTGGTAATTCACATTCAAAAGTCACCTGACGATAAGAATACTTCTCTCCATTACACCCTTCAATAATTTGAGCAATCCACAGCACCATGCTGGAACTGAAAAAATATTGACTATTGTAAGAAACAGTCAGAGGATTTTCTTCAAAATCGTATTCCTGTAAGATTTCTTTGACTTGTGACTCAAAATCCCAAGTCTTTGGAGCAAAAGCATAATAATGCTTTTTTGAAGTAATTTGACCACCTCCAATGCTGTTGTCAATCAGGTCAATACTTACTCCTGTATCGCCAGTAGTGTCTTCACAAGGCAATGTTTCGGTGATGTCGGCTGCTCCATCAGGAGCCGTGTAGGTTTTTTTGAAAGTACGAACAATCAGATTACCATCGTACTCATAAGAAATGGTGACTTCATAATCAATCGTGCTGCCAATAGGGATGTCTTCGAGAAGAAAGGTTTTGGAATTGGTGTAATTTCCACTTACCCCATGCTGTATAAACTTATTGGAGGTGTTGGAGAAATTAATCTCCGTTACAATATCTCCAATATCAAAAAAAGCAACCCACTTGTCACCTTGACTTTGTAGTGTTGCGGTAAATGAATTTTGTTCAAAATCGGGACAAAGAGACGCATTGCCAGTGTAAGCAGTTTCGAGTTCAAAACCCGACCAAACTCTGCATCCTCCTGCAACCATATCTCGCTGAACCTCCAATACACAACCTTCTTCCAAAGGAGTCGTTACCCGAAGCCGAACGATTCGAGCGAGAATCTCATCTGCATCCATGTCAATAACTCCTGTCTGACTCGTACTGAACACTTCCCATGTTTCGCCCTCTTGAGACAAAGCCCATTCATATTGCAAAGTCTGGTTGCCGAAGCCCTCAAGTCCAAAAGGAACAAACACGATATTGTAATCCTCATTCCCTTCATTGTATTGACAACTTGCCGTGAAGTCCAAAGGATTGCCCTCTGCATTGATAACAAGGTAGGTATTGAAGTAATCTATCGGAGGAAGACACCCTTCTTGTAAGTCAGGAAGATTAGTAGTAATAGCAGCATCGTTTTTTAAATCTAAATTGTACTGTACAACAGTTGATTCTTTAATATCTATATCTGCTAACTTGATAGAAGTCGAAACAGTTCCATCTTGCCAAAAAACATCGACATACCAAGCACCTATTGATTCTCCTGCTGCTTTTCCAGTAGAAGGAACACACACAAACGCTTGGATAGGGATAATGCCACAGTCTGCCACTTCCAGTCCGTCAGGATACATTGAGAAGAGCCTCGTATCCATTCCGTCCAACTGACCTAAACAGTCACAGAATTTCAAAAACCCAGATGCCCATGGTGGCAGACTGGCATTAACCACTCTAAACCTTGCGCCAAGAGGCAAGATATTACTCTCTACTTCTTGGACCTTATCATTTAATTGAATCTTGTATTTGGTCGAAGCTCGTACTTCGATTTCTTTGGTAAGGGTATTTAACAAGTGAAGCCCTGCAATGCTCTGGTTGTTGGCATCCCACTTGAACTCACTCCAAACAAACGCTTTTACTGCTTCTTGAATCTCATAAGAGATTTCATTCCTCACAAAAGGTTCTTTGGTAATGAAGTAGGGTCGTGGAGGACTTTTGAATACTTGCTTCCATTCTTTTTTTACGCCTCCTTCAGTGACGGTTACCTCTTTGCAGTAAATATAAAAGGTGGTTTCGTATTGGTCGAGCAGTACGATGTCTGCTCCTGTCTGATTCGGATACCCTTCAATGTTGGTGGTAATCGCTCCGCTTGGAGAAACGATGGCTTTATCGGTAAAAGCCAAAGGAGATGCGAGTTTGCCTATCTTTTTTGCAGATAGGCAAACAATAGGATTTTCGCCCTCTATTTCAATGAGTGTGATATTGTAACTATCTGCAAAAACAGGGCGCTTACCCAATTCCTCTATCAACAATTCGACTTGGGCAGTCAGAGTCTGCACCACAGGCAGACAAACATAATCTATTCTCCTGCACTTCAATCCTCCAATATCAGAAGCCTCTACTACTTCAAAGGTGATTTGTGCATCTGTGCCTTCAAAGAAAATTACCCTGTCTCCTACTTCGAGAGGGGCATTGATTTGGAAGCAAGCTCGCTCCTTTGCCCCTTTGTCCTGTATCAAATCAGTAGACTCCACAACTATCTCCAAGCAGTCATTGACCGAATGAAGGCAATTGCCTTTTTGATGAGGTGATTTGATAAGGTTTACACCCATTGCTGATTGTGATTATACGTGTGTCAAAAAACCCCTCTGCATCTTCCTGCAAGGTGAAACAGGCTTTGCAGAGGGCGTACTCTTAATGTATTTTAAATTATTCTTTTGGCTTCCCATATATTCTTCAATGGGACAAACACCAAATCTTCAATTACCGTCCCGACATTGCTCTCAAAATACGCTGTAACCGCTGGCAAAAACTTCTCTGCTGCCTCTTCAAGCGTATCGGGTTTGTGATACAGAGGATTCGTTCCTTCTGCTCCAATTTTGGCGCTGATGGGATACGCCAATCCTTCATCCAAGCCTCTAAGCCGCAACCATTCTTTGATAGGGTCAATAGGAGGGCGTTTGCCAGGTCCTCTACCCTCAGTCGCATAATGAAACAGCCAATCGGTACTCAACAAATTGAAAGTCGCAGCAAAAGGATTCGATTCGGTAAATCCGTACAGACTTTCAATAGATTTGCTCGTTACCTGCTTGTCGTTTATGACCATCTGCGCTTGCAGTGCAGGAATAGCGATTTGATTTCCTGCATAGCTGACCATTTTGTCCGTTTCTTCAATCAATATGTCTTGATATGTTGCCATCAGAAAGGAGCTTCTTTAATGATCACATAGTACAAGTCGCCTTGTCTGCCCAATTCGTAATGCGGCAATTCTTTATCTAAGACCAACAGCTCTTCAATTTGGGCTGCATATCCGAGTTTCAGTACATAATCAGACTCATAATGCCATTTGGATAATAATGGATAGAAATATCTTCCTGTGTTTGTTCTTGACATCGAAAAAGCAGTCGGGAAGTTGTGCTTGTCGATTAATATCGCACCTTCGGGAAGTTCTGGCGTTGGCTTGCATCCTTCGTTAATAGGCTTAGGATTACAGAACAAGGACCGTTCCTTATTCAGTGTATTCCAATCCGTCTTTAACTTGTGAGGCAATTGACAGAAAACACCATTTGAATTTCCTCCGCTCACCTCCAGTGACAAGGTAACGCCAATGAGGTTCATCTTTGTAAACGCCTCATTGTAGAAATTCAACACCCCTCGCTGAGAGCCGCTAAAATTATCTATTGTGCCGTAATTAGCGGCTTGTAGTTTGTAAGGGAGACTGTTCTCCCTTTCGAGATTTACATTACGTTCACCAACCAATATGGATGCCAAGTAATCCGCCATTGGAATCAAGACTTCATTTTGATACTCCAATATTTGAAGAGCATAGATGCCATCTCGCTCCAGTTGGTCAGTCTTTCGCCCAAGCCTTTGTTCAATAGCCGTTACTTTTTCTCTGGGTAACTCCTTACTCACCACAAAAAGCGTCAATCCTACACGCTCCCCATTTCTCAATGCTCTCACCTCATCCACATACACCGCAGGATATTGCTGCCCATACTGAACATTCAGCATAAACGGCATCCTGTAGACTCCTTGTGTGTGGTCTATGATTTGAGAAAGCTCCTTTTTTACAAGTATTGGATTGGGCATTACTATTGATTCAGTGAATAAAAGATGTGCCGAATTGCTTACACAAAACCGACACACCTTGCAGTTAATCCATTAATTCAAAACATTATGAAAGAAAGAAGCACAGATGCAATTTAAACTCCCGAATATTGTCAAATTCACAACTATTAGATGAACAACCACAAACCATGTGGCTATTAACATCCTAAAAGTTTCTGTGCTTCATATTTTTTTGATAGCCGAACGGCAAATACATAGTGAAGTTATGTTGCTGCTGATTGACTATACGTGTTATTAATAACTACGGAAAACGATTGCTAATTGTTTTCGTTGTTCGCCTTGTAAAGATACATATTGTTAAGCAATGTAGCAAATTACCTTTTATTTTATCTTTCCAGCCTCCTGGTCTCGTATCTTCTGGAGTTCCTTGTTCATAGCTCTGTTTGCATCCTGCTCCAATCGATAAACATACCAGTCTTCCAATACCTGTTCTGCAGACAAATTATACACCTCTGCCTTGGTGTAGTTCCGATAGGAGGGAATAGAATCTATCATGGTCTCTACCATCCTGTCAAAGCCTTTGAGCCGTGAGAGCTTCTTTGTCTGCGGTAGTCGCTGGAGTCGCTTTTCTTCAGCAGATGCAGGAACGGTATCCTTGAAGTTTAAGATGTGCTGTTTTGAGTCAGTATAGGACGTTTCAAACTCAAAAAAAAATCAAAAACCCCATAGGCTGTTTGAAGTGGCATTCGCTTCTCAAACAACTCTGCCATCTGTTGAATCTTATTCACGTCAAAAGGCTCTAAGGTAGAGAAGCCTGTCCGCTTTCGTGCAACCATAGCCACAAGCCAAGCCAAAGCATTGACACTATGCACGCTGTCAAATAACATTCCTGTAAGGGCAATTGCTTTGTTGGTGGCTACTTGCTTGTCTGCTCCCTGAGCAATACCCAAAGCAACAATATTTGATGCCAACTCAATCCTACTGTTGTCCTTTGCTTCATCTTCCGTTTTCTCATAAGTCGCCTCAAGCATTTTCTTTGCCTCGGTCATTTGCTTAAAGGTGATTTTTTCGGGCTGTGCCTCCACTTTGTAAGTGGCATGAGTTGCACTATATAGTCTTGTAGAGGCAATGGACAAACTCTCATTAACAGTTGCAAGATTGGATTGAAGTAGAGTAGCACTTTTGACAAACCCTTCCCTATACCTTTCGACCTCTGCTTTTCGATGGTCAATTTTGGCTTGAGTCGCTCCTTTTCGTAATTCAAAATACTTTCCTAACCACTTTTTCTCTATAAAAATGTCCGCCAATTCCGACATTTGTATTTTTGCGGCATCAAGTCGCTCGGCATAGAAACTTCGTATGTTCTCCTGCTCCTCCTTTAGTTCTGCTTGCTCCTCTTTTAATCTACTCACTTCACTCTGCAATGCCGCAAGCTCCTCCTCTGACACATCGCATATTTGAAACTCCACAATAGGTTGAGGCACTTGAAGCATTCGCTCCCCAAAGCGAGCAAACTTGATCAGGTCACGACAGCCGACAACACTACGGCCTTTGATGGGAGATTGACCATCTGGTTTGTACACAATCAACTCAAGCAATTGATGGCACAAGTCGTTTTCTTCCATCTGGTATTCAAAAAGCAATTGGGAGCTTTTGAAGTGAGTCAAGTCAATATCAAAACTATTCTCATCCCAATTACCTGTCATTAGACATTGGGTAATTATCTGCGCTTCCACCATGTGGAATTCCATTTCCTCCATCTTCGACTGATACTCTTCCTTGTTGAAGTTCTCCATATCTTCCGACATTGCATCCAGCTCCTTTTGAAGTTCCGTAGCCGCTTCGGTATGGATGCTGATTTCCAACTTTCTCTTTTCATAGAAGTTTTCAAGCTCGTTGTACTTTTGGATATAGGCATCTGCAATGCCAATGGTCACTTCGTCTCCTATGAGGAGTCGCCACTGCTCCGAAGACACCCCTCCCATAAAACCCCCATCCTCCACAAACACATCCACGTATGGTGCGAATGTGGCAAGTAAGAAAGGGCGAGCATTGTTGTCATACAAGGTTTTGATATTTACCACTTTCCACGTTTTGTGCATGAGAGTTCCTTCTACTGCGCCTTTTTCAATCACCTCCACAAGTGGCAAATATTCCTCCACCGTCCATTCTTTTTTCTCGTATTGGAGTACGAGCTTATAGGCTATCTTATTAGGCGCATTGATGTCAGTCAAGTACTTCTTGACCATAGCGCCGAGATAACGAATGAATCGCTTTTCTTGTTTGGTGTGTTTGATGGGTGTGTTTTGATTTTGCATGAAATAAAGTTAAAAATAAACAGAGGAGGAGGGAGTATGTGCCCATAAAAAAAATCCCATTAAAAAACCTCCTGCCTCTGTCGTTATGATATTTAGTATTTATACACTTGCTGCTTCTATCGGCTGACCTTCTTCTTGCTCATTCGGTTCTTGGCTCAAATACCGTTGAAATCTAAGCCGCAACTCATCTTTGAGCCATTTGTCTCGATATTCATTTGGCATTTCCCATTCATGTTGGATTGTAAGCCCGACAGAAGGGAACATCCTATAAGGTGCTAATGCATCAGGGATGATAGCATCTTCGCTTTTTTCAATCTGCCCTATGCGATTCAACAGGTCAAATACCTGCTGTTGATAATCTTTGTCTTTTAGTTTTTCTGCAGGGTCAACATCAGAATACCATGCATCAACCGTATCAATTTCCTGCTGTATTTTTTTTATTTCGGCTTTCTGCCAAGCCTTTGACATGTGGTTAATGTAGGTGCCGATATTCTCACCTAAAAGCATCTTGCAAAACTTGCGTATTTCACGAAGTCCTGTTTTTGGGTAGTCAATCGGGTCTACAATCGCCCAACTATACGCCAATCCCTCCCAGTTCATTTTGTTGCGAAGATTCCACCGCTCGTCAAACTTCAAATAAAAGCATTTCCTGACGTTGAGATTCTTTCTGACCCACTCCCAATTCGAAGTTTCTCTTCCTCTATGGTCGATACGTTTGTGGTAATCATACCGAAAAGCCTCTGCAATTCCTCTGAACTGCCTCGAATTGGATACGTGGACAGTGAAGAATAGATTAGGAACAGCGTGTTCAAAGGTAATCTGGAAGCCTTTTGGAGGAGTTTTTCCAGTATGCAGCTCCTCATACCTGCTTTCAATGTATTTTTCAGCAAGTGTTCTAACGCCTGGCATTTGATAAAACACATCATTGCCTGTTTTTGTCGCTACAGGAGTAAGGTAGCCAAACGTTTGCAGTAAAAAAGAATGCTGCGGATATTTTCTAATGATGTCCACCAAATCAAACAATCTTTCCAAGTGTCGAGTGTTCTCCATTGCTCCCTCTACACTTGTAATCGTCTTAGAAATAGCCCCTTCAGAAAAGAAGCCTGTATTTTGAGTCGGGTCGAACTTTTGGAGCGCAAACCGAGGACTATCTTCACTGTAAGGCTCGTTGCCATTCTTCCAGCAAGAGAGCAAATCCTCATCCGCATTGGCGGTGAGCGTAATTATTAAGCTGACGTTTGGTTCTGTCATGTTGTTTATCCATAACTCAAAGGCAGTTAAAGCCTTTTGAGTTATATTGCCTGCTTCACTTGTGATTCGATAACTTTCAAAAGCACAGTTTCTTTTGATGGGCTGCTGTTGTTGCTGATTGGACATACGTGTGTTTTATTTTTTGGAGTTAATAATTATTCAAAAAAAAGCTTCATCCTCTCATAAAAACTCTGGGCAGAAGTCTCGTTGTACTGATTAAAAGCATCATCTCTTTTATCTGTATCCGAAAAGCCCATTTTTATGGTTGGCACACCTCCATCTATATGAGTTGATATAACTAATTGGGGCTTGCCCTCCTCATCGTCATAATCCTTAGTAACAAGCACTTGACACTGTTCTAATTCAATGATTTTAGAAAAAATTATTTTAGACATTGTTTTGTTTGTTTGTGGTTAATAATCATCCTCTTTTGATGGCACATTGGCAAGGATAGCGTCTAAATTATCTTCAATATAATCGCTCAATCTTCCCGCTTTGTCGTTTTCGTAAAGCCATAACAAATAATCATCTGGAACATCTATAAGCTTTTCGCCTTTGTGCTTACCGAAGGGCATTATGCTATCGTCTGTGTATTGCATGATTTTATTTTTTATGCGGTCGTAAATTCTATGTTGAGAGCATATATGTGTGGCTCTATGCCGTAAACAGGATAATGTATCCCATACACCATAACCTTGTCCTTCTCAAATCCATCTAATAATTTAATTCCTCTGTACTCATCCTTATTATTAACAGGAGCGCCAATTCCACCTAATTGGTAATAATTAAGCAAATATCCTTTTAGATACTCTTTCAAATAAAAAGGGATTAGAATAATGATTTCGTCATTACTCGAAACCATCGAGTTCTCATGAACTCTGCGTATCCCATCGTCCATGTTATTGCAGATGTGACTGCATAATTCTTCTATTGCTTTGTGCTTATCCATATCAGATACCGAATATTTTTTTACTAATTTTTTGAGGCAATTTCAATCTTATCCATTCACAGATTACTGCAGGATAACGATGCCATTTCTTTTTTACGGTGATGTATCTTTCCACCGAATCATATCCCACGCCATAGAACCTTATAAACCTTATTGGAGTAAACGGAATGACTCCTAAGTCTTTCATGTATATTCCATAGCTATAAAATCCCAACACCTTCGTTTTTTTTAGTGTGGCATGGTCGTAATAGTCGCTGCTTGTGTAAACACACACGTTATCTCCTGCCTTAAGCTTCATTGGATGGAGATTTTAGGTTGTGACTCAATACAATCTCCCTCATCTTGTTGCGTATAGTCATCATATTGTTGCAGCTATACAAGGACGCTTCCCAATACGCCTCGCCTTGCCAAACAATAAATATCTGGGGAGATTCGTGCTTCATGTTCAGCAACTCGGCTGCCTGTCTGCCCAACTCCATCGAATCGGCAAGATTCATATAATTGAATGTAGGAAGCTCATCGCTCCATTGTTCCCTAAGTCTTGTATTCACCGTCTTACCAATATTGCAAGAGGGCTTGTATTTAAACAAAACTACTGGATAAGTGAAAGAGTCTTGTTCGATGAGTTTTCGAAGGTGAGCTTCGGAAGAAATGGAAGAGGAGGAGACATTTGAAGGCTTCCCATTGTTCCCCATAGTGATGGGCATTACCATCTGGCGCTTTTCTTTGGAAGCGACAGGGAACATAGCGTCTTCAATCGGTATCCAAAACTCCACCTCTCCCAATTTGCTTTTTCCGACATTGGCGTGAACATCCCAATACGGTTTGTTGTCCTTGAGGTCATACACCGCAGTAAATACATACCCTGTGGTCGTTTTGACCAAAACCCTTTGCCCTGGAGCGGGGGTCTTGTCCTGCACTTTGTAGACCTTCACGCCAAAGTTGACGGACTGTATCAGACTCGCCAAAGCAGGTATATCATCAGGTGTTAATTTATTTGTGCGTTGGTTGGTGACCATGAATAAGGAGAGATTCATGGCTGTTGCATTGGGGAAATTGGTCAAAAAGACCTCTTCCAAGGGGACTTTTATTGCTGATTGGGTAGGCATAATATACGTGTTGTGGCGTAAATTTAATAATTATTTTTAAGACTTAAAAATTTTTCTTTGAACTTATTCAATAATATACCTCATGCCTCCTCTGGTGATAATCTTACTGCCGTCTTCAAGTGTGATTTCTTCGGTAATGGGGAGAGTAGTGGTCGTTTGAGGGCTTTCTTCTTCAAAAGAAACTTCCCTGCTTGATGTCTCTTCGTTTTTTAATTCTGGGACCATACGAGGCAAAAAAGCATCTGCTAAATCTGGTGAACGCTTACCTTTGTCTGTGCTTGCCAACATCATCTTTTGCTCTTCTTTTTTGTTGATATGCAGCTTTCCGTCTGAATCAATTTTATCTCGTTTTACAACACTTAACTCCTCTATGATTTCCGTTTCCAGAGAGCTTCCTGCTTTTGCGCCCAAATCAACATAGAATTCATTGTTATTGATTTTGGCAGCCAATTTGTAGGCACATTGTGTCTTTAGATTAGCGTAATTCTCTCCATTCAATACTTTGCCTCCATTGACAAACCCCTTACATTTTAAGATGTCTACCACACCTCCTCCAACGCCATCTTCATCTGCAATCACCCGACTCATCGGGACCTTGTATTTTTTAGCCAAACGTTTGATTAGGTTGGCTGTTTCATCAATAGGCATTTTCTGCCCCACATAAATATCAACTACTTTAAACCCTTTCCATACCAACACAACAATTCTATCGCTACCCATTCGAGCAATATCTGCAGTGATGTAGCTGACCCCTTCTGGCACATAGGTATTGGTAAACATATTGGTCAGAGAATCATAATCGAACAATACCGTTTCGTCCAAATCATACTCCCAATCACCGTCTCTAAGTCTTCTTTTTTTAAGAGGGTCTTTGATATCATCCAGTTTCTTGGCATAACTACTTTCCCCTTTATCATTATCCCCCACTAAAGATTGAATAAACGCATATCTTTCGGGCAATTCGCCTTTCTTCCAGGGTCTGTAAAAATCTCTGTAAAGAAAGTTCTTTTTGGGATTACAGGTTAGGAGTATCGTCCCGTTTAGATGGTAGTGGTCATTGAGCATCCTTCCAGTACGAGTATTCAAGACATCAAAAGCACCCTCTGGAACCTCTCCTGCTTCCTCAATAAACCCTCCTGTGTATTCCGTACTCCCCAAGTCTTCATACAGTGGGTCTGAAGGCATGAATTTTAAATCTTTGAGGTCAACAAGGCTACCCCCTTCCCATACATCTTTAGCGTACTCGTTTGGGTTGGGATTGCGGAAATAAATGGTTGAGGAGATGGATGGGCTATATTTGTAGTGGTATCCATTCCTTAACCTATGCTTACCACATACCCTTATAAAAGTCCTTACAGTGGTTTCTTTTAGCCTCTTGAGTTCCTTTCTTCCAATAAACCACTTAGTGCCAGGAAAAGCCAAGCAATTCCAAAGAATCCACTCACACCCAAGCCAAGATTTACCTCCCCCTGCACCCCCTCCAAATACACAAGCCTCAATCAAATGCGTATTGAGCATTTCCATCGCTTGGATTTGCTTAGGCGTTAATTGCAGTAAGTCAAATCTTTTACGCTTATAACACTCAATCTTGAAGTCAAGAAGCGCATCCGAGCTTACTCTTTTTTTGGGAGGTGTGTTCATGATGCTTACGAATCTCCAAGAAGTATTTTTGTGTAATCTCCATCGTCTTCACTTTGAATCAATTCCACTAAAGCGGCTTGTTTCTCAAATGGCAGCACTTCAAACCATCCATCCCCCTTTCCATCCTCCTGGATATTCTGTTGGTTGAATTGCTGAATAATATTTAATTGAGCAGCAGTACTGATTAAGCCTTTTATCTTACAAATAGCATCCACACAAGACTTTATATACTTATACCATTGCAGTTTCTCGTTAGGGGATTTATTAATATCGTCAATCTGTTGCTTTGGGATAGCCTTTCGAGCGCCATCTTTCACCTTGATATCTGACACCACTCGTGTTTGAGACGTTCCTTTGTCCTCTATTTTTTCAATCTCTTTATAAGCTTGTTTTATCAGCATCTGATAATGACTCACCATATAATTCACCTCCTCTGATAAAGTACCAAGAGGCCGTTCTTGAATCTCCTTTTCATACTTGGAAACTTGGCCCTTAATAGTAGCCAAATTTATGTTAATAGCAGTATAGTGATAGAGCGCATTCAAAACACCTGCTATATCTTCAAATGAATACCCTTGTAACCGCATCTCGTATGCAGTAATCGTATCTTGCCGTACTTGTAATTTTGACCTTCGGCTCATTTTATTGGTTATTTTCAGCCTGTTTAGTAGCTAAACAAATATTGCTTATTTGGGCTATGCCATTTAGCCGTTTAGTTACTAAACAAGTATTTATTTCTTTTTGTATCGTTTTCCTGTGGCAATCATCAAGTAAATCCGAAAACGCTGTATCTACAAGATTTACCTTTATCCCTAAATGCTCTATATTTATTTCAGTCACCGCAATTTTCCCTCTCAACTTCCAATTAGTGACTACTTGATAACTTACATTCAAAACATCCTTGAACCTTGCCATTGTCCACCATCGGGTAAATTCGTAGTGTCGGGCTGGTTTGATGGGGTGCTGAACCGTTATGCGGTCATTGGTGATGATATAGACTTCAAGCATCCTTAATGGTTATTATAATTTATCATTTAAACATTTGCTTTGGGGCTTCATGAAGCCAAGAACTCGCTGAATGATTTTCAAACAACCTATTGACAAATTGAGAAAAGCTCACAAAAGTAGTCACAACCCCGATTCTGCCATCTTTGTAGATTTTCTTCAAAGTAATTTCAATCCCATTATAACTACGCCTCATTTCAAACTCATATTTTTTAATTTCTTGTTTTTCCTCATTCGGATAAGGTTCTTTTCCACCTCTATCAGGCGGGGAAGCATCAATGAGCATTTTTTCGTGCATCTCAGTAAAATCAAAAAACACACTTTCCATTTGATAGGCATATTCTTGCTTTCCAATCGGAATTGGTTTAGGATGCTTCTTTTTAAAACTTTCGTCAAACATGAAAATATTTTTTTTGTTTAGTAACTAAACAGCGCAAAGTCCAAAAAAACGGCTTGAAACAAAGTGTCGCAAGCCGCCTTTAATTCCCTTTACTAACCTAACCTTCAATCATTCATCAATTAATCAACTTGACCGTTTTGATACGGTGAGGATTCAATACTTCAATATCTTGCTTCAACCCTCCAATCGACATATCTTCCCATTGGAGAGTAAGCGCAATGGGGTCTCCATTGCAATATTTTGGACCGCCTTCATAGATAGGTTGACAGTTGTATGCAAGCAGTTGATCATTACCTCCATACCTTATACCGATGGCAGATTCGGTAGGGATAAGGAGACATTCCTGTGCAAATGCTCCAATATGAAGCACCACCGACTTCCACTCTTTTGAATCTTTGAATAAGTGCTCGCTTTTATTAATTGCGATATAAGTACCTCCTACATCATCATCATTCCCTTCCAGAATAAAAGGAGACCAATCGTGTGTAATTGGCTCGGATTCTTCTTTAGGGATAAAGATGGCCGTAACATAAGTTCCTACTCCGCATCCATCCGTTATGATTCCAGTGGCATTACTGCGGTCGACAAACGTCACGCTTAAACCCTCCTCTGTTTGATTGAATTCAAATGTGGGGAAAAAGATAAAATCAAATTGTTCTTCTGTGCTTGTTTTCTGGGCGTTTAAGTCCACACCTGTTTCAGGTTCAGCAATTGGATGAATAACATCCTTCTGACAGCCGACAAATGTCAGCAAAACCAAAAGGAGTACAAACAAAAGACTGAACCTTGATTGTAAATACTTCATTTGTTGTGTAAAGTTTTTGGTGAAAAATATTTATTACAAACTGATGTCTTTATTTTAAGAACTAAACGCATTTGCTACATAATCATCCAGTTCCTTATCCTTCAACTTCTCTCCATTGCGCCAAACCTCAAATGCCTCCTTTGCGTCCCTCATAAACTTGATATATCTGGCCACAGAAATATCAACGCAACTTGGGTTGATGTCTTGAGCATAACACGCTCTCGCTGCCTGTTCGCAAGCAATGATAGTAGAGCCGCTCCCGACAAATGGATCTGCTACAATATCTCCTTTGTTGGTCATGGCAATAATATACTCATACGGTAATTCGACAGGCAGAATATCAGTAACCTTTTTACCAAAAGCCTTTTGAGATTTATAAGGTAAGGTAAACACCGAATCGGATAACTTCCCAACCTTAACAAGCTCCTTCGCCTCTTTACCAAACACAAGTATAAAATCATGAATAATCGGGAAGATAGCTTTCTTTGCAGAAGCGTCTCCAGGCTCTGCCTTATTCCAGATATTCCATGCCAACAACTGATAATTACAATCCTTCGCCTTATCAACGTATGCACCCCAATAAGGGTCAATCCCTTTTTTATCCTTCTTGATAGGCAAATGAATAGCCAGAAACTGCGCTATTGGCAAAAAAGAAGTAATAAAATCAGCTATTTCATCTACCGAAAAATCTTTGCTATTGCTATAAGGAGGAGAGGAGAACAACAATTCCGCCAACTCTCCATCCATTAGTTTATCAATAGAGTCATACTCCGTAGAATCTGCACAATACACCCGATGAATCAAATCCTTTGTGGTGCTTTTGAGTTCGTACAAGTCCCCCAACACTGTGATAGCAAATTTGGGCATGGCCGACTGTGACATATCGTCTTCTTGAGCTTCTGCAGTAATCACCTCATCAAAAGACTGACCTTCATGAGCCGCCAAAGCTTCTACTTCTGATACATCAAAAGCTTCAAGATGAACAACCGCAGCTACATCTGCTACTTCTATTTCGTAGTTCATCAAATGCTCCATCAATCCAGTAGCTGAAAACTTCGCATAAGTAGCCGAAAAAACAACTACCAACTTTGCTGCTTCCTTTTTGTTCTCACATTCTATAAAATGAGCAGGGAGCTGATCAGGAATAGATAGCAAGTCTCTGCTTTCAATTTCCTCTAAAGCTCTTTTTAAGTGATGCCCATCCAAAATCCACTGCACACCTTCTTCGTCTTCCCATACCCTAAAGCCTCTAATAAGTCCATTTTGAACAATGGACTCAATCAGCTTTTCAATATCAATTTGTGTTTTGGTGTTTTCGGATTGCAACCAGTGGAGCGTGCGCCAATCTACATGCTCCTCTTTGAGCATACGGATTTTAAGCATAGGCGTTGCAGATGAATCTATTGTTGGGGGATTTTTCATCAAAAAATATACGTGTAAAAATAAAAGGCAGAAGGCAAAAACCCTTCTGCCTTTTTGTGGTGACAACCGTAAAAAACAGCTTAGGATGTCAATTGTCTGGACTTCAAAGATAATGCTTTCCACTTTGCAAAACAAATTTAAATGTACTGCAAATATGATTTAATATTTATTAGCTGTCTCAAAAACAATTGTTATGGTCTATCATTAGCCCCGACTCGCCTTGTTTTTTGCGATAATTTAGCCAAAGAACTAAAATAACCAAGACTTGAATTTAAGTTTTGACAATTTGAACCTTTTAACTAAATAATTAAACAGCAACATGTTGGAATCAATAAGCGAGCTATTAAATTTACTTTCTAATGTGATAGACATAACTACAAGCCTTTTGATATTACGCTCTATGATGGACAAAAAAGAGGATGCAAACGAGCAGGAAAACCCAAAAAAGCAAATATGATTTTATATTATTGTTATGTGAAAACGTTTTCGATGTACTCATCCAACTCTTCAAGCCCTAACAACTTACCGTTTTTGCATACCTCGAAGGAATGAAGCTCCTCACGTTTGTACTTGAGGTATCTTGCAATCGTTATGTCACAAGAAAAAGGACTTAACTCCGAGCCATAACAATGAACCCCTATTTGGTCAGCCGCAATAATAGACGTTCCTGTTCCCATAAATAAGTCCAAAACGACACTTCCCCGCTCTACAAAACTTTCAAAAATATGCGCTGGTAAGTGAACAGGAAAGGTGGCTGCATTTATTTTATGGAATTTGTTTCCGAATTGTTGAGGTCCATTGTAGACGTTGGGAATCGTACCTCTAAAGTATTTCCCCCGGATGCTGCGAGAAGGCAGTAAGTTTTCTTTGAAGATGAAAATAAATTCAAAGCGAGAATTCAAAACATATTCTGCCATTGCAGGCTGTGTTGAGCCTTTGTCCCAAACCATCACATCCACAAATTGCTTTCTGAAATGATGTTGATATTCTATCAATGCCAGTTTGTTGCCTGCTACCATCTGAATATTATTGAAGGAATATTCGGAGAACTTTAGCGTATTGTTGGTATAGTCAATCAAAAAATGCAGGTACTCATCCTTGTCTTTATTGTCAGAAAACCCTTCATAGAAAGATTCTCTTCCTTGCTGAATCATACGAGGATTTTCGCCAACATTGTATGGAGGCGAAGTAAACGATAAGAAAGCCTTTTGCCCATTCATCAATCGAGAGACAAGCTCCACGCTCCTGCTATCTCCACAAATTAGACGATGCACCAAGCCTTCACTCCTTATTTCATAAATATCTCCTGAGACGGTAATCGCTTGGGTGTGCTCTGCTGTTTTACTGTCTTCAAAACCATCCTCCTTTACTTCTTTTTCGGTCTCCTCTTCGTTGTCAAGCAAAAACACCTCTACAAAAGGAATAGGAGCGATGGCCTCTATTGCCGTCATATCAATCGCATTTTCTGCAGCAAAATCTTCTAATCCCTGTCTGGTAGTCTGAGCATACACCGAAGAATATATCAAAACCAATTCGGCAGCTTCCTTTTTACTTTTGCAGTCAATATAAATAGCTGTCAATTCATCAGGAGCAGTAAACACCTCTTTGGATTCTGCCAGGTGCAATATCTTCTCCCTATGGCAGCCGTCTAAAATCCATGTAATCCCTGTTGGTTTTTCGAGCCACACATAAAAAGGCGCTACAAAATCCTGTTGATTCATAGAAGCGATTAGCTGAGTAGTCCTTTCATCAGATAATTCTTTCAAGTTGCCATTTTGAAGCCATTTAAATTTCCTCCACTTGGCTTTTTTTGAATACAAGATTCTGTCCACTAATATTTTGCCTGTCATTTTACCCTCTGATTATATTGAGCAACCCATTCATTTCCTCATCAGTGAGTTCTACACCATTGCGAAGGACTTTATATTTCTTTGATTGTTGGATTTGATAGGACATGTATCTTGCTACGGATACGTCTACATACTTTGGAGCGATTTCGGTGGCCCTGCATTGTCGAAGTGCTTGTTCGCAAGCGATAAGTGTTGTCCCACTTCCAAGAAAAGTATCCATCACGATGTCCTTCTCGTGAGAGCAGTCCAAACAACAGTCGTACACCATTGCCACAGGTTTGGGTGTAGGGTGGAGCTTTGATTCCTTCCCGCTCACTGATTCGGTTTTCTTTCTGCCAAAACTGGTCATAATCGGATACTCCCAAATATTAGTGCGGTACCTTCCTGTTTGTCCAAGTTTGAAGTTATTGATGTGTTTGCCTTGACCATTTTTGAAGACAAATATCAACTCGTGTTGAGAGCGATAAAAAGTCCCCATGCCTCCGTTGTTTTTTGCCCACACGCAGATGTTTTTTAGTTCGGTGTAGGCTCGCTGTCCTGCAGTGATTATTTCATAGACATGCTTCCAGTCCATACACGCATAATGGATGCTCCCATTCGTAGAGAAAGCCGCCAGATTTCTAAAGACACTGTACAGGAATTGCTGAAACTCGGTAATACTCATCTCACCACTCGCCATTGCAAACTCATCGTGCTTTTGAATGCCTTCTGGGGAGCTTCCGCTTCCAATGTCCTTTTTGATGCTCACATTGTATGGAGGGTCTACGAATATCATAGAAGCCTCCTCTTTGTTCATGAGTTTGGTAAGTTGATTGGTGTCCAAACAATCGCCACAAAGGATTCTATGTACTAAGTTTTTCTCCAAAGAATGAATCTCATACAAGTCGCCCATCTGTGTGAAAGGGTCTTCGGGTACCTCCACATCAAATTCCTTCTCCTGTTCCTCTGAATTTAGGCCCGCAGCATCTGGATGCTCTTCTTCAAATTCGGCAGCTTCAATCATCGGAATAGCGGCAATGCTTTCAATGGCTGTGATGTCAATGGCGTTTTCGGCAGCAAATTCAAACAGCCCCTGCTTCGTGGTCTGAGCGTAGACAGCAGAATAGACCAGCACCAGTTCGGCGGCTTCTTTTCTGCTTTTACAATCAATGTAAATAGCGGTGAGTTCGTCAGGAGCTGTGAATTTGCCTTGAAGTTCGGCTAAGTGTAGTATTTTTTCTCTGTGACAACCATCCAGTATCCAAGTAGTGCCTGTTTTTTCTTCAAACCAAACATAGAATGGTGCAACAAAATCTTGGATAGAAAGGGAATTGATAAGTCGTTGGGTTTTGTCTTCATCCAGTTGTTTGAGGTTTCCGTTTTGCAGCCATTTGAAGGTGCGCCACTTGGATTTTTTGGAATATAGGATTCTGTCCACCAACATCTTCGTGTCTGGTGTAACAGCTTTTTTTGCTGATTTCTTTGGCATAATATACGTGTGTTTAGGGCAAAAAAAAATCCCCTCTGAAAATTCACTGTAATAGATAGGTGTCGGATTTTACCTATCCCCTTACATTAAATTTTCAGAGGGGAACTCTGTTTCGATTCAACTATGTCTTTTAAGAGTTACTGTTTTTTTATAACAACAACTCAATGACGACAAAAATACTAATTAATCCTTTAGTTTGCAAGTTTTATAATTTTGCAAATATGCTTTGTGATGTCTCTAATGATTTTTGTTATTTGTTTTTGATGACTGCTACCAACAAAAACAATCCAAAAATTAGCACGGCAGACATACTCATGCATAGGATAACCCATCCTTTTTGATATGCAACAATGGCAAATATCAAAAAGGCAATATTGTAGAATATCAAAAAGGCCATTAAGCCTAAAGAAATGCCGTCTTTTGCTTTTGCTGATGTGATGTCGGGAATATACGTGTGTTCTGAGTTCATTGCTTACATTTTTATTTTAAGTTTAGGTACGTAGTTTTTGCAGGAATTTCCATACTTTTTGCATTTCCTTTTCTCTGATTTCGATAAGTAAAACTTTAGGGTAAAACCTCTCCATGTTCTCCAAATGCGCTCCGCTTAGTGGATGCATCCGTCCTTTGACTTCGTAGTAAAGCACTTTGCCATTATTTAGCGTCACCTCAAAATCTGGCACATAAGCCCTACTCTTGTTTCGCTTGGGTACAGGAAAATGAAACCGCTTTGGTTCGTATCTCCAGGACTTTATCCATCCTGCCCCCAAAAACCATTGTAGCAAGAGGGCGAAATCCCGCTCCCATTTGGAACGAAAGAAGTAAAGCTTTCCTCCAACGAGAGCTTTTACAGGCTTTACGTTGGAATAGTCTATTTTTCCTTTAGGCATGAATTAAGTTGATTTTATTTCTTCAATTCGTTGATTTGTGTTTGGAGGTCTTATTGAGTTTCTCCTTTCAAGAATACCATCATTAAATCAGACAAGTAAATCCATTTTTCTGCATTTTGAGAGGTGTTATCGGGATATTTATCTGAATTTAAGACAATATCTGCTTGATTGTTTTCTATCAGAAATCTTTGTGCTCTATTCATTTGATTTGATTTGATTTAAAATAGAATAAAGCCGCTTTAACGTGTGGATAACTAAGCATCTATCTTGCGGCTACACACAGAGCCTTTTATCAGAGTGCTTTATTCTTTAGTGGAGCTATGCGGTTTCGAGCCGCATTACCAATTCCCTTGATAATTTTGTTATCTCGGTACAATAGCCCCTTTATGAATTTCCGATAAGTTCTATTATCTGAAAAGCATATCATAGAAAGCATAATTGCTACTTTCATGGTGCATAGGATAGTCCTCCAAGTCTCTCATTTGGATGAAAGAATCCCATTCTTTAGACAAACTTTCTATTTGCTTTCTCCTGTTTGCTGATTCTACTGCGAGAACAAATCTTTTGTAAATTACTATATCATGATAATAACTTGCGAGAACAGGAAAATTTATCCTGCCTTCTCTTAAATTAGGTATAGATTTTAATGCGTTTATAATCGCATCATGTTTTCTTTTTAATAGATTCATTTGCTTGGTTGTTTACTTCTTTTCTGGTCAAAGGAACGGTAGATTTAATAACCTCTAATCCTTTATCTGTTAGGTAATATACAATGCTATCGAACTTATTGAATCTGCCTGCTAAACCCATAGGAATCAGCATCTCTAAATCTTCAACAGGGCTACAAGAAGTATAATAATTTCTATACTGATTTCTACCAACACTTAACCCAGTCATATGCTTCATCTTTTTGACCTGCGATTCGGTCAGATTATTGAGTAGCGAAGAAGGGTTAGGCTTAATAAGGTCTAAGTCTTTGGCTCTACGTGCTTTTATTTCGATATACGGAATAAAATCCCAGCTATCAAAAGCCTTTGCCTTTGCTTTATTTGATGATTCTCCATAAAAAATATCTTCTCCTTCAAAATCACTACACGAACAACTATATGCTTTTGATAGTACTTTCATTTTTATCTATTTTAGGTTTAGTAATTTAATAATTTTTACTTGGTTGTTTATTAAAACCTGTCGAATCCGACAGGTTTAGAGGGTTTAGTTAAAAGGACATTCAAAATCACAATACTCGCTGCCTGCCGCCATACAAACACCGCTTGGGAGTTTGTAGCACAAATCTACATCTCCAGACTCCTCTTGATGCTCGTCCATCTCGTTTAGCATTTCTTCTTCATTTTCTTCCTCCATACCTAAAAGATCATACAGTAACCCGTTTTTAGTCCTTTTTAGGTTATTGTAATTTTCTTGGGCATCTTCAAATGGGTTCATTTTTTTCATTTTCTTGGTTGTTTAATTATTTTGAAAAGGTCTATTTGCGAACTCAAAATCTCTAATAGCATCTAACATTCCTTGTGCTGCTTCGTAAGCTTCGTCAGATTCAAATTCAGAAGCAACTTGATGA
>JAUHXA010000107.1 GCA_030427245.1 Bacteroidia bacterium | reverse complement strand
GAAGCTGTGTCGCTTGAGCTTGAAGTTTCGAATAATCCTCTTGTGTCTCTTCATATTCTGCCTTCAATTCATTGTAGTCTTTTTCGGCAGCATCTAAGCGGTTTATATAATAGGCAGAATCTTCTTGAAGCTGTGTGGCTTGTGCCATTAATGTATTGTATTCTGCCCGAGAAGCATTGTGTTCTTCTTCGGCAGCATCCAAACGATTGAGGTAAAAAGCACAATCTTCTTGAAGCTGTGTGGCTTGAGCTTGAAGTTTCGAATAATCCTCTTGTGTCTCTTCATATTCTGCCTTCAATTCATTGTAGTCTTTTTCGGCAGCATCTAAGCGATTAAGATAGTAGGCCGAATCTTCTTGCAGTTGTGTGGCTTGTGCCATTAAGATATTGTATTCTGCTTGAGAAGCATTGTGTTCTTCTTCGGCAGCATCCAAACGATTGAGGTAAAAAGCACAATCTTCTTGAAGCTGTGTGGCTTGTGCTTGCAGTTTTGAATAATCCTCTTGACTATCTTCGTATTCGGCTTTCAATTCATTGTAGTCTTTTTCGGCAGCACCTAAGCGGTTTATGTAATAGGCAGAATCTTCTTGCAGTTGCGTGGCTTGTGCCATCAGAATATTGTAGTCCTTTTCTTTTCCTGTGAATTGCTCCTTCAATAAATCGAAAGCATTGTTTTGTTCACCCAACAACAATTGTATTGCACCATAATTTTGTTCCTGTGTATGCAAACTTGCTTTGAGTTCATTGTAATCTTTTTCGGCAGCATCCAAGCGATTGAGATAATATGCTGAATCCTCCTGCAATTGAGTGGCTTGTGCCATCAAAATATCGTAATCGTGGTTACGGTCTCGTAAGTCTTCTGCCAATTCTTGATAAGATTCTTCTCCTGCGTCTAAGCGGTTCATATAATAAGCACAATCTTCCTGCAATTGGTGAGCCTGTGCCATTAATATGTCATAGTTGTGATTTCTGTCTTGTAAGTCTTCTGCCAATTTTTGATAGGCTTCTTCACCTACGTCTAAGCGGTTCATATAATAAGCCGAATCCTCCTGCAATTGGGTGGCTTGTGCCATTAATATGTCATAGACACTGTTTTTATCTCTTAGTTCTTCCGACAATTTTTGATAGGCTTCTTCACCTGCGTCTAAGCGGTTCATATAATAAGCACAATCTTCCTGCAACTGGGTGGCTTGTGCCATTAATATGTCGTATTTTTCATTTTTACCTCGGAGTTTCTCACTAAGTTCTTCATTGGAGGCTTCTGCCATCGTCAGACTGTTGCTACAATCTATGTAGTCTTCTTTCAACTCCTTGTTTTTTGCTTCTAATAGGTCATAATCTCTTTGAAGTTGTACATTCACATCTTCTTGCTCACCTTTTGCAGCATTGGCCAGAGCCAAGGCACTACCTAGTGCCAGAGCTTTTGTTTTGTACTCTCCTAAGTCAAAAATATTACTTTTTTGTTCTTTAATGGTGGTGTTTTTCGCTTCTAAAGCAGCCTTCAATTCCTTTATTTCTGCTTCCATTTTTTCACTACGAGGATGCAAAGCATTGTATTTGTCCTTGTAAAGGATTAGGTCAGTAATCTTAGAGCGATAGTCTGCAATTTCTTTGTCTCTTTCAGATAGGTCATTTTGCAATCCTTTGTGAGTTGCCTCTAACTGTCCAAAACTCAATTGCATATTGTTGAGATTGGATTCTGTATCTTGATGTTTTTTGTTGGTTTCTTCGTATTTGGCTTGGAATACCTCCAATTCAAGAATTTTATCTTTTCTGCGCTCATTCTCTTCATTGGCGAAGGTTAATTCTGCCAAAATGCGCTTATTTTCACTTCTACAACTTTGCAAATCACCATCAACTAACTCCTTATCTTTGAGAAGTTTGTCGTATTGAGACTGCAAAAACATTAAACGTGATTTGATTTCATCTATTTCTCCTTTGTATTTCGCACTAAGACGTTTTTCGGTACTGGGCTGGCAAAATATCTTGCAGTAGAGCCAACTAAAAATCCAAAGAAGCACCAAGCCAATGAGTAAACCTGGAACCCAGTGCATGATTCGAGTCAATAAAATTAACATATATATTGCTTTAAAGAGTTAGTAATCAAATAAAAATTAATAAGAATGGAAATGGAAACCTACATTATTGAAGGGAAGAAGCCTATTGCACACTGATTTCTACACGTCGATTTTGTGCTTTCCCTGTCGCCGTTTTGTTGGTCGCAATAGGTTCTATTTCGCCTTTTGAAGTAGTGCTGATACGATTGGCTGCAATTCCCATATTGATCAATCGTTTTTTTACATCTTCTGCACGTTTTTTGCCCAATACCTCATTCACTTCTTCTTTTCCGTCGCTGTCGGTATGACCTGTAAGCAACACATTTTTGTTGGTGTCTTGAAGCAAATAGGTTTTCACATCATTGAGATATTTTTGCAGTTCATTGGAGAGAAGTAAATCGGCACTATTGCTATTGAAACGAAGCGGGCGTTTGTTGGCCAACAAATCTTTTGCAGTGGCTTCCGATACTTTGAATAGGAAACTGATAGGACTATAAACCGTATCGTTGGACGCGTGAAGGAAAGCATCTTCTTTGGCGATGACTTCAATTTTTCCAGAAGGAACTCCCATTGCCTCCAATTTTTTCTTAATGATGCTTGCTCGATCCATGCCCAATTTTTGGTTGGCACCGACTGAATAACTTCCCGAAACGGCAATCTCGCGATTGGGGTTCTTTTTGAGATAATCCGCTATTTTTTGAAACTCCTTGTCAAAATCGTTCACATTGTTGTTTTCCGTTTTAGGATTCAAAAACCAAATGTTGTTGGCGGAAGTGGCCACTACATTGTCTGCGTCTTTGATATTCAGAGAGGCTCTACTACGAGGTTGGAAGCCCGCTTCTAATCCTCCATGTAAACTTTTATTTTCAAATGCTAATGAATTGTCTTTTTTAGCGAGAGGAATAACTAAATGAGCAGGAACTCCCGCATTTATCAATTGTTGTTTGAGATGGTCTGCACGAGCCAAACCTAAGTTTGGAAATGTTGAATTGGGAGGATTTTTTTCTTGGTCACTGTAATATCCAATTACTTCAATTTGCCGATTAGGATTTTCTTGAAGGTAGGTTTTCATGACATCTACAACTTTTTCTTGTAGTTGAGGAGAAAATGATGTAGGACGTGCATTGGACTCAGGAAAACGAAAATGTTCTTTTAAAGAAACAACCTCTATCTGGTTATCTTTGACTGTGAATCCAGGATAGGTTTTTGTGGAGGTTGTCGTAGGAGGCGACTTTTTAGCAGTATTCGTCCCTTCCCCTGCGTGTTGTGCAAACAAGCCAAAACCTTCACAGGCATCCAAGTTCTCGCAGTCAAACCAATACAAAAAGGATAATCCAGAAACAATCAACCCAATTAAATAAAATAATCTGCTCATAAATAAAGTAGTTTATGGTTTACCAAGTGTACATTTTTGCTTTTTTTCACAAAAACATCTTTCTCTTATTAGGTGGGTATTGTGTGGACGAAGGACATGCAGTTTAAGTCACCGAAAATACGACAAGAAGGTAATGATTTTTGATATATTCAACAAATTTGACATGAAACCAAATTAGAATTGATATGTTTTTCTATCAATAACTCAACATCCAAGCTTTTGAATTTTCGTTTTCACGAGCTTTTATGTATCTTTCTTTGGCGATATTCCCATCTGTTGAACCATAAATCCCCACTCTATAATATCCCGATGATGTTTGAAGCGCATAAGCTTCGTAACCATTTCCTTTCAAATTATTGATGACTTTGTTGGCATTCGATTTGCTTTTGAAAGCTCCGATAATGATGTAGTACCCTTTGGGTGCATTGGAAGTGACGTACTCCCCTTCTTTGGCTTCGGCTATATTGATGCTATTTAATGCAGCCGTATTGGTGAGAGTGGCGTTGGCGGAATTTGAAGAATTGGTTTCACTGTCTTCATTATCGTTTGTGGAAGTACCGTTAGCTGTAGTATTTGTATTATCAGTATTCGTGTCTGTATTTCCACTTGTCGAATTGTCGCTATCAGTATTCGTGCCTGTGTCTCCAATTGTCGAATTGCCGTTATCAGTATTCGTATCTGTGTCTCCACTTGTCGAATTGCCGCTATCAGTATTCGTGCCTGTGTTTCCACTTGTCGAATTGCCGTTATCAGTATTGTTGTTATTGTTGGAGTTTGTATTGTCGGAATTTCCCTCGTCTGTATCCACTGTTACAATATCCCCATCGCCTGTTGCATCATTATTAGAATTATCATTTCCATCCTGATTATCAGCCGTATTGTCGCTGTTTGAATTATTGTTTACGGAATTGTTATCCGCCAATTCATCGTTTTTGTCCCCTCCACCAGCAAACCAACTGAATGGTGGTACACTCCACAAACCTGAACTTTCTTCTGTATTTGTATCATTTCCAGTCATTCTGTCTTTGTTGTCATTTTTGCTTAGTTGAATAATCAACAAAATACATAAACCAAGAATTACAAGTGGTAACAACCAAAACCATCCACCTCCACTGCGGCGACGTTGCTCAGGTGGAATAACAGGAGGCAGGTTCTGAGCGTTTTCGGCCAAAACCGAAGACACCGTTCGTTTTTCACTGGGAATCCCTTCAATTTCTTCTTCGGGCAAATCTTTTTCTTCGTCCAAAGAAAAATCCAGCTCTGAAGTACCTCCAATTCCTGCTGCTCCAATGTTTTCATTACTTGAAGGCGGGGTCGTTGCTGCAACCGTAGGAAGTTCTAAGGTTTCAAAGCCAAACGAATTGAGCGAGAAGTTAAGGTTTGCCGTTGGATAAAATTCTATTCCTTTTTCGGATTCTTGAAGCGTACCCAAACTGCCCAAAGCTACTGCTTCTCCTGCTTGTAAAGTTGCTTTAGTTGTTGCGGCAAATTGTTTCAAAGCCTCTTCGACCAAAGAAGGAGGAATAGATTCCATTTTGGCAATGTGTCCAACTAAAATACCATCGTTTACTTTCAGTCGTTCATTGAATACCACCGTCTTGACAGGAGGACTAATGGTGTGGGTATCTTCATTGATAGTTGCCATTTGGTTTCGGGTGCTAAAAGCTCCCAAATCTGGCACAATAACGGAACTGTATTCGTATAGTAAATCATGAATATATTTGGCGACTTCAATAGTAGTGCTGCTCATAGATTTAACAATATTTTTGGCCTAGGTTATAAAAATGTGGGGGATTGCTTTTTTGAATAGCAGAAAAACAATAGTTCTTTAACTGCGAATAAACTTAAAGGTAGTAAATATTCCTTTTTAGTCGAAAAAAAATGAAGGAGATTTTAGGGATAAAAAATATAATGTCCCCTATTCCCAACATACATTATACAATATTAGATATTTTTTTTTAGGATTTATTTTACCCAAAACCCTGTCTATTTTGGGTAAATTGCAGCCTCAAACTCCCAACAAATAGTGTATTGTATAGTATCTGTCAGCAGAATGCTAAAAAATATTTGCTATACCTAACTACATTGGAAGAAGTATTTTACCAACAAACTTAAAAACCAACTATCATTTCAAATTGAATTAAATATTTGAATAGCAGCATTTAATCTTCAATCTACATCTTTTTTTAAAATACAATAACTATGCGAATAATTTTACCATTTCGGGCTTTTTATTTTTTATTAGCCCTTCTGTTGAGTCATACTGCGATGGCTCAGCACAGATGTGCAACTATGGAAGCTCTGCAAGAGCAGGACGGTAGTTTACAAAACGCCATTAGGCAGCACATATCCCAAATACATGAAACTGCAAATAAGAAGGTACTAGAAAAAGGAGCGGAGGCTTGTGCTGTTGGTGGTACGATTACCATTCCTGTTGTTGTCCATGTATTGTATGATCCTAATAATCCTGCAACAAATATATCAGAAGCACAAATAGAATCGCAGCTTTGCCAATTGAATGCAGACTTCGGAGGTACAAATCAAGATTTGATTGAAGGATTGGATGGAGATGGTAACAAAGACGTATCAACTCAGATTGCTGCTGCTGCAAGTGACGGAACTTGTATTCAGTTTTGTTTGGCAACCTTTGATCACCCTCAAAGTGCATCCCTCAACCCAGAAAATTTGACGGATGGAGAAAAAGCCATTATTCGGCGCTCCTTAGCGGGTTTTCCTACTGATTTTGCTCCAAGTTATCAAAATACAGCAGGTTCTCAAGATATTTGGGAAATCTCTCCCATCTGGGACAGAAACGAATACTTGAATTTTTGGATTGTTCCTTCCATTTCTATCAATGCCAATGGAACTAATAGCATATTGGGTTTTGCACAGTTGCCCAATGGCGCTGCCAATACAGATGGCATTACGATTCGGGCCCAAAACTTTGGATCGTCTTCACCTGATTGTGGGCCATGTACGGGCTGTTTTCTACAATCCAATTTTGACTGGGGTAGAACGGCTACACACGAAGTAGGACACTGGCTAAGTTTGTTTCATACTTGGGGGGAAGACGGGAATTGTAATGTAGATGATGGCATATTTGACACCCCAGTTCAGTTCACCAGTTCCAGTGAGTTTTCCTGCAATACTTCTGCTAACGGATTTAATGCTATTGGAGACCAATGCACTCCTTTATCTCAAGGTGGCATCATGTATATGAACTACATGGATTATTCGGCAGATGCTTGTTTGATTTTGTTTTCGGCGGGACAACAAGCAGCTATGGAAACAACATTGACAACAGGTTTTCGCTCCAATTTTGGCACAAACGATTTGGAAGAGATAAAATGTACGCCAATTACCGATCCCCCTATCACAAGTTTCACCTACGGTCCCAATCCTGCAATGGTTTGTGATGTCAATGGAAAAATCAAGTTCATAGATACCAGCGAAGACAATCCTACTCAATGGACTTGGAGTTTTACGGTCTTGAATGGAGATATATCTTTAGACATTGTTTCTTCTAGCAACAGAAATCCCATTATTGAAGTGCTATCAGGAACCAGTGGAACTATTGAAGTAGAGTTGGTTACCAACAACTCAATGGGCAGTGATTCTTTCACCGAAACCATTTCAGTTACTGTTTCAGAAGATGCTTGTCCTTCTTGTGATGGAGGTATTTTTGCAGGAACAGATGTCATCATTTGCCCTAGTGATACGGTTACGTTGACACCTACTTTAGGAAGCATTGGAAACGTTGCAGTCGCTACGATTGGCTCCACTACTTTGACTGGTACTCTACAAACGTGTGTGGCAAATCCTATCCAAAGTTCGGTAGATGCAGTTCCTTTCATCTTTGATTCGCCTCCTGTCAATACTACCATTAGTGAAGCAGGGTTGGGGTCTATTATACAAGTATGTGTAAATATATCGGTTGCAAACAACAGTGGTACCTATTTAAGTTTGGATCATAGCAATGGTTCTTACGAAAACCTTTGGCTGGGTTCAGCATTTGGCGGCCCCAATGGAGATGGAAGCAATACCATAGATGTTTGTTTCACCGCTGGAGAATCCAATGGTGTATTTGATGGAATCTTTAATGGCGACAGTGGAATGGGCAACTTTATAGGACAGTCTACGGCTGGGTCATGGGTACTTTATGTAGAGGACATAGGATGTGTAATTGGCGGACCTCCTCCAATTATCAACAATGTAACGTTGACCATCAATGATGGATTCAATGTCTTTGATTGTGAATTTTTGAGATGGGAAGTATCGGGTGTTGAAGTAGGAGATATGTTTTCTATTGATGTTACCTCCACTACGGGCGGAACCGTTTTCTATACCGCAGTAGCAGATTGCGATGGATTTATTTGCACAGATGATGTAGCCATAAATGTGTTGTCAAGTGGTTCTTCTACGGTTGTAGGGACTGCCGATAATCCTTTTGAAGTCTGTGGAGCCGAAGATTCTTTTCAAATGACCTCCACAGGACCTTACACTTATGACGATGAGATACAAACCATCGCTTGGGGATATTGGCTAATCGAAGATCCTTTCCAACAAACAGGAGTAACGCCTGGCAACCCTCCAAATGACCAAAATATCGCAGACGATTCTAACTTTTTGGGTTACTACGGAACAAACATAATGGGAGCAACGGGCGAAGGAACAGTCAATTTGCCTGCAGAAGGAGATGGTGCTACTTACTATATCGCTCCTATCCTCATCGGCCTCGACAATGCAATTGATACTGATTGTGCAGTAGTGAGTTTAGAAGGTACTTACATTAGGCAGTATGTGGCTTTGAGTGCGGAAGTACAACCCGACAATTGTTCAGAGAACCCAAAAATTACCACCATCAACATTCAAGGAGGTCTGCCTTTGTCTGATTTTGTCACCAATAGCCCAGACCATACCGAAACGTACACCCTCAGTATGGTAAGTACCACCAATCCAACAACTGAATTGATAAACGAAGCACAACAAACAGTGCTCTGGAATGAAGCTTCAATTGACTTCAACGACTTACCTTATGGTGACTACATTCTAACGATTGAAGATGCTGTAGGATGTCAAGTACTGCAAGAAATCAACATCGCTCCAGATTGTCAGGCAGATGAACTGAACCAAATAGACGATTTAAATGGCCCTCCTGTTCAATTAGTGACTGATATGAACAATAGCATATTGGAGGCGGCAGACGATTTTATCGTATCAAGTGGAGGGATGAGCATTGATGCGGTTCAAGTAGCAGGTTCTTACAGTCAAGTGACAGGTGCGATAGTCAACAATGTCCAAGTAATCATCACTGTGGATTTCTTTGGCGAACCTGGGCCCAATGAAGTTTTGAATGTCAACATTACTCCTACTGACCCTACCAACCCTAATTTCTACCTACCTCTAAACCAAACATTGGAGCTGACACCAGGTAAATATTGGATCAGCGTCATTCCTGAGATGTCTTTTACAGACTACAAGCAATGGTACTGGAATGCTACCTCTAATCAATCAGGTGACAAAGCGCTATTTAGAGATGCCTCTGATCTATTGGGTCAAGGCTTCACCAACTGGGTTCCTGTGAACGGCAATTTTGGAAGTGTCAATGCCAATGACTTGGCTTTTGCGTTGTTGTCCAATGCTACTGCGGGTACACCAGATGCACTTGCAAGCAATTTACTCTGTTGTGAGGAAATGATTGAAATCAATACCAGTGGGGCAAGATATGATTGTACCAGTTTCCGATTGGCTTGGGCAGTAGCTCCAAGCAATGATGTAGCAGGTGTACAAGCAGCTATCAACTCAGATGCTGTTTCATTCGCTAGCGAAAATGGTGGTTATAATTTTACGCATGATTGCACAGATGGTTTGGATGCGGGAACCTATTATATCATTCCGTTTTTGGCGAACAAATATGAAGATACCCCGATGTTGATAGACGAGTGCAGCATTGTTAGCGATGGACTTCAAATTGGCATAACCAACCCAATTGAAGTCGACAATATTGACTTTGTATGTACTTTGACCGATGGTGTATTTGATATTGTTGTCACTGGCTTAGTAGGTGGTGCCAACAATGGCGGCAATCCTGTACTGGAAGGTGCTGAATATGTTTTTGAAGATGGAAGCGGCACATTGACAGCCACCTACAATTCAATGAACAATACTTATACTATTGAAAATGTCAACATCACCAACTTCAATAGTTACACGCTTTCTATCAGTAATAGTATAGAAGGACAAAACGACAATTGTGGTGTGGACTTCAATGGTTTTGCAACTCCCGATTGCTGTGCGCCCGATGCAGGTTTACCAAATCCGCCAAGCGAAACCATGCTTTGCAGCGACCTTACAGGTATGTGGAGTTTTGCAGCTTCAACAGGCTTTAGTGAAATGCCTTCCGATGGGACAGTTGGAACGCCTGATTACACCTATTTGATTACCAGTTCTGGAACAATTTCCGTCATTCAGGCCATCAGTGAGAATGGCAGCTATACGACCACACAAGTAGGAGAAGTTTGTGTCTATGGACTTGCTTACAATGCTGCTGCACTAGGGGCTGCAAGCATCAGTTTGACAGACTTTGTAGGACAATCCACTTTCTCAATGAGTGGAGATTTGGATGATGCAGGAATTTGTTATGCTTTGAGTGATGAGGCCGCTTACTGTTTAGAAGCCCTTGCTCCAATTGAAGGCGCATTGGTGGATATTGACTGCTCGGCAGACGGAGCAACAGGAACACTAATAGTGGATTTAAGCAATACTACTGGTGGAGGCGGTTCGATAAGTGTAGCAGCCAATTCACCCGACAAAGACGGTGACAATATTACCAGTTTCCCCTACTCTTACACCGTAAACTTAACGGACGCAGCAGGATGTGAACTGACATTGGCGGGTACTGTAAATTGTGATGTGGCTTGTACACCCAATGCAGGTGTATTGACTGCTCCAGCAGTTACAGAAGGATGTTTAACCACTGGCACTTTCGCTTTTGCTGCGCCGACTTTTGCCTCCGTTCCCTCAGGATTTGGCGCAAATGATTATGCTTACTTACTCATTTCAAGCACCAATGCGATTGCAGCAGTAAGCAACGATGGCGTATTTTCGGTTGGCGTTGCGGACGAATATTGTGTATTTGGATTGAAGTACGATGCGGACGGAGGAGTGAATCCTTTTAACTTTTTGGGAAGTAGTTTGAGCAGTTTAAATACCGCATTGAACAATGCAAGTGTATGTTTTGATTTGACCGACAACTCTTACTGCGTCAATGCTTACGGAGCGATTGAAAATGTCATCATTACAGCCGATTGTGCCATGGGAGGCGCATCTGGCACCCTTCAAATTGACCTCAGTAATGCAACAGGAGGTTCGGGCAGTGGCTATCAAGTAACCGCCGATTCTTTTGACAAAGAGGGCGATGAATTGACTTCTTTCCCTTACAATTACACTGTTATTATAAGCGATGATTTTGGCTGTACTACGTCTTTGTTTGGTAATGTAACTTGTGAATCTTGTCCAACGATTGCGAATAGTTCTGACGATACAGAAGCTTGTAGCGGCGACAATGTTTCCTTGAGTGTGTCCATCAATGACCCTGATTCAGAATTGGATAGAATCGAATGGACTTCTAATGGTAGTGTGGTAGGAACGGGCGCAAGCATTGAAGTCTCTGAAAATGTATCTGGATGCTCTAATTTATTCGTCACCTATACTGCAACAGTCATTTGCAGCGATGGATTTACGGTAAGTGAAGATGTTATTGTCACTTATTACCCAGAAGTTTCGGCCACTACAAGTGTTAGTTCAGACGGTTGTACGATTAGTGCTGTGCCAACCTGTCCGCAATTCGTCATTGAAGGCTTCAATGCGGGACAAACAGCAGTTGTAACCACCAATATTGATGGGGACAATTCAGCCGTTTCCTTCAATGTTTCCAATCCAAACGCACCAACGGCTTGCAATTCGGCAACCGTTACCGAAAACTACAGTTGTATTTTGCCTGAGTGTCCAACCATTAGCAGTATCGTAGAATTAGGCAAATCGGCTGTAGATTTTAGTATTTGTAGCGAAGATGAGCTGGTTTTGGAGGCAAGTATCAACGACCCAAATAGTCAATTAGACAGAGTAGAATGGACTTCTACATCTTTGCCAAATCCTGTATTGGGCGCACAAATCACCCTTTCAGAAACACTCACAGGCTGTGATTCACAAGTGTTTACCTACACCGTTACTGCATATTGTGAAGATGGTAGTACTTCAACCGAAACCGTCAATGTAACGGTCTATCCTTTGCCCGATGCAGAAGTAGAATTGTTGGATGGAGGATGTTTATTGCAAGCTGTTCCGACCTGTCCTGATTTTGCCATCAATGGCAATGCCGCAGGACAAACCGTTACGCTTACTGCAAATCCTGGAGACCAATCTACTGTCACTTTCAATGTAGTGAATACAACGGCAACAAGTGAAGGAGTAGATTGTGGCACTATGGCGATTACGACCAACTTCAACTGTGAGGCTTGTGCTGCAAATGCAGGTACGATGCCTTCAGCAGAACAATGGATTTGTGATGGAGAAACAACCGATATTCTCACTTCGGGTGCGAATTTGAGTATGGGAGATGTGCTGACTTATATTCTGCACGACAGCCCAAGCACAACCCTTGGACAGGTATTTGCACAAGACAATTTAGGGCGTTTTGATGCAAGCGATGCAGGTTCGACAGTGACCCGCTACTACGTATCAGCAATTGTCGGTCCTGATGCAGATGGCAATGGCACTCCTGACTTGGAAAACCCTTGTACCTTACTCGCTTCTGGAACACCTGTTCGATTCTTGAACCCTATTGCTTATGGAGTATCATACGCTCCTAATGCAACAGATGGTGTTGATGCAAGCTTTACCATAACAGGCGGGGCATCCGAAGTTGATGGTTCTGCTTATTCAGTTTCTTTATCTACTGGCGAAATGGTCAATAATGCGGTTCACAATACGTCCTTTACCATCGAAGGTTTGCCGAATATGGAAACGATTACGCTGAATGTAAGTGATGTAAATAGTTGCTCCAACTCTTTTGTCTTTACCGACATTGAAGATGAAAATTTATTGGCGGCTTCTTTGGTGGTCAAACCAATTCCTGCAAAGGATTTCCTTCTAGTGAGTTTCAATTCTATTAAGGCTGCAAGGACAAATGTGAGTTTGTACAGTGTGGATGGAAAGTTGATGTTGCAGCAATCTCAAAAAGGTATGGTTGGCACCAACTTAATGGAAATCAACCTTCAATCTTTGCCGACAGGAATGTATTTCTTGTCTTTGGACTATGACGGAACGGCTGTGAATAGGAAGGTAATTGTTGGCAATTAAGGAGTGGTGAAATGGTGAAATGGTGAAATGGTGAAATATAATATTCCCATTTCACCATTATTTCAAATAGCTGTTTCTATTTTTTTAGCAATCAAACATTCACCCCTTTAGGTTCAGTCCTATAAGAAAATCTTCACGATAAAAAATAAGTAAAAGAGCAATAAGTAAACGCCTTGCCACCAACCTACACGTTTGTTGTTGATGATGTAAAAATACAAGACTGTGGCAATAATCATTATCGGAATACTGAAGTTAATGACCTCTTTGGGTATAATTAAAGTGCCTATCAAGGAAGGAATTCCCATGACTGCAAAAATATTGAAGATATTGGATCCCAAGATATTACCCACTGCCATCTCTGCATTATTCTTTTTGACCGCACTGATACTCACCAACAGTTCAGGGAGCGAAGTACCAATTGCTACCGCACTTTGAGCGATAACATCCGTACCAATATTCAATAAAGTAGAAAGAATGATGATGGATTCGATGTTGTATTTGGCAGCGAGGTAAATGAAAAAACCACTTGTAATGAGTATCGGAATGACCTGCCATTCGAGTTTGGGCTTGACATAGTTAATATCTTCTTTTTGGAGATTTCGTATTTTTCGCCCACTCTCAAAAGTAGCATACAAATATGCTACCAAACCTGTAATGCAAAAAATCCCTTCAAGAGTAGTAAATTTTCCATCATAAACGGTGACGCATAACAGAAAGGCAGAACCTAAAAACATTACAATATCCATCGTAGAGAGGTTCATCTTCAAGACCATTTTGCGCCCAATCACTGCAATCGTACCCATCACAAGGAGCGTATTTGCAATATTGGAGCCAACCACATTACTGACCACAATTTCGGAAGCATTGTTCAAAACTGCAATAATACTCGAAACCAACTCAGGCAGAGAAGTACCTAACGCAACAATTGTTACACCAATAATAAAAGGAGGGACACCTAAAAAGAGGCTTATTTTTTCGGCAGCATCAATAAAAAAATCGGATGCTTTCAGTAATACTACCAAACTGAACACAAACACCAACAGCCACCACAAGGATTCTGGCATGGAAGTACAATTATATAATGATGAAAATACGAATCAAAAAGCATTAACAACGAAAAGGATAAAAAAAATCCCATTGTTAAGAGATATTTAAAGTATTCTGACAATAAAGATTAAAATACTTCAAAAAGTTCGCAAAGATACGAAAAATCGCCATTTGAAATATCCCCTATTTTTTTGTTACTTTTATAAAAAAATACTTTAATTTACACTTATTATGAATTGTCAAACGGCCATATCCTTACTTCAAAACAAGCCTCAACAATTTTATGCTCAGTTTGAAGGCATTGTTTTCAAAATTGTTGATAGATTTTGCGAGCAACCAATTGCCAAATCTTTGCAGCAGGCAACGCTTTTTGGACAGGTAAAAAAAAGGCTGCCAAATCGCCTTGCCAAGGTTTGCAAAAAAGCAAAGGAGGAAGTCTATTTCCTCACTATCCTCGCCAAATCTATCCAAATCTTGTGTGAAGATGCCTTAGATGAAGCTTTGATGCGACAAAAATCACCACAGCTTTTGCTTCGCTATCAGTCATTTATCAAAATGCGCGTGATTGCTTTGGTCAATAGTCAATATTTTAGGGCAGACGACGAGGCAGATGTTCAGCAAATCACCCTTCAAAAAATGTTGGAGAAGATTCGAAAGGGCAAACTCCAACAATACCGAGCAGAAGACAATGCTTTGTTCAGTACCTACTTCAAAAGAGTTATCGAAAATCAATTTATCGATATACATAGAGTTTTATACGAGAGTCAAAAACGCCAACAAGCCAACGAACTGAAGCCCGAATTGGTCGAAAATCAAGAAGGCATGAGTTACCATCTTTTTGAAGAAATATCTGATGCTTTTGACCGAGAAGAACAGGTCAAACAATTGAAGTTGATGCTCAAGGTGTTTCCCGATAAAAGCCGTATCAAATTTGAAACTTGCCTCAAAACCAACTACTATCTACTCCTATTGCAGCAAGATGCTGAAAAGCTGCAATTGAACCCAAGACAAATCAAGGCATTTTTAAGCTTTTTTGGTGCTCCTTACCAACACGTCAAAAGCACCGACCTGTGGGCAAAACTGAATCCATATATCTGCATTTTTGAAGAAAAAGAAACAAGCCCTATCAATCTCCGCAAATGGTTTACCCGCTACCGAAACAAAGTTTTGGCCCGCATCATGGCCGAAAGCCTATCGGACTACAACGATTCTACTTCTGACAACGATTTTTTAGAGATGCTTTTGCAGAAAATCAGCAGTGATAGGATGGTTGGAAAGGCAGCTTATCAGTGGTTTCGGGGGATTGTGGTAGAATATTACGAAAGGGTTTGATGTGTTTAGTTTTTGAACCACAAAAGTAAAGTAATCGAAAAAAAGAAAATGAACGGCAAAATTATCAAAAGAATATATAAAGCTTTTGATACCCTCTTTTGTGCTTTTGTGGTTCAAATGTATGGTAATTGAAAAAAGAAAATAAGACGGAACAACAAGAAAGCTCAAAAAAAAGTTTCCCAAAAGTACTTAAAGTTTCGTTGGAGTGAAGTAGAAAATCGAATTGAAATATTGAATTTGAATTTTCTATAAACCTTTCAACCTTCAATAATCGTAAACCTGTAAAGTAATGAAACAATGAAAACAACGAATTACATAAACGAACAAGGGCATCTGACCGAATTGGGACAAATGTTGTATGCAGATGCCATGAAGATTGAAAAGGTAGGAAAACTTCCAGAGGAATTATCCGAGCATGTTTTGGACTGTGACTACTGCAATGGCAGCGTTCGGTCTCTATACCTATTGATAGCGGACTTGGACTATCCCATACAGCAACACCCCGTTTTGGATATTGCCGAAAAATCAGAACTTAGCCTATCGGATAGTTCCGACAATTTGGACGATTTATTACAACAATTGATGGCAGATGCAGTCGTCATTCCTGCTTATGAAAAACTCATGGAAACCCAAGCAGCTTACCGAAACGAAGATGCAATTGGCATTCAACTCACACAGCCTACTGAAAATCAACTGTGCAAAGACGGCATTGACTTTCACTTTACCACTTCCGAAAATCGCCTCCTCACGCTTACCATTGAAAACCATGAAAAGAAAGTTTTCCGTCAAAAATTTGAAGCAGGAACAACTCATATTAGGGTTGATTTTCAGCCCGAAGCCGATTTTCCAGCAGGATTGTATTATTGGAAGTTGGTATTGAAGGGAAAAAAACC
>JAUHXA010000181.1 GCA_030427245.1 Bacteroidia bacterium | reverse complement strand
TACATTTTTAATTCAACCACAAAAGGCACAAAGAAAACAAAAGTAAAGGACTGAAATTCAACCATCTCTTTTGTGCCCTTTTGAGACTGTTGTGGTTCAAAAATCGTTTTGTATAGCAGTATGATGCAGAAACAAAGAATATCATCACAAAACTCTCATCAACAGCACTTATTTTGGTATGGAAAATAAAAAAGCCCTAAAGGAGGTATTTTCCCTTAGGGCTTTTAGGTAAGACGTTTTTTTTAACTCATAGGACTAATAATACATAAGCTTCAACGAATGTGCTTTTGTAGGTGTTTGGACTATAAAGAAATAAATTCCTTTTGTTAAATTTTGATTATTAGAATCAGTGCCATCCCATTCAAATTCCAACTTGCGATTTGTAAGTCTGGATTGAGGTTCAAAAGTTCGTACCAACTGTCCTAAGTAGTTGTAGATACCAAATTGAAGTTGGTTTATATTTACATTTTTACTCAAGTTAACACTTATCTTAGCTTTATCTTTGAAGGGGTTCGGATAGGCTTCAATGGTAAATAAGCTATCTAATAATTCTTCTTCAAAGATATCAACCACTTCGCCCTCCGATTCGTCCGTACAGTCAAAGCAAATTTCCCCGCCCATAGAAGGTTCTAAACAAAGCATGGCAGTATAGAGTGACAAAACCCTTTCATCTATGCTGGTAGAGATGATTTCTTGAATAATGGTGTTGGTGGTTTCAATGTTTTCGAGTTCGTTTAGATAATTTCCCGACCAAATTTCCTGTGACCTGCCATCTGCTTCAAAAACATCCTCCTCTGGTATAGATAGCGTTTGGAAAAAAACTTCTGAATCTAAAACGCCCCCCATTTCTAGTTCAAAAGGAAAATTACCTTCAAATTTACCTATCTGCAAAATGGGTTGATTAATTGAGCGTACTTGTTCAGTAGAACCAAGAGTAAACCGACTATGGCAAAAACCATTTTCTAAGGTCGTGTGAAAATCAAAAGAAGTAATGAGGGCTGAGAAGGACTGGAAAAGAGACACTAAATTTTCGTAAACCGAGATATTGTTGCGAACATTCACATAGTTTCCTCCTGTGATTTTACTAAAATTGGTGTAGAAATATTCATTACCTCTATAAGCTAGCCATCCAATCCAATTATAAGATAAGTTTCTATTTTGAAAATCCAGTATGTTTACAGGAATCTCATGGTCTGATATTAAAGAGGTTAAATCATTTAGTAACTCATGAGCAATTGATTCGCTACCTACTTGGTCAGAGTTAGAAATCAAAAGGAGGCTTCCCTGTTGTTCTTTGGTTTTGATAAACTCAATACCTGTTGCCAATAAAGAAGGTAGATTGCTATAATTTGATAAAGGGTTTTCCAAATCCTCAAAAGTTTGGTTTATGGTTTCTGTATCGGCGGGAAGCCATTCGTCGCTTACTTGATGAATAGGGGAGTGAGAAAAAAAGAGGTTGAATTGATCTGAAGGGCTTAAATTATTGTGTATAAATGTTTTGGTATAACTGATAATTTCTTCTTTGGTAGTAGTACTCTTTGAATCTTGGTAGTCCAATAAAATCGCAATTTTTTGTGGCTTGCGATTATTCAATAGACTGGAGGGCAAAAAGGCCAACTGGTAAATATTGGCATCATTTTCCTCGAATCGACTGAGATAAACACCATTTTTGAGAGGCGCATCCAGCGTAAATGTTAAGGAAGAAAAAGAGTTGTTTTTGGGAATTGTTACTTCATAGAAATTTCCCCATTCTTCATTGCTTTGAGCGGTAAAATTCATAGTGCTTACTTCCGAAATTCGAGGATTTTGCCAATTCCCCTCTATCCATGTACGTATAAGCAGATCGGGATTGCTTTTTGAGGCTTTGATAAGTTGTATTGGTAAAACAGCAGAAACAGCCTGTGCTGTCCAAGAAGTAGGGACTAAATACGATATTTTCACTTTTCTGGTGTCGCCTCCTGCCATCGGAAAAATTCTTAGTTGATACTGGGTGTCTGATTGCTTAACCAAAATAGAGGGATCTTGTCTTCGTCCGACAATTTCCTCATAAATACCAAAGGCACTCCATTTATCTATCACTTCTGCTTTGATGATATCGTCACCTACCCACAGCCAAGAATCATTAATCATGGCATTTTTAGGAAGTTCAAAGTCCAATACGACCTCTAATGTATCATATTGATTGAAGTTCGTCCCCTTTGCAGAGAAAGTAAGATATAATCCCATTTCCATATAAATTCCTTTTGGTCGAACAGTTAGTACTGCTTCATCTATATTCCCTTGTGTGGTCCACCAACTAGCTCTTGGGTCTCCAACAGTCAGAGTATTATAAGCAAAATTGTACTGAACAAAAGTGAATAATAATAGGAGGGAAAATTGTATTTTTTTGAGCATGGCTTATTGATTTTTTGGATTAAAAAATTCGCTATCAATTACAATATACCCTTATTGAAGAAAAATATCCATAACATTTTTAGTAGATTGTTAGCTCGTTAGTAACTATTTTTTTGATATATTCCCATCTGAAACCATTAGTTAAAATATTGATTTTTAGTACATTGAAGTTATCAGTGGTTTTTTGCTTTTGTTATCTATAAATAGGAGTAGGTTCACCTATTTACCTTCATTTATTGAAGGTCAGATGGAATTTACGATGAATTAAATACTCATTCCCATTTGTGTTTTAATGATGGACGTTTCACTTAATAAACCGTTTCACAAAATCCTCTTTATAAGCCCTTCCAATCGGCACAACGATGTCTTCAAGCAAATAAATTTGATTGCCCATCATTTTCTCAATTTGGATAGTATTGACAATATAGGATTTGTGAATTCGGACAAATTGCTGGGGGTTAAGTGTTTCAGCCCAATATCGGAGAGGCTCAGAGGAGATGTATTTCTTTTGGGAAAGGACAATTTCGGTGTAGTCGGTGTCGGATTGAATGTATAAGATATCACGGATGTTGATTTTGATGTGTTCGTATCCCGACTTGATGAATAAATGGTCGGGAATAGATGGCGTGTTTTCGCTTGAAATGAGCGCATTGGAAGGCTGTATTTTGGGCGGGATTTTGGAAACGGCTTTGACAAATCGCTGAAAAGAAAAGGGTTTGAGTAAATAATCTACCACACTGAATTCGTAACTCTGCAATGCATAATCAGGAAAGGCGGTGGTCAAAATGATGTGAGGAGGCGAGGGGAGTATCTTCAAAAAATCAATACCCGAAATTTTGGGTAGGTGAATATCCAAGAATACCA
>JAUHXA010000180.1 GCA_030427245.1 Bacteroidia bacterium | reverse complement strand
AAAGTATCAAAAGGGCACAAAAGACGTTGTTGAATTTCAGTTCTTTACTTTTGTTTTCTTTCTGCCTTTTGTGGTTGAATTAAACATGTACAGTAGTATGTAGATGAGGATTGAAAAATAGCATACCTTCAATATTCACCTACTCACAAAGCTAACTTCGTTTGAGTATCTCCTGAAAACTCAACAAAGGCGAACACATCCTTTTATGTCGCCTTTTTAGATTTAAAAACTAAAATTCCTCTTTTGATGTTAAATCTTCAACATAACGAAAACACATCAAAATGAATACGCAAAACCCTTTCCACATTGATACACTTATAGCTGCAAGCAAGGAGGAATACGAGCATTGGAAAAAGGATTTTCCTTTTCAAACCAAAATGAGTTTGAAGCCTTTGATAGACTATTGGCGAAAAGTAGCTGTAAAAGGCAAACAAACCTTTGCAGTAGTGGCTGATGAAATCATCAAAGGGGTTGAAGCTGCTCCCGAACTGCTACAACCTATTAAGGATGTAAGCATTTTAGAACAACATAAATCACTGATTGACTTATTGATGTGTTTGGTTAGTCCTTATGCCATCAAAGAAGATGAAATTATGGCGGCTATTGGCCCCTATCAATTGGAGCGAATTTATGCTACGCCCAAATTTATTGATGTGATGGGTGAAAATTTTGAGCAGTTCAAGTCACAGACGATGATGAGCAAGGAGTCTCTGTACTTCAAAACCCTTACTGCTTATTCGACCATATTAAATAAATACTACCATGTTGATATTGACATAGACAAACCTATGTTGATGCCCATTACAGATACCAAAACGGGTTTACTTCGATTTTATAAGGGGCACTTCAATCCAAAATTTACAGAGATTATCGCTGTAAAAGAAGCCCCTGTTCTTAGCAAAAAAGACATCAACACCATCCTCCTAAACTTCAATGATTTAGAAGTTTGGAAAAAGTACATTCCTACCGATGTCTTTGAATTACACGGTTTAATGTTGTTCAGTTTGGTAGAAGTCACCGAACAATCGGTGATGTCTTACCTCCAATTTGATCTATTGAAAAAAAACGCATTAACTGATTTAAACAATTTACATTTTTTAGAAAGGGAATTAAAATCCCTCTTTTCTTTACCGGATTTAAGGTTGGGCTTGACACCTTTCCAGAAAGACTACAAAAAATTGATGAGCTTCAATCCTGAAGGACACAACAGCTTTATCCTCGAAAACAATCCCACCAATTCTCGTATGGCCTGTCCGTTACAGATGGGGATGGGAGATATTTTTCAAGAATTTATCCAAAAAAGAACTCCTTACTTCTTCCGAAATCTGGATAAAAAACCCAATCTTAAACCTTATGAAAAAAACTTATTGGAGCAAGATATTCAAAGCGGAGTCATTGTTCCCTTATTCTTTGACAACCAGTTTGTAGGAGTCATAGAATTGGTGTCCAAAAATCCCACCGACTTTTCTTCCACAGAAGCCTTACTGAATGTGAGTCAAATCAGCCCTTTGTTTGCCATCGCCTTCGAGAGAGCCTTAGATGAAATAGATGCACAAGTCCAATCATTCATCAAGGAAAACTATACTTCGCTACACCCTTCGGTAGAATGGCGATTCACAAGAGCAGCCATGAACATGCTGGAGCGTCGCTCTCTTGGATTGGGAGGAGATTTGGAAGACATTGTATTTGAAGATGTGTATCCTCTATTTGGCGCTACGGATGTTCGTAATTCTTCTGTCAAACGAAATCAAGCCATACAAGACGACTTGGTGGCACAGCTCACTTTGGCAAAAAATGTGTTGGACAGCGCTACTTCAAAACAACCCCTACCATTTCTGAGTAGCTTATGCTTCAAAATCAACCAACATATTGACCGTATTACTCAAACTTTGGGGTCTGGTGATGAAATCAACATACTCAATTTTTTGACTCGTGAAGTCGAAAGCCTTTTCAAGTACTTCAAAGAAAACATTCCGAATACCGAATCTGCTATTGAAGCCTACAAAGCGGCACTCGACCCAGAAATTGGTGTGCTGTACAACAAGCGAAAGCAGTTTGAAGATAGTATGACCATGATGAATGAGAAGGTGGCAGAATTTATCGACAAGCGAGAAGCCGAAGCCCAAAAAATGTTTCCTCACTATTTTGAAAAATACAAAACTGACGGTGTGGAGTACAATATGTATGTCGGTCAATCGCTTACCGAAAAACAAAATTTCGACCCGCTTCACCTCAAAAACTTGCGCTTGTGGCAATTGATTACTACTGCGGAGGTAGCTCAACTGACTGCAAAACTAAAACACAAACTCCCTGTGCCTCTGGATGCTACACACTTGTTGTTGGTACACAGTGCGCCGCTTGCGATTCAGTTTCGGATTGACGAAAAACAGTTTGATGTAGATGGAGCTTACAATATTCGCTACGAAATCATCAAAAAACGAATCGACAAAGCCTACATTAGAGGTTCTAAAGAACGCTTAACTCAACCCGATAAAATAGCCATCGTTTATTCGCAAGATACAGAAGCACTGGAATACCGTGAGTACTTGGAATACCTTCAACATCGTGGTTATATCGAAAATGAGATTGAAGATGTCGAGCTGGAAAGACTGCAAGGAGTTCAGGGGCTTCGGGCTTTGCGGGTGACTGTAAAAACTCCTATTGAAGCAACGAATGGAGTGCATAAGAACGGAAAGAAGATTAAAAAAGGACTTCCAGAAATAGCTTACTACGGTTGATTCAACTTTTCAAAATAACAACTATGCACAGACAATATAGGGACAAAGGAGCAGTTGGAGCGCTCATGGATGAATACGAACGTGCTGCCGAAGAACTCAAAGCGGTTCTAAAGACAGTTTCCCCAAGTGATTATCCGAAAATAATCGACCCCGACACAGACGACCCAGATTGTCGTTCTATGGAAACGATTATGAATCATGTAGTTCGGTCGGGCTATGGATATGCCAACTATATCCGCAAACAATTTGGTGATTCGTGGACAGATTCCCAAAATAACTACCCCGTTGGCAATCCCGATTCGGCTTGTGAAGAACTCGACAAAATGTTGGTTTACACCCTCGAAACGCTGGACAACAAATGGAATATCACCTTTAAGGAGGTCAAAGAGAATCCTATGAAAGTCAGTTGGGGAGTTACCTACGATTTTGAACAATTGTTTGAACATGCCATTGTGCACATCCTTCGACACAGAAGGCAGATTGAACGGTTTATTCTTAAATTGGATTAGTGTCAATTATGTT
>JAUHXA010000179.1 GCA_030427245.1 Bacteroidia bacterium | reverse complement strand
ACGGTCTAATATCGGATTATTTTTCGGTATGGACAAAATTTCAGTAAGGCACGCTTTGTACAGCCGCTACAAGCTTGGTTCAATGAAATTTGTAGAAGTTGTTTCTTTTTGTTCTATAACAAAATACCTTTTCTTTGTTAAAAGATATTTGCATAATTTAGCTTTATGGTTTATTTTAGCCTTCAATGGATAAGTAATTGATTGTTTTCTTATTCATTCAACCCAACTAAGACCACTGAAAAAAAACGCTTTTAATTTTTTTTCTCAACCCAATTTCCCAATTTAAATCTTTTGTATTATGAAGCGTTTTTGTATTTTTTCTTTTTTTAGAGAATTTTATATATTGCCCCCCCCCACTATGTTTGAAGATTAGCAATATACTAAAAAGTAAAATCATCCCTTTATTGTTTGTTTTGATGGGAATGAATTTTACTGTTTGTGCCCAAGAAAATGAATTTTGTGCCACAAAAGCCTCTCCCGATATATTGCAATTACTTGCAGGTCAGCCTAAAATCAATACATTGGAAGGGGATATTTATATTCGTTTGTACCCACATATTGTCATGGAAGCTGAAAATAGCATCAATGTCCGCCCTTTTTTCGATGTTTACACTGCCATAGAAATACTAAAAGAGGACTTCGAACTCTATGGAATTTATTTTGATGTTCAGTGTTATGATGTGCTTATTCACCCAGAAGAACCCTTTACTACTCCAGTAGATTTGTCTATTTATGATTTTGATATAACAGACGGATGTGACGAAACTGCTGATGTAAGTAGCCTTATAAGTACCAATGCCCATGATGACGGTATTGATGTTTATTTCCTTCCTACACATGTAACAGGTCTTTACAAAAGTTTAGCACCGAATATTCCAGGTAAGTCATTGATAATGGGAAAACGTACCTCAAGTTTAAACGTGCTTACCGATACCCACCATCTGACACATGAAATGGGGCATTGTTTGGGACTGTATCATACCCATCATGGAACTTGCCCTTCATGCGACCCAAATGCAGTTCCCGAAGATGTAAATCAACCCGAACTTGACGAAGAGGGCAATTGTATTGATCCAAATGACTGTGACTGTGAAGATACAGGAGATTATGTATGTGATACACATGCCACTATCAATTTGATTGGCTTAACTTCGCTCAACTGTCAATACAGTGGATATACTAATGTACATAGTTGTGTTGAAGATATCTATACGCCTGATTTGGATAATTATATGTCTTATGCACAAGAAAGCTGCAAAACACAATTCACCAATGGTCAAATAAATAGAATAAGGGATGTTTGTGAATTAGATCCAGATATGCAAGACATTTTTACAGATGGTTTTTCAGAACAACCAACTATTCAAGTGCAAAGCGATGAATGTACTCAAAATATCATTGTACTTGATATCGATGATGCTTTTGATGATGTTCCCTACTTAGAGTGGCAATGGCGAAGAAATGGATTCGTAATACCTCCCGGAGAAATAGGTGCTGAACCGCCTATTGGTTTTACGAATGGTACAAACTCAGTTGTAACTCCAATAACAATGGTAGAAACAGAAACCGCAGAATATACACTGACACTTCAAACAAATGACTGTGTTCAAGTCATAGGAGTTCAAGTGACAATGGCAGACTTAGGCATTGAAGGAGACTATCAAGTGACTGGATTTGAAGTGTGGGAAAATACAGAGGACGACCAAACTGTTACCGTTGATGGGCAAATAACTATTGAAGAAGGAGGAGTGTTGGTCATTGAATCGGGTACTTTTGTGGAGTTTATGAACTTTACAGGTACCATACTTGTAAAGGAAGGAGGCAGATTGGTGGCGGAAAATACGGTTTTTCGTCCAAGCGACTGTGGAACAAATGAAACTTGGTGGGGAATGCAGGTATTTGGAAATCCTGCACTCAATCACGATGATTCGAGCAACAGACCAGGCACGGTTCAACTGACAGGAGGTGAGATTCAAAATGCCCTCTTTGGAATTTTGGTGGGTTACCCCAATGAAGAATCAGAAGTAGAGCAGCTTTTTTCTTATTCAACGGGGCAAACACCAGGCGGTGATGATTTGATTGCGGTTGTGCTTGCCAGTTCTATGGGACCTCTCATTGGCGGAGGATTGATACAATTAGACGGTGTATTTTTGAACAACAATCTACTGGGAGTCGTAATGGGGCAAACACTGCATACAAATGACAACCAAAGTTTTATCAGAAACTGTACTTTTAAGAACGATACAGAGATAGATATTTTCCCGGGTGCAGATGTATTTTATTACCAAATCGTTTTGAGGCAAATGGCGACTCCTTTTCCCATTGAAGGAAATAGTTTTAAAAACTCTGCTAACCCTAAAACCATTATGGATGATATAACAGGTATTGCTGCCTTCGAATCCGCTTTTACAATTGGAGGGGAATGTCCTGCTCAAAGGAATGTGTTTTTTCAACTCGAACATGGTGTAAATGTAATCAGCAATGGAGCATTTCTCACCATGAACATTACCAACAATGTTTTTGCAGAAATCGACAAAGGTATTACCCTAAACAATACCGTCAATGCTGAAATACTTTGGAATCAATTCAATGATATTCCCGATGGAATGGCTGTAAATGGTGGGGATGATTTTGTGACTCATGGTGTATTGACCGAATCGGCTTTTCTCACAACGATTCAAGACAATCAATTTGCTACGAATACGGCTGCCTCTAATTTCAAACGGGCTTTGGTCATTCGCAACAGTGAAGCGGAACAAGATGGATTGGATTTTGTGGTAACCAACAATCTATTTGATGGTGATTTTGTGGCAGCTACCCAATTTGAACAAGACAATACCGACTTGGGCTTTACCATCAACTGCAATGATTATGACAACAATTCGGCTTTGGCTTGGTATTTACATTCGGATTGTGATATGGCAGAGGTTGGGAAGTGTGAGGAGTTTTTTCCAAAATTGGCTTATCGAGGTTCTTGGCATGATATTTCTGCGAATAGCTCTTTTCCTTTTCATATTTGGGATGCTTCTAATACGCTGACAGAATTAAATTACAGGAATCAAGAACCAGAGGTATTAAATCTTAACAATCTCGATATTACTCAATCTTGTGGTCTTCCTGAGCCATGTATTCCATCAGAAGCCCCTTGCGGTGGTTTGAGAATAGCTCCTATTCCTCCAACCTCGCCTGTTGAACCCGAAGAAGATAGACGCTATTTTGTCCAACAGGTTCAATACAAGTTAGCCAATCAAGATTATACAGGAGTAATTCAAGATTTGGAGCAAAGACAAGAAGTTTGGTCAGATAAAATATTGGT
>JAUHXA010000013.1 GCA_030427245.1 Bacteroidia bacterium | reverse complement strand
ACGAAATGGCGTATATGTTTATGTATTCGGAACGTCCTGGCACTTTGGCTGCAAGACGTTATGAGGATGATATTCCTTTGAAGGTGAAAAAACGCAGGTTGCAGGAAATTATCGCTTTGCAGCAAATCCATTCTTTGGAGCGCAATCAAGCGGATGTGGGTAAAGTGTTTAAAGTATTGATTGAGAAGCCTTCTAAACGCTCGGATGCTGATTTGTGTGGACGGACGGATCAGAATAAAATGGTGAATTTTCCGAGGAAGGATTATCGGGTTGGAGAGTATGTGAATGTGTTGATTGATAGTTGTACTGGGGCGAGTATGAGGGGGAGGGTTGTTTCATAAATTAAGAGAAGCTATTAAAATACCCGTACCACCCACAAATTTAATTTCATAACGAATGAAAAGATCATACTATTCTAATTCTATAGATGGTTTTATTACGGAAAATAATTATACAATTTTAGGTGCTCTAAGTTTAAATCATACCAATAGAACTTTAGAAGACTTACAGAAGAATGCTTGGATTAAACAAATTAAGATATTAAAAACTCAATTACAAGGATTAAATGGTCAAATTTATTTTGAGTTTGCTATTCCCAGGATGGGTAAAAGAGTTGATAATATTGTAATCATTGATAATACTTTATTTGTTATTGAGTTTAAAGTAGGTTCAAATACTTATGGGAAAAATGCTATAGAACAAGTAATAGATTACACCTTAGATTTAAAAAATTTTCATGAAGGAAGTCATCATTTAAAGTTAATTCCTGTTTTGGTGGCAACCAATGCAGAACAAGTGGATAATCTTAAAGAAGAAATTGAAGCTTTAGATGATGTAGCTAAGTGTAATGAACAAACTATTAAAGAAACTATAGGCTTGTTTTTAGATTTCTCTATTAGTAAAATAGATATTGAAAAATGGGAAACCTCTACTTATAAACCTACCCCTACAATTGTTGAGGCAGCTCAAGCTTTATATAAAGGACATAATGTAAAAGAAATTTCACGATCCGATTCAGGTGCTATAAATTTATCAAAAACAACCAATTGCCTGAATAGAATTATTGAATATTCAAAAATAAATAGAAAGAAATCGATTTGTTTTGTCACAGGAGTTCCCGGAGCAGGGAAAACATTAGCAGGTCTGAACATTGCTAATGAAAGAATGAAAACAGATGAAGACGAACATGCAGTATTTTTATCAGGAAATGGACCTTTGGTTGAGGTACTAAGGGAAGCTTTAACAAGAGATGCTATTAAGGAAGCAAAAATTGAAGGAATAAGGCTCAAGAAAAAAGATGCTGAACGCAAAACAAATGCTTTCATACAGAACATACATCATTTTAGAGATGAATATTTGAAGAGTGAGGATATTCCAAGAGAAAAGGTTGTTGTTTTTGACGAAGCCCAAAGAGCGTGGACAAAGAAACAAGTAAGCTCTTTTATGAAACGCAAAAAAGGCATTGAAGATTTTGATATGTCTGAGCCTGAGTTTCTTATTAATGTAATGAATCGGCATAAAGATTGGTGTACTGTTGTATGTCTAATTGGTGGAGGTCAAGAAATAAATACAGGTGAAGCAGGACTAGAAGAATGGGTAAGTACTTTTAGCCACAAATACAAAGATTGGAAAATATACTACTCTAATTTGATAGTAAAAAACACAAACTATCTAAAATCAAGCATTTATAAAAACTTTATCGAATCTAATGGATTCAGTGAAAAAGAATTACATCTTTCTGTATCGGTAAGGTCATTTAGATCTGAAAAGCTTTCAAGTTTTATTTATCATCTATTAGAACTCAACAAATCAAAAGCACAAGATTTATTCCAAGAGATTAAAAATGACTTTCCTATAGGTCTAACAAGAGATTTAGATACTGCAAAAAAGTGGCTTCGTAATCAGGCAAAAGGATCAGAAAGAATAGGTTTAATAAGCTCTTCAGGTGCTAGAAGATTAAGACCATTAGGAATCAATGTCAAAAATGAAATTTCAGCACCTAATTGGTTTTTGAATCAAAGTGAAGATATCCGCTCCTCCTATTTTCTTGAAGATGTAGCAACAGAATTCGACATACAAGGTTTAGAAATTGATTGGGCCTGTTTAGCTTGGGGAGCAAACTTTCATCTTAGAAATAATAAATGGAGACATCAAGCATTTAAGGGAACAAAATGGATGAACATCAATAAGGAAATAGATAAAGACTATCTCAAGAATACTTATAGGGTTCTTTTGACAAGAAGTAGACAAGGTATGGTGATTTATCTACCTGAAGGATCTGAAATAGACCACACAAGACCTAAAGAATTTCATGACGAAACATTCAACTATTTAAAAGATATTGGAATCACCACAATAGACAATACTATATTGAATAAGGCGTTCAAAACTTTAACATAATTTCAGGGTTAATCAATTCATTTTGGTAAAACTAATACTCTATTTCAGACAACTCTAAAAAACAAACTTTTGATTCTCCCATCCAACAGAATCAAAACCCAACAATAAACATGCAAGACATTCAAGCAATAAAAAGACGATTTGGTATCATCGGCAATTCTAGGGGATTAAACAATGCCCTGCAAACAGCGATGCAAGTAGCTCCGACCGATCTAAGTATTCTGATACTGGGGGAAAGTGGAGTTGGGAAAGAGGTATTTTCGCATGTCATACACAGTTTGAGTAAGCGCAAACACAATGACTTCATTGCGGTCAACTGTGGTGCGATTCCCTCGGGAACGATTGACTCGGAATTGTTTGGACACGAAAAAGGGGCATTTACAGGTGCATCCGATAATCGAAAAGGCTATTTTGAAACGGTTAATGGCGGCACGATATTTTTGGATGAAGTCGGAGAAATGCCGATGGAAACCCAAAAGCGATTGTTGCGAGTATTGGAGACAGGTGAGTTTATCAAAGTCGGCTCTTCAAAACCACAAAAGACGGATGTACGGGTCATTGCGGCAACAAATGTGGATTTGATGGAAGCAGTGAGAAAAGGGAAATTTCGGGAGGATTTGTATTATCGCCTCAATACTGTCCCGATAACAATTCCACCTCTTAGGGAGCGAAAAGAGGATATTTACCAGCTCTTTCGCAAATTTACAGTGGATTTTGCCGAACACAATCGTATCAGTCCCATTAAGTTAACCGAAGAAGCAAAGGAAGTTTTAATAGATTACCGTTGGCGGGGAAATATTCGAGAACTCAAAAACATTGCGGAGCAAATTACTGTCCTTTCTACCGAACGAATCATAGATGTCGAACAATTGATTCGCTTTTTGCCTGCTAGTTCTCAGAGTTTCAACAGATTTCCTGTGTTGTCAAGTGGCGGTGGATATGGGGATGAGGGATATGGAAATATGTCGGAAAGAGAGGTGTTTTACAAAGTCATTTTGCAGATGCAGCAAGATATTCAGGATTTGAAACGTCTGATGATTCAGTTGGTGAGAACAAATGGAGGAATGTCTACGAATTCTGGAATGTTGCCTCCCAAAATGGACAACTATGAGTCACCTATGCCTTATAATCCAAGCCCCTCCTCTCCTATCAACTATCCTACAATTTCTGACTCTAACCCTATTGTGGTCAAAAAATTTGATCGCCCTTATTCCAATACCAATCCTACGGATGATTACAATCCTGCGGAAGTCGTAGAAGAATCGCTCAAAATTGAAGAAATGGAACGTGAGTTGATTGAAAGGGCACTCAAAAAACATAGAGGTAAACGCAAGGATGCAGCAACGGATTTGGGTATATCTGAACGGACTTTGTATCGAAAAATCAAGGAATACAATATTAAAAGTTAAGTTTCTTTCTTTGAAGAAAAGGAATAAAAAAGGGTTGAATATCTCCATGACATTCAACCCTTTTTTTATTGGTATCATATCAAGATACCAATCTATCGTTATTCGATATCACTCGGCACACTTTGAGTTCCTTTTCTATTGAAGAAATCAAAGTTATAGCCTACGGTGATTTCGTGCGTACCACTCGTGTAATTGCTCAAATCGGAAGTCGTAATGTCATAAGAGTATGCCAAATTTAGGCTGCTGTCCAACTGTAGTCCCAATAGGATAGCAAGTGCATCTTCGGTACGATAAGAAATACCCGCCCAATAATTTTTGTTTACAATAGCTCTTGCGCCCAACTCAAACTGTGCGCCCGCACCACCAACAGATTTCAACAAAAGAGAAGGAGCAATGTCCAAGTTTTCGCTGGCATTGAAGGTAACGCCACCGCCCAAAAAGATGTGACGACTGTTTTCGATAGATTCTACATCACCTATGAAAGTAAATTTGCTGGCAAACATTTGATTGACAGACAATCCTGCCCAAAAATTAGCACCTTTCAGGTACAAACCTAAATTGGCATCTGCGCCCATTTTAGTTTGGTCACCTGTTGCAAATTGTGGGTCTCCTTCGTCTCTCGCAACCAATTCATTGAAGTTGATTTTGTAAGACAAGAAATTGGCCCCTACACCAATCCCCAAAGAAGTTTCGTCTGCTAAGGGTAAGTGATAAGCATACGCCAAATTGATGCCTGTTCGACCCAAAGGACCTGTATTGTCACTGTACAAAATAGCTCCTAAACCAACGGTTTTGTTTTCATTCAAACTACCGTGCATACTGACCATGCCCGTTGTTGGTGCGCCATCAATGCCCGACCATTGTTTGCGGAAAGAGGCTTTTCCTACGAATGTTTCGTCGCTACCTGCTACCGCAGGATTGAAGGCAAAATCGTTTATCATGTAGTGAGTGAGTTGATAAACTTGCTGTGCGAACATTTCTTGGGTGAAGAACAATACGATGATAATGGTAATTATCCGTTTCATTTTTTTGAAATATATTATAAATGGACTTTAGGCAGACGACTATCGGCAGGTGAACATTCAAAGGACAAATTTAAATTGGCCAAACTTATTTTAAACATTTCACTAATGCGGCAAACCGTTTTCTCTTACTTGCCTAAAATCTAAATTGTTATTAAATAAAAGAGAAAAGAACTTAATTGAAGTCTCTGAACAAAAAAGAAGAGACTTGAGAAGTGGAATTTATTTTACTAAACAAAAACAGTGTTTTTAAATCTTTGCAAAAAAACTGTACTGTTAATTATCAAGTTGTTAAATCTCACTTCTCTGCTCTTATTTCTCTTGTCCAAAGTCCAAAACTTATCTAAGAATAGTGACATGTCCTGTCATAGGTGCAGTGCCATCGTTCAAATCAATCACATAGTAGTAAGTGCCATGTGGCAAATCATCATTGCCATCATTTCGTCCATCCCAACGAGTCGTAACATTGTTGTAGTTAAGAGCAGAAAATACTTTCTGTCCCCAACGGTTGTAAATCTCCACATAGATAGATTCATTGCCTATATCTACCTGTGGGATGTGCCAGTAATCATTGAAGTTATCACCATTTGGTGTAATGACATTCGGTATGTCAAAATTGCAAATTTCGACATCTACCGTTACCGAAGCCGTTTTTGCACAACCTGCTTCATTTACAGCAGTTACTGTATAAGTTGTCGTTTCAGTCAGTTGTACTTTTACATCTGGAGCAACTATTCCCGTAGCATCTCCTCCGTCCCAAGTGTATTCTGTTCCATCTCCGTCAGCGGTCAAAGTGAGGCTTTCACCTGCACATACACTCATGTCTTCAATCAAAATATCCACCACAGGGTTATCGCTTACTTTGAAAGCAGAAGCCAAAGTTTCGGTAGCTTGCTTGGTTCCACAAGCTGCATCTACGGTCAGCTCAACCGTATAGTTACCAGCTTCCTCAAAGGTAAGACTTGGGTTTTGATCTGTGCTGTTGAAGATTGTTCCTGATTGTTCGTTGGTGAAAGTCCAATTGTAAGCAGACACATTTTCGGAAGCATCATTGAAGGTAATGGATTCACCTAAACATACATCTCCACCAATTGCTGCAAAAGCTGCAGTAGGCTGACTTGCAGGATCGATGGTAATCACTTGCTCTATCGTTTTGGTGCAACCTCCAATCGTAGCTGTTGCTACATATACACCCGCTTTGTCCACCGTAATGGTACTACCAGTTTCACCTGTTGTCCATGTAACATCAGTTGCAGCACTGTTTGTAAGAGTCAAGGTAATTTCGTCTCCTTCACAAATTGTATTTACATCTCCTGTGCTAAGGCTCACTTCCAATTCTTCGAAAGGCAAATCAGATACATTCAATAAGCCAACACTTGTACAAGACGCTCCATCTGTAACGGTTACATAATAAAAACCTCCGCTTGTTACTGCCAAAGTAGGTTCTGTACTACCATCTTCCCACAAATAACCTTCATAGTCTCCCATAGCTTCAATGATATATTCGCCTGAATTACAAGCAGCTTCAAAAGTAGGAGTTTGAGGTCCAGTAATATTGATTTCGGATCTCCAAATACAACCATTGTTGTCTTCATAATCTACATAATAGTCACCGGGTTCACTGATTAGTAAAGTTCCTTCAATAGAAGCATTTCCTGACCAGATATAAGACACATAACCTTGTGGAGCAATTAAGGTGAGGTTTTCGTCTGCACAAATCGTAGTGACCTCAGAAGGTGAAGTCAAAATTGTAGCTTGAGGATCTACTGCAAGAGCCACTTCAAATTCGTCAGTAGCCGTACATCCATTTTGGTCAGTTACAATGATACTGTATGTCCCTGCTTCGCTTACCTCCAATTCAAAACTGTTGGCATTTTCGACATTCCATTCATAAGAAGCATACGCTTCAGGCACTCTCAAAACCACAGTTTCATCAGCCCCTACACAAAGTAATTCGTTTCCTTGAATAGCAACCTGTGGGTTTGTCACAGTCACCGAGTATGCTTGTGATGTGTAAGTACAACCTTCCACAGAATACTCAAAACTAACTGAATAAATCCCTTCTGTCAATACAGATGTATTTAGTTGGTTTTGATATTGTGTGGTAGGTCCGCCTTGCTGTGAAACAGTAAAAACACCTCCAACAACAGGGGCAGGAATAATAGTCGCTTGCCCAACACAGTAACCGCTTTGTTGTGACAATTCGGGAACTACGGGAGTTTCTCCTCCACATGCAGCTTTACAACTGAACGTCTGTTCAACTTGCTCACAAGTACCGCCAGGAATAGCAACTACCTTGATAGTAACTTCTTCTTCAGGTTCTAGGTTGGTAAAAATAAAACTGTTTTCTGTGGCAGGTAAGTTTTGAATCAAAACATTATCCCAATAAATCTGAAAACCCGTTGCGCCTTCTGCCTCCCAAGTGAAAGTAATAGAAGTTCCACTCGCATCACAAGATATTGGGAAGTTATCCGATACTTGCGGGTAAACAGTAACCACTTGTGTAATCGTTGCAGACTCACAACCACCCTCAGAGACCTTCAAAGTGATGGTTTTTTCGCCTGGTGTATTCCAAGAAAGCGTTGGGTTTTGATTGCTACCTGTAAAGATAGCATCCCCAAAATTCCAAACGTATTCGCCATCTGTAGGGGCGGCAGTCAAATGAATTTGATCACCCACACACACTTCCGAAATGTCAATGCTTTCGATAGATGCTATAGGCTGAATGATTGACACCAATTCTTCGGTAGAAAAAACACATCCTGTACCAGCATCCGTTACCGAATAAGTAACGATAAACTCACCGCCTCCTAATTGAGAAGGTTGGAAAACATTCACATTATAAGTAGGACCTCCAATCTGAGTAATTTTGAAGGTTCCTCCACTAATACTTCCCTGCAATTGTATGGCAGGATCAGAGGTACAATAGGTAGACTGTGTATTGATGATACTTAGGTTTTCATATTGACCAGCTACTTCATTGCATATGTCTGGTGCATATCGTACACGTAAGATAACCTCATTGTTGTCTTCACAATCTTCTTGCATCACATTGTTGGCATCTACTTTCACGATGTACTCATAAGTTGCATTTTGATTCGTACCTGAGGGGTAAGGAATTTCCATAACATGCGTACTTTCGTATTTTGCAGAACTGTAAGAAGCATCCTTCAAAGTAGTTGCAACAGTACCGCCTTGTACCCTTCGTGAGATTTTTACATTATAGCTTCCTGCTACTGCCTTACCCAAGTTTGTGGTTCTAATTCTAAAAGTAAGCGTTTCTCCTGCATCTGCTTCTACCAAGTTATCTCCTGCACTTAGAAGATTTCCACTTTCATTAAAAACCTGAACATCGTCTCTTGGTATTGTTTTTCTTACATAACCATTATCAACATCAATAAAACTATATTGGTAGCTGTTTTCGATAATGTATTCAGGTTTTTCTTTGATGTGACCAATAACCAAAGCGGGATCACCTTGATAAGTAAACTCTTCACTTGTTGCCTTTACCCCTTCATAAAAAGAAGCTGCGGGAGAAGCAATGTAAATATTCTCCAAAGTATTTTTAATCAATTCACCAATCGGTTTCCCATGATTGTTAATTCCATCACTGTTTCCTGTAAATTGAAGGTACAATTCATGCGTATAAATGTCGAGTGTAGAAGGGAAACCAAATGAGACCGTAGCCAAGAATCCAATCGCTCCTTTGTTATTGGCCAACACATAAGTTTCTGCCATAGAAGGATTACTACTCGTCGACTTGTGTATATTTCCGACAAAACAAGAACCTGAAATAAACATTGGGAAACGAGGGGAAGGCTGATTGTAACCAGCAGGATTCTCCAAAATATCGGTTTTCCAAATCTGTCCAGTGGAGTGTCCCATGAAAGTGAAAACGGCTACACCTTCTTCAATGAATGGACGTGTATGAAAGTTATTACTGTAATTTTTACCTGCCTGAATATCCAATACCTTTCCTCCATAATAAACGGCATCGTCAAACAATTCTTTGTACTCTTCTAAAAATCCTTCATATTCGGTATGTTGATTGGTGTTGTCACCCGTAGCCATAAACAAAGCATGTTTTCGCCACAGTCGGTCTTCTCTTGTACACGCTTCTGCTCCAATGTTTTCGTATTGTTGAATCTTATTGAAGTAGTTTTTTACATCCGTTGGAGTATTGGCACTGATTCTTCCTATCCCAACTTGAGGGCGATAATCAAAAACATTGCTAACCCCCAACATATTATCCGATGGTTGATGCCCATAAGTTGGAATCAAATTGGCTCTAAATGTGGAAGGAGTTGTTGTGACACGATATCCAACAGACTTTCCTATAAGGAAGACATATTTGGGGTCAGACGACCACTTTGACATGGCATAATTGATAAAATTTCGAATCGCCATAGGGTGCTTAGGAATCCCCCATCCAAACTGATCGTAGAGTTCTTCTATATCTGCCAAAACGACTTTGTGATTTCCACCATTTGCTGAGCTTCTATAATTGGCATAAGACTGTACCCAATCAATAGAACCTGTTCGTAGAGACGAATGACTGATCATAATATAATCTCCTTGATTGGCAATACTTTGGTAGTTTGTAAATTCTGTTTTTTTCAAACTACTAACAGTCGTAATAGAACTATTGTCTGTATTCGCAAAATATAATTGTCGCTTAACACTACCATTTGTGCCAGCTTGCAATCGGATTTTGTAAACTCCATTTTGGAGCGTAGGAATATAGCGTTTGTTGTTGGTCAAATCGTACAATACAGGAGCCGTTCCTCCTGAAAAGTTTTTGATTTCAATATAGGAGTCATTGTTGTCATTTAGCTCAAAATAGAATTGTTTGGCAGGAACCAATGTATTGCTGCTATACTCAAAAAAGTCAAAGGTTCTTGGATATGTCAATTTTGTGTAAGAAACAGATTGCCAATCTTCAGAAGGAGTAGAAAAAATATCCCCTACTGATTCATATACAACACTTGTACGAGGGCTTGTGATGTCGCTACTTAATATAGTACTGTTGTAAATGGGTGTGTCATGGCCTTCATAAACTTCATCTACGTAGGTCGTTCCATCTACTCTGACACGAATGTGGTGATCTTTGAAGTTGAAAAAGTCATTGTTTTGACCTACCACTTTTGTTTCCAAGCTTGCAGGAGGCGCTCCAGAACCTGTAAACAAAGCTGGCGTATTCATATTGTAAGTCTTGGTGGTTTGCCCCTGAATAATAGAGCTCACAAAACCTTCCCCTTTCTCAAAGTCTGCAAAATTGTAGTTGACCCCTGCAATACGCTCAGGTTCTCCCACATAAAAGATGTTTTTGTGTATTCTATTATCGGTGTGCATAAAATACGTCTCCTTTGCTGGAGGGTTGCTGATGTTGTTAGTAACATTCGTGAACCGTTCTATACTTCCACCACTTTGCCAAACCAAGTAGTAGGAAATCGAATCGGTGAACAAACTTGTTTCATCTGTGAGTTGGTGATTGTCAAACAAAAACATTTGAGAATCAAATTCACCATCGTTTTTTTCACCATAAAACTCAACGTAATCATTGCCAGTCAAAGAACCATTCGTACTCACATAGATAGGAACTTCCTGCCCTTTGTAGTACATTTTAAAACCAGAACCGCTTAGATTAGATAAACCCGCTTGTGACAAGGTACTGAATGGAATTCGATACAAACCGTCCTTGTTGATTTTGAGTTTATAATAGTCTTTGGAATAGTCAATCCACTCATTGGCATGATTCTGCGCAAGCAAAATAGGAGCCAAGAGTGTTAACAGAAAAGCTAGTAGTAACTTCCTCATAACTAAAAAAGGATTTTTTTGTAGAAAATTTATTGTTAACATAAAATATTAATAAGAAGGACTTAAACAGCTATAAATAAAATAGTTGAATAAAAAAATCCAACTGGTCAATACTGTTTTTTATAAATGACAAACTTGTATTGGGGACTTAAATGGTTAAGGTTATTTGCGGGTATTAATGATAGATGGGTAAATACTGGGTGCAAAAATACATATTTATCTGCATTTTGCTGTCACTTTTTTTACAATTTATTGACATAACATTGTCATGTAAAAATATTTGGATATGTTGCTGACAGTTTGGCTTATGTATTTTGTTTTAATCTGTCAATATGGACTATTCGGCAAGAATTTTAGCAAGAGGCACATAAATTGATATGTTTTAAGCCACCTAAATAACCCTTTTATTCTATTTAGCGTTTAATATTTTGAAGTACGTTAACACAATAAATGAAAAATGAATTTTAACAATTTCACCATAAAATCACAAGAAACCATCGCCTCTGCTCAGGGCATTGCCTTCAATAAAAAACACCAATTGATTGAGCCTCTACATATGTTGAAGGCTCTTATAGAGATAGATGAAAATGTAATACCTTATATCTTGAAAAAAACGGGCGTGAGCGTCAATCGTTTGTCTTCTAATATTGAAGAAAAACTGGACAGTTTACCCACCGTCAAACACAGCACACAGCAATTTCCTTCGCAACAAATGACACAGGCTATTTTTCAAGCCCAATCCATAGCCAAAGAATACAAAGACGAATTTACTTCCGTTGAACACTTGTTGTTGGGGATTTTGGAAGTAAAGAGTGATGCCTCCAAAATTTTGAAAGGCGAAGGAGTCAATCAAAACGACTTGGAGAAAGCTATCAAGGAACTGCGAAAAGGGGAAACCATCACCGATGCCAGCGCTGAATCTCGCTACAATGTCTTAGACAAATACGCCATCAACCTCAATGAAAGAGCGCAAGCAGGGGCTTTGGATCCTGTGATTGGCAGAGATGAAGAAATTCGTCGAGTCTTACATATTTTATCCCGACGTACAAAAAACAATCCAATTTTGGTGGGTGCGCCAGGTGTTGGTAAGACAGCTATTGCAGAAGGGATAGCCCACCGAATTGTGAACGGTGATGTTCCCGAAAACCTCAAAACCAAAACCATCTTTACCATTGATTTGGGCGCAATGATGGCGGGTTCTAAATACCGAGGCGAATTTGAAGAAAGATTGAAGGCCATCATCAACGAGGTTGCCAAATCGGAGGGGCAAATTATTTTGTTCATCGACGAAATCCATACGATTGTAGGAGCAGGTGCTACGGAAGGTGGAGCTTTGGATGCGGCTAACATTTTGAAGCCTGCTTTGGCAAGAGGTGATTTGCGGGCGATTGGCGCAACGACATTGAAGGAATACCAAAAATATTTTGAAAAAGACAAGGCGCTCGAAAGACGCTTTCAAAAAATCATTATTGACGAACCGACTTTGCAGGATGCGATTTCCATTTTGAGAGGATTGAAGGAAAGATATGAAACGCACCACAAAGTTATTATCAAGGATGAAGCAATTTTGAGTGCAGTAGAATTGTCAAATCGCTACATAACCGACCGTTTTCTACCAGACAAAGCCATTGACCTCATTGACGAAGCGGCTGCAAAACTTCGCTTAGAGATTGATTCTGTGCCAGAGGGATTGGACGAAATCAGGCGCAAAATCCGTCAATTGGAGATTGAGAAAGAGGCAATTAAACGGGAAGCGGACGAAACCAAAATGGAGGGTATCAACCGCAAATTGGCACGTTTGGAGGAAGCACACAAAGAATTTATGTCCGTTTGGAAGGGTGAAAAAGATTTGGTGGATGCCATTCAAACAGAGAAAAAATCGATTGAAGAATACAAACTCGAAGCCGAGCAAGCTGAAAGACAAGGTAATTATGGCAGTGTGGCAGAGCTTCGATATGGAAAAATCAAAAATGCGGAGGCAAAAGTCGTTGAGTTGGAGGAAGATCTTCATAATTTGGGCGAAAACCGAATCATCAAAGAAGAAGTAGATGCCGAAGATATTGCGAGCATTGTGTCGAAATGGACGGGTATTCCCATCAATAGAATGATGGAAACCGAACGTCAAAAACTACTGCGTTTGGAGGACGAACTTGCCAAACAAGTTGTTGGACAGCCAGAAGCTGTTCAGGCCGTTTCTGATGCGATTCGTCGAAGTCGTGCAGGACTTCAAGACCCTCGTCGTCCAATTGGTTCGTTTGTGTTTATCGGTACAACAGGGATTGGCAAAACAGAATTGGCAAAGGCATTGGCTACTTTCTTGTTTGACAATGAGGATGCAATGACCCGAATTGATATGTCTGAATTTCAAGAACCCAATACGGTTTCTCGTTTGATTGGCGCACCTCCAGGCTATGCGGGTTATGATGAGGGTGGACAATTAACAGAGGCTGTCCGAAACAAACCTTACTCAGTTATTTTATTGGACGAAATCGAAAAAGCACATCCCGATGTCTTCAATTTGCTGTTACAAGTGTTGGACGATGGACGATTGACCGACAGCAAAGGACGAGTAGTCAACTTCAAAAATACCATCATCATCATGACCTCTAATATGGGTTCACAATTGATCATGGAGCGTTTTGAAGGAACAAAGGAAGACAATTTGGCGGAAACTTACACCAAAACTCGTGACGAATTGATGGGGCTTTTAGAAAAATCCTTGCGTCCTGAATTTTTGAATCGCATTGACGAGATTATATTGTTCAAGCCTTTGCGTCGTCGAGATCTCTACAAAATTGCTAAAATTCAACTTCGTGAGTTGGACAGCCGCCTCGAAAGTCAAGAACTTAAAATGGACATCACCAAAGATGCCCTCTATTGGTTGGTCGACAATAGCTTTGACCTTCAATATGGTGCTCGTCTGCTCAAACGATTGATTCAGCGTGAAATTGCCAATCCTATTTCTAAGAAAATCTTGGAAGGGAACGTGGGCGATGACCGCACGATTTATGTGGATGTGGTGGACGAACAACTCATTTTTTATACCAGAAATGAGGAGGAAGTGGATATCTCGGATTTGTTTTCTTAGTGTTGTGTTTTTATTTTATATGAAATAAAAAAGAGGTATTGGTTTTCTTAGCCAATACCTCTTTTTTTGTCGCTACTGAAATAGCTTAATTTAAACTCCATAACAAAATGAACCTTTTGTATAGTAATAGCATTTACTAAAAGTAGTAAATGTGTATCAGTCAAATACAATCCAGTTAAAAACCAATATATTTATCAAAAAGCCAAATTTTGTTGAGTAATACCAAAATAAAAATTTTTATTGGATATGCCCCAGAGGATAAAAACTATTTTGAGGAATTATATAAACATTTCGCTATTCTCAAAAGAGGTTTAAAAGAAGAAGATGACATAGAATTGGATATATTTAGTAGAAATGTTATAAGTGCTGGTAGTGCTATTGACAAAGAGATTAAATTAAATTTAGAAAAATCTCATGTTATTATATTGTTCATAAGTGTCGATTTTTTGGAGTTATGTCTGAAGAATGAGAGCTATGAACAAGAGTTTAAAAAAGTGGCTGATAAACACAAACAAGGTAAAGCAATTGTCATACCTATATTAGTTAATAAATGTTTTTGGAAATATAGCTTTTTCAAAAATTTACAAGTACTGCCAAAAGACAATGAACCAATCTCCATTTCACAAAATCCTAAATCTAAAACATATGATATAGTAGAAGAAATAACGAATATTATAAAGAGTGATCGCTTCAAAGAGATATTAGATATTAACCATGAAACCCCTAATGAGTTTCCTTCTCCTAAAAAATATTTTATAGGACGTTCACAAGAACTCACAGATTTAGACTTGAAATTAATTTCAAATGATATAGTATATATGATAGGCATTGGAGGAGTTGGAAAAACTGAGTTTCTTAAGAAGTTTGCTTCCACACAAATAAAACGTTATGATAAAATACTCTATCTAACTGAAATAAGAAACTATGAAGTTAACGACTATATTTCAAAATACTATGATAATACAAAGCCTAAATATAATGTGATAAAAGAACTCTTAGAAAATAAAAAAACACTATTAATCTGGGACGAATTACATCTCATCAAGCATAGTGCAGATTTCAATAAATTTCTGAAAAAAATAGATTTCAAAAATTTCAATTCTAAAATTGTACTATCAAGTAAAACTAATAGAATAGTGTCTGGTACAGGTCAAAAACTTGATTCGTTTTTATTAGAAGGTCTAAAAAGATCTGAAGCAAAGGATTATACTAATCAAGTTTGTAAAGAATATATTATAGATACAAAAAAGCGAGAAAGATGTTTCCTTTACTTTGAAGAAAACAACATATATGAAAAAGTATCCTCTAATCCTTTAGCAATAGAAAGTGTTGTAAAGCTTTTCGACATCAAGCCTCTTTCTAAAAACATCATTAAGGACTTAGTAAACAATAGCAACTTAGATTTTGTAAAAAAACTCTGTAAAACCATCATTTGTGACTGGTGCAAATATAAAGAAGAAATAAAAGATATAAGATTAAGAAATATCTTGATTGCAAGCTCAATCTTTGATACACCATTTGAAGAAAGCTTGATATGTGAAATTGTCGAATCTGAATACGATGCTCAAGTATTTCACAAGTTGACAAATGACCTATTCTTAATCTATGATGACATAAGAAAAAAATATTATGTCCCACCTTTAATTAGAGGGTTTGCTCGTTATTTAGTGGAAGACAAAGGCAAAGTTATTATACATAAAAAAGCACATAAATATTTTGCGGCTAAAGGGGATGAAGAACGCTCAAAAAAACATTTAAAATTAAGCAAAAAAAATGGTGAATCCTATCTTCATATTGAAAATTTTAAAATATATGATGATGATAAAAAACTTTGCGAATAAGAAAACATCATTGCTTATGAAAAAGTGACTTCACTTCCCCCCCTCCTCATATAACTTAGGTCTCAACCTCTTACTCCTTCCCTTCCGATAAATCTTCTGCCCATTTTCAAGCCCCTTGCGGCGTTCTTTTTGCTCCTCAATCGGTAGGTGAACCGTCTCTTGACATTCCTCGCTACAGCAAGCATCGTATCGAGCCGCACATTCTTCGCATTGAATAAAAAGTAGGTGACAAGCATCATTGGCGCAGTTCGTGTGCGTATCGCAGGGTTTTCCGCATTGATGACATTCGCTGATAATTTCGTTGGAAATGCGCTCGCCCAATCGGTCGTCAAACACAAAATTTTTGCCCTTGAATTTGTTATCCAAGCCTTTTTCCTCTGCCTCATGAGCGTAGTTGATGATGCCTCCGTCCAATTGATGTACCTTTTTGAAGCCCTTGTGTTTGAACCATGCACTTGCCTTTTCGCATCTAATTCCGCCTGTGCAATACATGACAATGTTTTTCTCTTCTTTTCCCTTCAATATATCCTCTACAATCGGCAATGAATCTCGAAAGGTATCTACATCTGGGCAGATTGCATTTTCAAAATGTCCGACTTCACTTTCATAGTGATTTCGCATATCTATAATAACCGTCTCTTTGTCAGCTGTCAGTTTGTTGAACTCCTCTGCATTTAGATGTTTTCCTCTATTGGTCACATCAAACGTTTTATCGTTCAAGCCATCCGCCAAAATTTTGGGGCGAATCTTGATTTTCAGCTTGTAAAAAGATTTTCCATCGTCTTCCACAGCAATATTTAGGCGTACTCCCTCCAAGAAGTCAATACTGTATAAATCTTTTTTCCATGCTTCAAAATGAGGTTCGGGTACGCTCAATTGTGCATTGATGCCTTCGGTCGCCACGTAAATGCGCCCAAAAACCGAATATTGTTCCCAGTTTCGGTATAAATCGTTTCTAAATGCCTCAACATCTTCAATTTTGGCATATTGGTAAAACGACAAAGTAACTCGTCGAAAAGGTTCTTCAGCGAGTTTTTGCTTCAATAGTCTTTTGTCCAGTTTGTTGTATAAAGCCATTTCAATGAAAATTAGAATAGAAGTCAAAATGAAAATAGCCTAATTTTGGTCTATCTACAAATTGAAATCTGAAACTTATGTTTAATATAATTCAATTCGCAAAAATACGAATTTTATAAAATAGAAAAATAAAGGGTGAATGAAAATTAAAAGAGAGTAAAACGCTGTAAATACCCAAACCACAAAAAAACATAAATACTAAATCAAGATAAACACTCAAACCCTTTCTGCCTCCAAATCCCCCTTCAACACTTCAATCAATCCTTCTACTTTGCCATATTTATAGGCATCCACACACTTCGTATAAAATTGGGTCATTTTGGTAGTATCCACATGAAAACGAGACTTTTCTTCCTCCATTCGCTTTTTGGCTCGGCTCAACAATTGCCGGCAGTTTTCCTTCTTTTTTTCTACAATCACTTCAATGGCAGGATAATCAAAATTCAGCACCTCCTTCAAAACATAGACAATTCTTTCAGAAGGGTTTAGCTTTTGCAGCAATTGAGAAATTGCAGCTTCCAAATTATAATTAAAATCCAGCTTTTCACTTAAGTCCAATTCAAAGTTAAATTTTCCAATGAAAGAATCTTGCAGCCAATTGTCCATATAGGTGATGGGAATTTTTTTGGCAGAATTGAGGTGATTAATGCAGCGATTGACCGTAGATTTTGCAAGGTAAGATTTGGTATTGTGAATTTTAGAATGATCTAAACCCAACCATTTCAAGAAGGTATCTTGAACAATATCTTGAGCATCCTCCAAACTTCCTAACATCTTGTAGGCAATGGAAATAAGAAAAGGACGATAAGTAAGAATGGTTTCGGTAGTGTTCATCCGCTATACATTAAAATATTTTAGACAGAAAAGATGGTAGTTGAGAAGTAAAATCCTAAGTGAAGGTAAATTATTGCACCTTACCTCTCTGCTTTCCAAAGCCCAGTTATTGTATAACACAAATATAACAATTGCGGTTTTCAAACTCCTTCTTTTTGCTTTTTTTGTCGTAAATTAAGCTTGATTTTTTCAATCTGTCACTCCTCTAACTCTAAGCTCTATGTTAAAAGCTTTCTGTCGTTTTGTTTACTTCAAGGTTTTGGGATGGCATGTTAAAGGAGAACTTCCGTTACATCTCAAAAAATACGTCATTGCAGTAGCTCCGCATACAAGTGCTTGGGATTTTGTGATTGGCATTACGATGCGAAAAATAATGTCTATGGAGTGGATGGCTTTTTTTGGAAAAGAACAATTGTTTCGTCCTCCACATGGATGGTGGTTTCGATGGATGGGCGGCTATCCAATCATACGCTCTAAATCCATCAATCAAGTACAACAAATCATCAACTACTTCAATGAAAACGAGCAGTTTATTGCTGTGATTGCTCCCGAAGGTACTCGCAAAAAAGTCACCAAACTCAGAACAGGTTTTTACTACATCGCCAAAGGTGCAAATGTACCTATTTTAATGGTTTCTTTTGATTACCCTTCCAAAAGCGTCATTTTTAGAGAACCTTTCTACCCTACCGACAACCCAGATGAAGACCTCGCATTTATCCAGTCTTACTTTCAACAATTTCGGGGTCGTACCTAAAAAAAGTTTTTTCTTTCCAGAAAAATGGTTTATACTTGCAGTAGTTCAATAGACAATATCAAATATGCGTTTTTCAAACTTACATACTTCAAATTTTTGGTGGCGTTCGACAAAAAACAGTCGTGCGAACCTCCTTGTTGAATATGTAGAGAATGATATATAAACACAAGGTAAATTTGGTGTCTATCTTTTTTCAGAAGGCTCACTGTTCGCACAGTGAGCCTTTTTTTTATTAGAGGGGTGAGGTGTCAGGAGTGAGGCTACTTAGTTTTTCAAACCACAAACACGATTATCAACCCAAACACATAAACACAATTATCAACATAAAAACAAAAAAAATGAACATCCTAACTAAAATCCTCCATCACAAGCAATTAGAAATTAAGCACGCTAAAAAACAGCGTACCGTTAGAGAGCTTCAAAACAGCCCTTACTTCAATAGAGCAGGAAATTCTATGAAAAACAGTATTCAAAACGGATCGGGAATTATTGCAGAAATCAAACGAAAGTCTCCTTCAAAGGGCATCATTCATGAAAATGTGAACATTGAAGCAATCGCTAAAGGATATACACAAGCAGGTGCTTCTGCTATTTCCGTTTTGACCGATACAGAGTTTTTTGGAGGGCAAAATGATTTTCTCACTACTGCCCGACAAGCCGTTTCGACTCCTCTCCTACGCAAAGAATTCATCATTGACGAATACCAAGTTGTGGAAGCAAAAGCTATTGGTGCAGATGCTATTTTGCTGATTGCAGCGGCTTTAGAACCTTCTTTGTTAATGGCATTGGCACAGCTTGCACAATCCATTGGTTTGGAAGTATTGATGGAAGTGCATAACAAAGCCGAACTCGACAGCCACCTCAATCCCTACCTAGACATGGTTGGGGTGAACAATCGAAATCTGAAAACTTTTGAAGTGAATGTAGAAACCTCGATAGATTTAGTGAACGAGATTCCCAATGATTTTGTCAAAATTTCGGAAAGCGGTATTTCCAATCCTTTGACGGTTCAACAATTACAAAAAGTAGGTTTTCAAGGGTTTTTAATTGGAGAGCAATTCATGAAACAATCCAATCCTCCAGAAGCTTGTAACCGTTTTATCCAACAAATTCAAGCCAAAACATCCTGTACTCATTGAAGTGTAAAACATCAGACAGCAAGTCAAGAAAAAGTTGGTTAGGTTCGTAGTGGTTTGAGGTTTTCCAGTTATTTAGTAGTGCATACTTTTTTCTCGTGAGAATCTTTTGTGAGTAAAGCTTGCATTCAAGTGACAAATGCAAGAAGCCATAGCTCTCATAGATAAAATTATCACGAAGTATTATCATGATAGACTATCTATCATTACATAAACTCGCTCAATTCCAACCACCTATCCGACTTTTCATCCACCTCCGCAATAATCACCCCTATCCGTTCTGCCCATTGCTGCATCTCCTCATAACTCCCCGTTCCTGCATTCAATTTATCCTCCAAAGAAGCCTTCTCCTCTTCCAACTTTTCAATATCCTTCTCCAATTTGCGGTATTCTTTTTTCTCGTTATATGAAAGCTTTGTTTTCGGTTGATCGGATCTTGACTCTACAACAGGTGTATGCTTAGGTTCATTCTTTTTTTCCTCCTTTCGTTCTATCCGTGCTGCTTTTTCTTGTTGCTCTTTGAACTCTCGATATTGGGAATAATTGCCAGGATAATCCCGAATTTTTCCGTCACCTTCAAAGACAAATAAATGGTCAACCAACTTGTCCATAAAATATCGATCATGTGAAACAACCACCAAACAGCCTTCATACAAACGCAAAAAATCTTCCAAAACATTGAGAGTCAAAATATCAAGGTCGTTGGTAGGCTCATCCAATATGAGGAAGTTGGGATTTTGCATCAAAACTGTCAGCAAATACAATCTGCGCTCTTCGCCTCCGCTGAGCGTAGACACATAGTTTTCGTGTTTGCTATACGGAAAGTGAAAATGAGACAGCAATTGTTCGGCGGTCAGGCTTTTTCCTTGTTCCATCGGTATAAACTCGGCAATCTCTCGCACTACATCAATCACTTTTTTGTCTACTTTGAGATTCAAACCCATTTGTGTATAATAACCAAAAACCACCGTTTTACCGACTACAATTTTGCCAGCATCAGGTTTCTCCTTGCCTGTCAATATGTTTAGCAGAGTGGATTTTCCTGCACCATTCCTGCCTACAATGCCTACTCGATCTCTACGATTGAAGGTATAACTGAAGTTTTTGAGGATAACATGATCTCCATAAGCTTTGTCAATGTCCTGAATCTCCATCGTTTTGTTGCCAATTCTCGCCATTCGGATGCCTTCAAAACCCAAACTCTCTTGCTCTAAATTGGTTTTGGCCTTTTCTTCAATAGGGTCAAAGGCTTGAATGCGAGATTTTGATTTGGTCGTTCTTGCTTTGGGTTGCGTGCGAAGCCATTGCAGCTCTCGTTTCATGAGTTTTTTGGCCTTGTCAACTTCTTGCCCCAAATTGAAGTCCAACTCTGCCTTTTTTTCAAGGTAATATTCATAGTTTCCTCTAAAAATCTGCACACTTCCTCGCTCCAATTCTATAATTTCATCCGTTACTCTATCCAGAAAATAACGGTCGTGCGTTACCAGTAGGATGGTCATATTTTGCTGACTCAGAAATTTTTCGAGCCATTCAATCATTTCCATGTCCAGGTGATTGGTAGGCTCATCCATCACCAACAAATCAGGATTTTCAATCAGTACCCTCGCCATTGCCACCCTTTTGCGCTCACCACCAGACAGTTCACTAACATTCTGGTCGAGTTTGGAGACTTTGAAGCGAAAAAGTATTTCTTTTATTTTGGCCTCGTAGTCCCAGGCATTGAGGTTTTGCATCTGATTAATCGTCTTTTGCAATGCCTCAGAGTTTTGTTCACTTGGATCTTTTTCGTGCTTTACCAACATCGCTTCGTATTCCCGAATAGCAGTTAATACTGGATTGTCAGAATAAAAAATGGCTTCCAACACCGTATAGGAAGAATCGAATTGTGGGTCTTGCGACAGATACCCTACTTTGACATCTCGATGCACTCTCACAGAACCGCCTACATCCGAATTGTCTAAACCCACTAAAATCCTCAGTAAAGTCGTTTTGCCGATTCCATTTTGGGCAATCAGCGCAATTTTTTGCCCTTTGTTGATGCTTATGTCAATATTTTCGAAAAGTACCTTATCGCCATATACTTTTGTAAGGTTTTCTGCTTGCAGATAGTTCATTTGTTCTTATTATTATAGTGTGCTTTCTTTGTATTATTTGTTCTTGTTCAAGGCTATATAGTCGCCAGTATTCCAATAACCCATCACTGTTTGGGCAAAGCAATTGTCATAGTTGTCCCTTTCCTTTCCTCACTTTCGACTTCGATTTTGCCTTTGTGCTGCTCAATGATACCAAAAGAAATAGACATGCCCAATCCGGTGCCTTGTCCTACATCTTTGGTGGTGAAAAAAGGCTCGAATATACGTTTTTTTACTTCCTCTGACATGCCCTTGCCCGTATCTTTGATTCGCACAAAAACATGGGTATCAGTTTCATAAGTTTGGATGAGAATATGCTCATGTTCATCATGTGATTCTTCCTCTTCAATAGACTGAATAGCATTGGTTAACAAATTCAAAAACACTTGATTCAACTTTGCAGGAAAGCACATCACTCTGGGCACTTTCCCATACTGCTTGATTACTTCAATATCGGAATCCGCCAAACGACTTTTCAAAATCAATAAAGTATTGTCCAAACTCTCGTTCAAATCTGCCCATTTTTTTTCGTCTTCGTCCAATCTCGAAAAGCTTCTCAAACCATTCACTATTTCTGTTGTGCGTTGCGCTCCTTCTTCAATTCCAGCTAACAAATCAGTAATTTCCTGCTTCAAAAAGTCAAAATCTATGTGTTCCTTCAATGCTTCAACTGATTCAAATTCCCCTTTTAAGTCGTGTTTCTTGACCATTTCATCGTACTCCCTAAGTAACTCCATCAAGTCTTCAACATCTTTTTTGAGGGGTTGAATGTTGCCGCTGACAAAGTTGATTGGGTTGTTGATTTCATGCGCGATGCCTGCGGTAAGCTGTCCGAGAGAGGCCATTTTTTCTGCCTCTACCAACTTGGTCTGAGCAGATTTGAGTTCTTCATGAGTTTGATTCAATTCTCCATAAGCTGATTCTACTTTGTCTTTTTGACTGCTGATTACTTCTTTGGCTTCTTTCAGTTGAAGAGCTTGTTGAAGTATTTCGTTTTTTTGCTCCTCCAGTTCTTGTGTCCGTTCCTTCACCTTTTGTTGCAGCACTCGACGGTTGTTTTCCAAGTTGCGAGTCCATAATTTAACAAATAAAACAATCAATCCGATACCAACCAATATCAACAAAAGATAAAATTCAATTTTTTGGGTGAAGGGTGATTCTATTTTGATGCTGATAGAAGTTCCTTCCTCATTCCAAATCCCATCATTGTTCGCTGCTCTGACTCTAAATACATATTTTCCTGGGTCTAAGTTGGTGTACGTTGCACTTCTATTTCCTTTTGCTGTCCGCCAAAAATTATCAAAATTCTCCATTTTGTATTCGTATTTGTTGGCTTGACTGTTCACAAAACTCAATGCTGCAAACTCAAAAAACAATACGTTTTGGTCGTGATTCAATATTAGGCTTCGAGTTTCGGTAATATGCTGTCGTAAAGGAGAAGACATAGAAATACTATCGGGCAGCAAAATCATAATGGGTTTCTGCTCTTCAATTTGTATTGGTACATTTTCAAAAAATAATTCAAAACGTGTGATAATCACAGGTGGCACAAAAGTATTCCCTTTCACATCATCGGCATGAAAATAAATCAAACCCTTGTCTGTGCCATAGTACAAAACATGGTCTTTGCTCTGAAAGTATGCCCCTCTATTGAAGGTATTGGTTGGCAACCAATTTTTGGCGTGAAAGTTTGTGATTTGAGATTGTTTGTTTATCCCTTCTCCACTCCCCGATATTCGACTCAATCCCTTTGAAGTACTTGCCCAAACATTTCCATCTTCGTCTGCTTCTAAACTCTGTATGTGGTTACTTTTCAGGCCATTTATTTCCGTATAAGTCTCCACCACGTTCCTTTCTCCATTTAAAACATAAATTCCATTTTTGGCTGTTCCCAACCACAACAAACCATTCTTTTCTTGAAAAATGGCTTGTACTGCTTTTGACTTCAAAGAATCGGAAGGAAGTTCAAATCGCTCAAAATCACTGGTCTTCTCCCTCCAAACATTCCATCCCTTATGGGTGCCAATCATCATTTGACCTGAAGGATTCTTGTACAAACATCGGATGCTATCTCCATTAATGCTTGATTCATTGTCCAGTTTGTGGGTAAAAACGCTAAAGGTACTCCGATTTCTGTTCAATACGCTCAATCCTCTGTCTGTGCCTATCCACAATAAACTGTCTTTTGTTTCTTCCAAGCAATAAATCCGATTACTTGCCAATCCTGTTCCTACGGTTTCAATTGTATATCGTTCAAAAGCATAATCTTCTGGTGTTTTGTACTCTCCCTGAATCCATTTGTTCAAACCACCCTTATCCGTTCCAATCCATATATTTCCACTTTTGTCTTTGTAAATATCATTGATTGCAGCATCACTGATACTCAGCGGATTGGTCGAATCGTATTTTAGGTTATAAAAAGTTTGGGTCAGTTTGTGATAAATGCTCAAACCTTTTGGTGTCCCCATCCAAATAGACTCTCCATCATCCATTACTGCTCGTATGGTGTCACTCAATAAGGTATTGACTGCATTTGCTTCTTTATACAATCTATTGAAATGAATTTGAGTCAAATTTGCCAAGCTAATTCCCTCCCCTTTTGTACTGATCCACAACAAGCCTGATTTATCGACATATAATTGACTAATGGAATCGTTTCTAAGGCTTTGTTGATTCCCTGCAATATTGGTGTAAATCGCCACCTCTCCCAATTTATTGTTAACTTTCACCAAACCATGACCAAATGTTCCAATCCATATATTGCCTTTTTTATCGGCCACTATATCTCTTATGTCTGCCTCGTCAATTTCTTCATGTTCTTCGTCTTCGAGTCCTTCTTCATGGTTGAAGTGAAATTTCTCAAAAGTCTCACTACTTAAATCAAAAGTATTGACACCCTTTGCAGTACCTATCCATATAGTTGAGTCTTTTGCTTCAAACAAACACCTTATTGTATCACTGTTTAGGCTGTTTTTCTCTGCTTTATTGTACAAAAAAGGAGTCATTTTATCTCTAGCTCTACTCCAACGAATCAAGCCCTTGTCTGTACCTATCCACAATTGTTGTCGGCTGTCTTCCATCAATGTATTGACAGTTACCGCATCTGAAAAGAGAGGGTCTATAACAGTTATTTTAATAAGTTCAAACGTTCTCTTGCGGAGATTGAATTTGCTCAAACCATTTCTTGTTCCGATATAAAACACTCCTTGCTTGTCCTGCAAAATAGCCAGTACAGTATTCTCTTCCAGAGCACTATTTATTCCTTTTTCGTAGGGAAACGTTTCAAAAGTATCGAAACGTCTATCGTAACGGTTCAGACCGTTTTTGGCAGTACCTATCCATATAAATCCCTGATTGTCTTCAAAAAGACTTATAATATGATTTCCTGAAATACTTTGTGGCTTTTGGGCATTTTTGCGATAAACAGTAAAATTGTAGGCGTCGTATTTATTTAAGCCATTTTTAGTACCTATCCACATAAAACCCCGACTGTCCTGCAAAAAACAAGTTACCGTTTCATCTGATAGCCCTTCCTCCTGCGATATAAAATCATAGGAGATAGGAGTCTCATTGAATTGTGCAAGGCTTATGTTATAATAAAAAAGGAGCAGCCCTATCCAACTCAAATAGATTATTTTACACAGAGTTTTGGGCATAATTAATATCAAAAGAGTTAAAACCCTAAAAGTAGATATTTCTACACTCATTCACAAGGTTTTTTTCCTCTATAATCAACCGAACTCACCAACTCGACCATTTGTTAGAGGTTCATTCTATTAGTGGCAGAAAAAAGCCCTCTTCGCTTTCCCTTTTGACTCCAAAATGTCCTTTTTTTTCAAGACCTTTGAAGGAAACAAAAAACAATAGAAATTGAATACAATCGAACGTACTTACCTAAGCGATTTATTAAAGGAAAGCGAAGCAAAACTGATTGCGACTTTGGAAGGAGTCAACGATGAAGAGTTTACAACGAAACCCTCCGAAACAAGATGGTCCTTGGCAGAACTTGTGGAACATATCATGCTTACCGACAAAAGCCTATTAAAAGGCATCCACAAACAAGCAGCCAAACACATGGAAGAAAATCCTCCCATAACTGAGGCAGATGAAGAAGTTGCCAAAAAAGCCATGAACCGAACTGTCAAAGTAAAAGCCCCCAGTTTCTTAGAACCCCAAGGCATATTCCAAACAAAATCAGAAGCTTTGGCTGCTTTTCGCAGCAATCGAGCTATCATTGAAGAGTTTGTAGCAACGACCGATTTACCCCTCGAAAAAATTGCTTTTAAACACTTCATTTTTGGACTGCTCAACGGCAAAAATTGGATTGCATTTATGGCATCACACTGCAATCGCCATATTGAACAAATAATAGAAATAAAATCTGCATAAAACTCTATATCAGTTAAATTTCAAAAATCTAACTGATGTTTTCAAACCAACTGAAATGAAACAGCCGTATTTTGATGTTATCATAGTGGGTGCAGGACTCTCAGGCATTGGAGCAGCACATCACCTCCAAAAAAACTGCCCCGACCGAAGCTTCACCATCCTTGAAGCAAGAGAGGCAATGGGCGGCACTTGGGATTTGTTTCGCTATCCAGGGATTCGCTCCGATTCTGATATGTACACCTTGGGCTATTCTTTTCGTCCGTGGAAAGAAGCAAAGGCGATTGCAGATGGACCTGCCATTCTAAAGTACATCAAAGACACCGCAAAGGAGGGTGGTTTTGATCAAAAAATTCAATACAAACATAAGGTAAAAGCTGCGACTTGGTCTTCCGTAACCCAAAAATGGACAGTAAAAATTGAGCGAACTGATACACAAGAGATGGTGCAATTTTGCTGCAATTTTTTGTTAATGTGCAGTGGTTATTACGATTACGACAATGGGTACACGCCACATTTTGAAGGCAGAGAGCGTTTCAAAGGGCGCATTGTACATCCCCAAAAATGGACTTCTGATGTCGAATATACCGACAAAAAAGTGGTAGTCATTGGCAGTGGCGCAACGGCGGTTACTCTTGTGCCTGAACTCGCCCAAAAAGCCCAGAAAGTGACCATGTTGCAGCGGTCACCTACCTACATCACATCCGCTCCCTCCAAAGATGCTATCGCAAATGGTTTGCGACGTGTTCTTCCTTCGAAGGTAGCTTATACTATTTCTCGTTGGAAAAACATCTTGTTAGGTATGGCTTTCTTCAAATTGGCTCGAAGCAAACCCAATTTTGTGAGAAAATTGTTTGTGAAAAATGCCAAAAAAGAACTTGGAGAAGGCTTTGAAGTAGAAAAACACTTCAAACCCAAATACAATCCTTGGGATCAAAGAGTTTGCCTTGTTCCTGATAGTGATTTGTTTGAGTCCTTGAAGTCTGGTAAAGCAGAGATAGTAACAGATCATATCGAAACCTTCACCGAAAAAGGAATCCAACTGAAATCGGGTCAAGAATTGGAGGCAGATTTGATTGTCACGGCTACGGGCTTGAATATGAAAATCATTAGTGGCATCCAATTGGAGGTAGATGGCAAGCTTATAAACGCCCCTGACCTGTACTGTTATAGAGGAATGATGTTCAGCGATGTACCCAATTTTGCAATGGTGTTTGGTTATACCAATGCCTCTTGGACATTGAAGGCGGATTTGACCTGTGAATACGTTTGTCGTTTGTTGAATTACATGAAGAAAACAGGTAGAAAACAGGTGACTCCTCGGGTAGATGCGAGTACAATTACAGAAATCCCACTTTTGGACTTCAATTCGGGCTATGTTCTACGTGCGCTCGACACGCTTCCTAAACAAGGTTCGGAAACTCCCTGGAGGGTTCACCAAAACTATGTGAAAGATATTTTCAACTTTCGACATAGCAAATTGGAGGATGAAGTGTTGGAGTTTGAATGATTAGTTGTCTTGACATTCTCTTTTCTTCAAAGTAGAGATTCCATCATTCATTGCAGAAATGTAGCCCACTTTTCCACTGACGTTTCTATCTTTATGCCAGACTTAGTAAAAAAGAAAAAATAACTCATCGACCAATATTCCCCTTTTGAAAGGGGATGGGGTATGTTAGCAAAAGAAAACGAGGAGTTATTTTTTTACCCTTACTTATTCATCTTTTAACACATTCTAATGCCCAAAAAAACCATTCAAACCCTACTGTTTTTTAGCTTACTTTTCCTGATGAGTTTATCATCAAAGGCGCAATTCCTCGACAGTCTTCTTATTGACGGTCGATACGCCAATCAAGCCTTAGAAGACATTTTTGAAGATTTAGACCAACGCTATTCCCTTCAATTATTCATTCCTCCATCCGTGCTTCCATTACCCAATACCTCCGCAACTTTCGAGCAAACGCCTTTGAAAATCGTATTGGGGCAGTTACTGCAAAACACTGACTTGGGATTCATTATTTACCGAGGCTATGCAGTCGTCATTGTTCCCAAAGAAGTAGCCGAAAGCACCTACACCGCCGAATACTACAAAGCCTTGGAAGCTTCACTGAACCCTTCCAATACGGAGGTAGATAAAACAATTTCGGTAGGTACCATTCAAAACCTCTCCCCTAACGGTCAGGCAGTTATTAGAGGAACTATCAAAGATGCGGCAACGAACGAAACGATTGTCGGGGCTAGTATTTTGCAGACCGATTTGTTGAAAGGAACGACTACCAACATAGAAGGAAAATACAACTTGCAGTTGCCCACAGGCAAACACTCCTTGAAGGTGCAGTATGTGGGCTATGATGAAAAAGAATTGAAGGTGCAAGTCTATGGGGATGGAAAATTGGATATTGACCTCGACAAAAGCAGCATCAACTTGGATGAAGTGGTGATTTCGGCGGAAGCCCCTGATGCCAATGTAAACAGTGTCCAAACGGGAGTTGAAAAATTGGATTTAATCACCGTCAAACAGTTACCGACCGTTTTGGGGGAAGCGGATATTGTCAAGGTTCTATTATTGCAGCCTGGGGTCAGTACGATTGGAGAAGGAGCTTCGGGCTTCAATGTTCGGGGGGGCGATATTGATCAAAATTTGATTTTGCAGGACGAAGGTATCTTATTCAATTCGGCTCATGCCTTGGGATTTTACAGCACCTTCAATGCCGATTTATTGCAGAATGTGACACTTTACAAAGGCGCAATTCCCGCACAATTTGGAGGACGCTTGGCTTCGGTTTTGAATGTCGAGATGCGAGATGGTAATTTCAAAGAGTTCAAAATCAAGGGTGGTTTAGGGCCTGTTGCGAGTCGGATAAGCATTGAAGCGCCCATTGTCAAGGACAAAAGTTCTTTCATTGCAGGTTTTCGCTCTACTTATTCGGATTGGATTTTGAAGAAAATCAACGTGCCAGAGGTCAAACGCAGTTCCGTCTTTTTCTACGATGCCAACTTTCGCTACACCCACCGTTTGAATCCCAAAAATACATTGATTTTTTCGGCTTATGCCACACAAGACGACTTTGAATACAACAACGAATTTGGCTTCAATTACCAAACCCTCTTGGGACAAATCATTTACAAAAGCATCTTCAACGGACGCACCTATTCCCGTTTGAGCCTTTCGGCAAGTCAATTCAAAAACGAACAAACCGACCTTCAAGGCAACGATGCTTCTGTCCTCCAAAATGGCATCAACTACTTCAAAATCAAAGAACAAATCACCCACACGCCCAGCGATGAACTAAAATTGGATGCGGGACTTTCGGCTGTCTTATACGATTTACCCGGTCAGAAATTGATTCCTTCAGGCAATTTAACCGTCCTCAAAGAGCAGCAAACAGAATCGGAACAAGGTGTGGAGACTGCCGCTTTTGTGAATGTGGAATGGAAAGTCAGTCCTACGCTACAATTGTTGGGGGGAATCAGGGCAAACTGGTATGCTTATTTGGGTGAAAAAACGGTGTATGACTACGATGAAGGCTATCCCTACGAAACCTCCAATAGTATAGGCACAAGAACGGCAAACGGAATCATTGACAGCCGCTTCAATCTCGAACCTCGCTTTTCGGCTCGCTATAAACTGAGTCCAACAGCCTCACTAAAAGCGGGATACAGCCGAGTGACCCAATACATCAATCAATTCTCCAATAGCGACACGCCCACTCCAAGTAGTCATTGGCAATTGAGCACCGTCTATATTCCGCCCAAACAAGCGCACAGTGTTTCGATTGGCGGTTTCAAAAACTTCAAAGACAACCTTTGGGAGACCTCTTTGGATTTTTATGGTCGCTACTTGGATGCCACTTACGATTACAAAAACTTTGCTGAACTGATTCTAAATGACCACATCGAAACGGAAATCAGAAAAGGCATTGGGCGAACTTATGGCATGGAATTCAGCTTGAACAAGAAAAGAGGAGTCTTCAATGGCTCATTGAGTTATACGTTGTCGAAGTCCGAATTGAAGGTGGATGACATCAACAGAGGTGAATGGTACGCTTCCAATATTGACAAACTTCACGATGTTTCTTTGGTTTGGAACGTGGCTTTCAACAGTAAAACAACCTTGACTGTCAACTTCAATTATGGAACGGGGCGACCAACCACCCCCCCTGTTGGAAATTACATTGGTGAAAACGGCTTGGTGATTCCCGTTTATACCAAACGAAACCACCTTCGAATTCCCGATTATCACCGCCTCGACTTGGCTTATACAATGGGCATGGGCTACAACAAAACTAAAAAATTCAAAACAAGCTGGACACTTTCGATTTACAATGTCTATGGTCGGCGAAATGCCTTTTCGGTGTTCTATACACAAGAGCCTTTTGAACTGCCCAAAGCAAATCGTTTTTCGGTGTTGGGAAGTGCGTTCCCTTCGATTAGTTTTAATTTTGAAACCTTTTAGGTGACAGAGGAGGAATACATAATAGCATGGAACAATAATTCGTTTACTTATAGCTATCTTTAGTTTTAGAGACCGTGATTAGAAAAGATAATCTTTTCTCGTCATTATTAAGAATGAAAAATATATTATATTTGGCGCATGAAAAAATGGAAGCCAATTATCTACACACTTTTTGTTTTCTCAATGGTGTTGGCAGATACAAGCTCTTTATTAGCTCCCAGTTTTTTGCAAACACAATTGCAGCATCACCGAGTACGCACTGCACGAAGCGAAAAGGATGCTACTTTGCAAAAGATTTTTGACGAAAAAGGCTTACAGTATCCGCCAAAGTCTTTGTTTATGCGTGTCTTCAAAAGCGAACACATTATCGAATTGTGGGCTGCAAATGAACCCGATACGCCTTTGACCTTGGTAAAATCTTACGATGTTTGTGCCATGTCAGGAGACTTAGGTCCTAAAAGAAAGCAAGGCGACCGACAAGTTCCCGAAGGATTTTACCACATTTCTCGCTTCAATCCCAGTAGTAAGTATTACCTCTCCATGAAAATCAACTATCCCAATGATGCTGACCGATTGCTGAGTCCTTACAGTAATTTGGGAGGCGATATTTATCTGCATGGGCAATGTGCTTCGTTGGGCTGTGTATCTATTACCGACCCGATTATCAAGGAAGTATATTGGTTGGCGGCGCAAGTACAGTATGCAGGTAGCAGCGAATTGCCTATTCACATTTTTCCATCCCGACTTTCTGATTTCAAATATTCGATTTTGCAGCACTTATACAATCAAGAGCCCGAACTTTTGCAGCTTTGGAGCAGTCTCAAGCAGGCGTATGATTATTTTGAAGTACACAAACAACTTCCTCAAATCGAAATTGATGCTTTGGGAAGCTATATTGTTCATCCACTTTTGTAAAATATAAACTCAAACCACCATTTATCAGAATGAATTCGTTTTCAAAAAATATCACTCCTTATTTGTCTCGTTATACGTCCATACTATTGCTATGGGCTGTACTAATCTGTCTAAGTTTTAGTGCCTGTCAACAAGACTATACTTTCGCACAATTGGAGGTAAACGATGTGTGTATTGAAGAATACGAATTTGACTGTATTACCTTGGGTTTGGAAGGCTGCAAATTGGTTGTACAATGTGAAGAAGAGCAGAGTCCTCTTTCCAAACAAACTACCGCAAAGAAGAAACGCAAAAAGAAAAGAGGGGACTTTGACATACACGTTCACTTTTTCCTTCAACTGATGAAATCAGGAGAAATTGCAGAAGCGGCTCAATATAGTACTCAATATGGGTTGAAGACTTTTTTGAATTTTGACATTGACAAGATAGAAAAATTCACCATTCGTCAAATCAAGTCGGACGAAGTCTTAGGAACGGCTATGGTAAAAATCAATCACCTTCCCGAAAAATTATTTTACTTCAATAAAAGAAACAATCGCTGGACCTTTGTAGGGACAGACGATTGGAGAGGCTAAGATGTTAGACGATAGAAGCGGGAGACGTAACGTACCAACTTCTACCTCCCAATATTTACCCGCAATCCCGTGGTTATTCCAAAAGTATGAAAACGTTGTCGGACGGGGAAGTCCCAGTGATTAATCGGACGAATTACATACTTCAAAGAAGGTTCAATCAATAAATGTACTCGATCCGAAAATTTGTAGTTGTAGCCAATGCTGCTGTAAAGAGCCAAACCACTTCTAGTTTGAAAAATAGGAGCTTCGGGCGTTCCTCTAACATCAATCGAACCCACACCATAAGGATCCAAAATCCTGCCTTGTTGTGAAAATGCGAGATTCAGTAAAATTCCGAAATTCACATTGAAGTCAAATTCTTTACGGTCTTCTCTATATCCAATCAAAATGGGAATGTCGACAAACTCATATTTATTTTTGCTGACCTCCAAAGGATAAGTCGTCACTACACCTGTTACAGGATCAACACTTGGTTCTCTTTGATACTTGAAGTTTTCGGTGATTTTGGAGTAAAGAATACCTGTACGAATTTCCGATACATCATGTAGTCGGAAAGAAGCTCGCACACCCACCGTATAACCAAATTTGGATTGTTCGGTTCTCAATCTTTTATTGACATACTCATTGTTTTCCAAGGTATTGTTGTAAACACTAAGGTTTTTGATAACATAATTGGGAGAAGCTACTAAATCCATCCACAGCCATTGTTTTTTGTTTTTCTTGGGCTTTCTCGGCATTTCTTTTTTCTCTTTCTCCTTTTTATCTTTCAAAATATTTTGTTTACCTCTCTCCTTCAATAAATCTTTCGCCATTTCTTCCTCTATCACTTCGCTCTTATCCGTACTTTCATCTTTTACCTGCAATATGTTCTCCTTCAATGGAATAATCTCCATTTCCTGTGGTAAATCTTCGACTCGCATATTGCGGTAATCGTTTTCAGGAATCGGTACGTAATATTTGATAGGTGGGCCGTAAGGGTAGTCAATATCTTTGTTTCTGCCTTTTGTCAGATGTGAGGCATTTACCCATTTCTTGTTCAAATCCATCAATTTGTCACCTTTTTCTGATTGTGAAGAAGGAGAAGAAGACGTAGAGTTTGCAGTAATCAATGGGTGTTTTGAAGTAGTTGCATCAAACTTTGATTGGGCTAAAGGCGTATTTTCGACAGAGGAACGATAAGAATTATTTTGAGCATTTTTCTTCGCTGTATTTTCATTATCTGTATTTGCAGGGTGAACATTGAAGGGGTTGTTAGAAAAAATGTGACTAAAAGTGTTGTTTCCCACCCCAACATTGGTATCAAAATCTTTTGATGCCATTAGGAGGGAGCCTTCTACTTCACTAGTATACGAATGATTCCGATTTGGAGCGTTTTCCGTTTCTGACAATGAGTTGGCATGGGACAAATTGTCCTTATCAGTCGCTTCAACAAGCGTATTTTGTCTAACTTGTTGAGAAGAGGGCGACTGTGAGTTGTAAACCACCATCCATAGTAATCCCAAAAGGGCAATAACCAAACTGGCAGAACGCCATCGGCTGCGGAAAAAGCTCAAAATCGTATAGGGATAGGAACGTTTCCGTTGAATATTGTCCCATATATGTGGAGGCACCTCCGAAACGTGGTCGTGTACCTTCAGTTTGATGATATCTTCTATGTCATACATTTCTTTCATGCTACTATCGTTAACGGTTCAGTCCTGCTGCTCTAAGCAAAATAATTTTTTTTTGAAGCATCCGACGTGCTTTCACCAATTGCGAACGAGAAGTGCTGGGTGTGATGTCCAACATCTCTGCAATTTCTTTGTGGCTGTATTCTTCTATCACATATAAGTTGAAAACAATCTTATATCCGTCTGGCAATGTATTGATAACTGCCATAATCTCATCAGCCGTTAGTTGTTGTATGGCTTTTGGTTGTTCTACTCCAGATTGATAATCTTCGAGTCCAATAAGTTCTTTCTGAAAGCTACTTTTGTTATAATTGCTCAATGCCGTATTGATCATGATTCGTCGTATCCATCCTTCAAAAGAACCCTTGCCTTGAAATTTAGATATATTATTAAATACTTTAATGAATCCTTCTTGCAGAATATCCTCAGCTTCCAAGCGATGCCTTGTATAGCGTATACATACGGTCATCATTTTGCCCGCAAATCGCTCATACAAAGCTCGTTGACAATGTTTATTTTCTCGGATACAACCTTTTATCAATTCATCGTCCGACACTGAATATCAATTAAATGTAAATAGCATCATTGCTATTTGAGTGGTAAAACCTAATTTACAAACACATTTCTGTGTTTCCTCTAATTTAGCAATAAATAGACTACCAAGCATTAAAAAACGCTGCTTTGTGGCAAAAAAAGTTCTTACTTATTGTACAAATCACGCAAAGACTCTCAAGAACGGCAATACATTTCCTTCAGGATTGTGCTGTTTCCAAGCATTGTGGTCGTCAATAATCGCAAAAACTATCCACTTCAATTTGTCTTTAAACTCCCTTTCTTCAAAGACTTCCCTAAACAATTCTGCCATGTGATTAGGCGGATTTCTGAATGCTCCACAGCCAAAAGCACTCAAAATAGCACTGTCATGTCCATTCAAAATCGCAATTCTCAAAATGGTTCTGATTTTTTCTTTGGTAGGTGCAATGAAAGATTCGTCCAAGCGGAATTGTCCATTTTCTCGCTTCAACTTGGGATTGTAAATGGCTGGAACGGTGACGAAAGAAAGTTGGTAAGGTTGCTTCAAAAGGCAATATCCATTCGGCTCCGAACCTCGAAAAATGGTGATATCGGGAGAATAAACCCCACCTGTTTCACGATTCAGGGGATAACTATCGGTTGGATGTTTTGGAATCTCAAAAGCCCTACTTGCAAATCCCACAAATTGATACAGTGATTCAAACAAATTACTACGTCGAAAAATATTTTCTTCTTGCGCTCCTGCTCCACCCAAAACACCTCCTCCTGGCGTTTCTCGATTTGCCATGTTCAAAACCACAGGACGAAAGCCTGCTTCTGATACCAACTGTGCTGCTTCCAAACAATCCGCATTGATAACCGATACATTGGTTTTCACCTCGTTTGAAGGAAAATGTGCTACGCTTTCGGGTTTGTAATAAAACAAACTTTGGTAGTATTCGCTGTGTTTATTTTGCAACTCTATTTTCTTTCCTCCGACAAAGTAATGACCTGCTTTTACGAGTTTTACCGTATGCAGAAATACTTCTACTCGCAAATTTCGATAGTCTTGCCTTCTATTGGTTTTGAGATTGAATTTGGAGAGCCAATGACGATAGTTCCAAGAGTTTTGTGGGGTTTTGTTCATAAGCCATGAAGCTTTTTTGTGATTCATTTGCTAAAATTCACTACAAATGTAAACAAAGAGTTGGGTTTTTAGCGTTTAATAATACGCAAGCAAGCACTTCCTCATTTTTTTTTAACGCTTCTTTAAAACCAAAAATCATGTATCAACTGTCCATCATTTTCTTATTAGTATTGGGCTGCACCGCACAAGACTCTACTACCAACTCTACCTCTACTCCTGAAGATGCTCCACAAAATGAACCGACTCCTACCGAAGTTTTGGATATGTGGATCAACCATTTTCAAAGTCCTTGTGTGGGAGAAGGTGAACCTGTACTGTGTCTGCAAGCACAATTTGGTGATACGATTCAAGAAGAAAATTGGGAATACTTTTACGATGCTATTGAAGGGTTTGACGACTATGAGCGAGGAAACATTTACCATCTAAAAGTGACCCAAAAAATAGTCGAAAACCCAATGGCTGACGCTTCTTCAATGGTTTATCAACTAAAGGAATTGGTCAGCAAAGAAAGAATCAGCACCGACACGACTTTCACCCTCTTTTTGAAGCAAGAAGGCGTTCCTGCCTATATTACTCCAAATGAAGAAACAGGGAATTATGTCTTGGCAAATGAGTTGGTTGTTGTGGCAGATGGAGAAGAAACATCAAAAGCCTTAGACAAACTACTCGCTGAGGACACTCCCTTCAATGGTGTTTTCAAACATACAGAAGATAGAGATGCGATTGTTTTGGTGGGTTTGGAATGATTTCAAAATACCACCAAAGCAGTTCTAACCATCCGTTTTCCACCAGTATCCAACTGATAGACATATTCTCCACTCGGCAAACCGTGATCGCTCGGTCTAAACAAAGCCTTGTAGCTGCCACGCTCTTGAAAACCATTTTGTAGCGAGACGATTTCCTGACCCGCAGTATCCAAGATATGAAGGCGAACTGTACCTGCCGAAAGCATCGCATATTTGATGTGAATCGCGCCATTTTCACCCTTTACAGGCTCATGCCCCAACAGAACGGCTTGATTATTAGACCCTGCACCAGGGCTACAAGCATCCACCATGTTTTCAACCCTCGAAAAATTGTCCATCAAAACCGCATCCACAATCACAGGGTCTATGCACAGCCAATCTTGTAGTAAAGTCGCATAAATCGAGCGGAAATCGGTGTGGTGTTCCAAGTAAGCACCACTTCGCACATCTCCACCTTCCTCCGTACTTTTCAAATCGGGTGCTTGCCCAATAAAGCCATTCCCCTGCAATCCTCCACCAAACAACATAATGGGTCCTGCTTCTCCATGGTCTGTTCCCAAAGAACCATTCTCATCAATTCGTCGGTGAAATTCGGTGAACGTCAAGGTCATTACATCGTTTTCAAACTCCGTTCCCAAATCATCGTAAAAGGCTTTGACTGCCGTAGAAAATCGGTCTAAAAGAATCGGTAAGTCGTTGATTTCATTGGAGTGCGTATCAAACCCTCCAATTTCGACCATATAGACTTTTGCCCCCAATCGCCCTTTGATTAATCGAGAGACAATCAAGAGTTGGTCGGCTAAATCGTTGTCGGGATAGGTCACATCTGTCGAAGAACTATCGTAGGCATCTTTGAGGGCTTGTGAATAGCGGAAGGTATTGTTCGACATTTCACGAATGAAGCCCAACTCTTCGCCATACAAACATTCGGGGAGGTTGTTGGTATCATAGAGTTGCCCCGTTTGAGCGATTTGGTAAAATTCATCCACATTGTTGAATACGAGGCCCAAAGGATTAGAAGCACCTCTAAAAATCATGTCGTTTTGTGTGCCGATTTTGATAGCTGCAGGGAAACTTGGAGGGGCGAGAAAATAAGCGGGATATTCTTGTTCCAAATAACGCCCGATCCAACCAGAATTGATGAACTCATTGTAGTCACTTGCCGAAGCCCAAATATCGGTCGAGCGGAAATGCGAGCGATTTTGATTGGGATACCCTACACTGTGGGCAATTTTCATTTTCCCCGCATCCCATAATTCGCTTGCGGGAGTCATGGTTAGTTTGGGAACTCCAAATGCCCCTTCTCCCAAAGGAATCATATTGTCTGTATCATTGGGAATCGCAATATTGGGGCGAAAAGTGGAATACAAATCATATTGACCAATCGGCACAACGATATTCTGTCCATCTGATCCGCCTTTGAAGCGCAGCAAAACCAAAGAACGATCGGTTTCAGCATTGCTTAATGCGCCCATCAAGGGCGAAGGACCAAAAGCTTCAACGGGTATATTGTTGAGCATCATACCTCCACCTATTGCAGCCAGTCCTGTGAAATACAAAAAATCACGCCGACTCCAACTTTTATGTTCTTCTTCGTGGGCTTTGCCGTGTTCTAATTTACTACCGAAACGAGATTTATTATTTTTATTGTTAGATTGATTCATTGTCGTATTGTTTTATTGACATATTGTTCTATGGTTATATTGCTATATGGTTGAATTGTTATTTTCCTTAAACTGCTCAAAAATATAACTATATACATCCAGCAATTCAACAGGAAAACAATGTAACCATTCAGCAATTCAACCACCTAATATAGCTGAAACTCAGGCTGTCTAATCAGATGTACCAGCAAACTAAGTAACTGTTCGCCAGCTACTGACCAATCCAAATTCCAAAATCCTTGGTCAAAGTAGTTCTGTGGAATTTCGCCTTTGAAAACATTCGTAGCAGAGCTGTACGCCTCTGCATCATTGAAGCCTATGGGTAAGAAATGGTCTATGAAAGTTTGGGTAACATAGGCCGGATCATTGGAGTTTCCAGAAACAGCTTTAGCTAAATCCACCAAATTGTCTAAAGAAAGGCTTGAAATATCGTTGAACAAATATTGTTCGGTTAAGTCCCAACGGCGGGTCAAGGTATCTTCATTCAACCATGATCGCTGCCCTTGCCAACCTGCCACATCAATCGGCTCCCATATATATTGCCCTAAAACTTCACAAGCACTTCTCATACCATTCATCAAGTCGTCATCGTACTCAAAACCAGCTTGATGGATAAAACTCATAAAATATTGAGCAGGGCTTTTGATGCGCACACCTATATTTTTGTCGTCAAAGAAATGTTCGCTTTTGAAGAGTTGCTTAAATACAGGAGCGAGCTCAAAATTGTTGTTTTTGAAGGTAACTGCTAATTCGTTTACAATGGTCAAATCCACATCTGTACTAATAAAATAGCGATACAGTTTTTCACAAATATATTCGGCTACATTGTTGGGTCGGTATTCAAATATTAAATCGTGCACATCATCGTAGTTCCAGGGACCCGTTTGACCAAATATCGTTTTATCATCCGTATCGAAGTAATCGGGACGAAACTCTGTATCTCGGCATCCTCTTGCCTGAAAACCCGTCAAGGCTTTGGAAATTTCAACAATGTCTTCTTGTGTATAACCATTGTCGACTCCCATTGTGAACAACTCCAATAACTCCCTTGCATAGTTTTCGTTGGGATGGTATTTGGTACTTTGGTCAGCATTGAGGAAGCGCACCATTGCAGGAGTTTTGCCGATTTCATAGACAAAATCCCGAAAATTTCCAAGCGAATATTCCCCCAATACTTTGTAGTATTTGTGGAGGTAAGATGAGCAGGTGTAGGTGCTAAATTGAGTCACAAAATGATTGTGCCAAAACAAAATCAACTTGTCTCGAAATCCATTACTCAACATATCGTTGAACAATTGTACCGTCCATTCTCGTCTATGTGTATTTGCTTGACTATTGAAGCTTGATCCCATTGCTTCACCTTCTGCATAGTCGTTTACAGGGTCGGTCGTCCAATCTGCCCAATAGGGTTCGGGCGCAAGTGGTAAAACGACAGCACTATCAACGATTTGATCTATCAAATCTGTGGGGTTCATGGTAAGTGCAGTTGCAATTTGTTGATGATTTGCACCAAACCCTATGCGGTTATACAGGTGAGCAATTCGACGGCTATCCCAAGGTTTGGAGGGTCTTGGTGTATACTCGGCAATACCGTCTCTAATACAGTCCATTGGCATCATATTGTATTTGATTTGAGTAGTTTTTCTTTGAAGGCTCAATTTTAATGCTAATTTTTAGGCAGAGTTTAAAAAAAAGCATAATTCGACATTTAAGTGACAGAGTGCATGACTCGGATCTAAAAAAAACTTAATTTATGGATAAAAATCGTATATTTGCATCTATGATGATAATCAATCATTTAAAGAGAAAAATGCAACAAACCATTCTGTTTATACTGCTAATTTATATAAAAAAGATTAAATCGTCACCCAATTATCCCTACCTTGATTATCCCTTCAAGCCCTATCTAAATCTATTGAGATTGAAAAACGTAAATAAAAAAATCATATTTTTTTATTGTAATGTTACATTTTAGCACATCATTTGATAGATTATAAAGTAAGAACACCGAATATTCCACCAAATCAAAAAATTAAAATTAGCTTTATATGAAGCCCAATCATATACTTTTCAAATCGCTAATCCTATTATATTCTCTAACCCTATTTTTTACCTCACAAACTGTTTTCAGTGATCCTCTCGTCCGTCAGTACTTCAATAACTGTGAAGAACTACCTGATTCTTGGACAGCCGAAATATTGAATGGCACAGCCAATTGGGAGACAGACAGCTTGCCCGACCTAATCGAATCCATTGTGCCAGAGTGCATTGCTTACTTCAGCGATGATTCTTTAGGCGCAGCTGCACCTCCTTCTACGGTGCAATTCACCTCTCCTGACTTCGATGCATCTTCTTATTCTACGGTCTATTTGGATTTTGATGCGTATTTCTTCAATTTTTCTCAGGGAACCCCCACTTTTGAGCTGCAAGTTTTTGATGGAACTGCCTATAAAACCGTTTTCTTCGTGGACGAAAATAGCTTTGAAGGAAATCACCCACTTACAAGACACTACAAAGTAGATTTGAGCGACTACATCAATACCAATATGAATGTCCGCTTCTATTTTGACGATGGTGGGACACATTCGGGTTCTATTGGATTCGACAATATTGAAATTGACGGAATGGACGAGAGAACTTACCTTGTTCTCGAAAATTTCAACGAAAACAATGGTACAACGCCAACGGGATGGGGCACCAATTCGGTAACTGGACCTGGCGAATGGAACTTTGGTATTTGTCCTGCAAATGCCTCCAATGAAACGAGTATTGAAGGGAGTTATATGGCATATTTTGACGACTACTCTATTGGTTGGGGGCAACTTCCTTCTATTCAACAAATGCTTTCTCCCGCTTTCGACGGTCGAAACTATTCAGACCTTCTATTGGAATACGATATTCATTTTCGAGACTACGGTGATGTTAATTATCTAAATGTAATATTGGATCATAATGGAACATTGACTCCAATAGCGACCTATCAAATCCAAAATTTTTCGGGCAATCGCTTTGACGATTATGTTCACGCTTCAATCGATATCAGCGAATATCGGGCTGAAACCATGCAAGTCATTTTTGAATACGGCGATGGAGGAGCAATTGAGGGAGATGAAAATGGATATGGTCGAAGAACCTATTGGGCGGGTATTGACAACTTCAAAATCAGTGGAGAACGCCCTATCAACGACTTTTGCAACAATGCAACTCCAATCTCCTTAAATACGCCTTGTACTTCGGGGACAAACATTGGGGCGATTTTTCAGGGTCCAACCGTAGCTTGTATGGACAGTGCTTGGTCTGCAATTTGGTACACCTTTGAAGCACCTGCAACGGGTAGCGTGGTGATTGAAACCAAAGCAGATTTTGACGATTTACTGAATGTCTATTCGGGTTCTTGCGGCAACTTTACAGAACTGACTTGCATCAATGAAGATATTTATGGCTTTGATGGGGAACATGCCCAAGTTTCGGGCTTGAACAGTGGCGAAACCTACTATTTGCGAATCAGCGGTGTGGGCAATTCTTTTGGACAACTGCAAGGAGATTTGTGCCTTCAAATCAGAACAACCGACCCTCCGACTGATCCTCCTGCAAACGATTTGTGTGCCAATGCTGTGCCTCTGACAATAGACACAGACTGTGTGAGTGGAAACAATGCAGGAGCAACTTTTGATGGGCCGATGCCAAGTCTGAACGACAAATCCGATCACTCAATATGGTATTCTTTTGAAGCCCCTTTAGATGGTCAAGTGACCGTTGTTACTGAATCTGAATTTTCGGATGTCATTACCCTTTTTGAAGGCACTTGCGGCAGTTTGAACGAATTGTTTTGCAATGATGAAGGGCAGGTTTTGACGGCAACTGGCTTGATTCCAAATGAAACCTATCATATACAAGTCAGCAGTTTCTTCAATTCTTTGGATGGAAATATTTGCATTTCCTTAGAACCTGCAGAATGTGATGCCTTTTTTGCGGTTGAGTTTACCAATATCAACCACGCAACTTGCGAGGGATTTGACGATGGCTCGATGGAAACCTCTGTGACTGGAGGATTGCCGCCTTATGCCTATCAGTGGAATGATGAATCAGCAAGTCAACATCGCACAGATTTGACTCAAGGTACTTATATGGTGACAGTCACCGATGCCAAAGAATGTACTGCCACTGGTCAAGTAAGCATTACAGGCAGTCTTTTGGCTCCCGAAATTACGGGTTCATTGAGTTTTTGTGGAGGCAATACCACAACTCTGACAGGTGAAGTGGGTTTTGCTTCTTATAGTTGGAGTACAGGCGAAGAAACCGCTTCTATTGAAGTCAATCAAGCAGGTACTTACGTTTTAACGGTATTGGATGACAACAACTGTATGGCTTACAGAAGCGTAGAGGTCGTTCAAGATGCGGCTCCCGAAATGCCGATGGTCACAAGCCCTGCTTACTATTGCCAAAGAGAAAAAGTAACCCATACGGTTACGGCAGGAGATGGTGGGCCTGTTTACACGCCCGACGAGTTAACGATTATTGAAGGAGATGATGTATTTTTCCAACACATTGCAGGATTTCATCCGACTCAATCGCTCTCTAGCCCTATTGCCTTTGAAACATTTTCACTGGACGATAACAATAAAACCCATACCTTAACGGGTTTGGCAGAAGGTGTTTATCCTTATGAATGTATCCCTCATGCAGCCCAAGGAATGGTTGGAACGATTACGGTTATGAATGATGGAGCTGACTTGGAAGCAATGGGCGAAAACTTATTGTGGTACACATCTGCAATGGGTGGCATTGGTTCTCCGACCAAACCGATTCCTGACCAATCCATAGCGGGTACTTTCTACTATTATGTGAGTCAAACGATAAATGGCTGCGAAAGTCCAAGAGCCGAAATTCAAGTAATTGTTGCTGAACCTGAAGCTCCTTCGGTGGTCAGCCCTGTTCATTATTGCGTGCGAGAAAAAGTAACCCATACGATTACAGCGGGTGCGAATGGTCCCGTTTACACTCCAGACGAATTGACGATTGTGGAAGGAGACGATGTACTTTTTCAGCGAGTGATGGGTTTTCACCCAACGGAGTCGCTTTCTGACCCGCAGGCTTGGGAAACTTTTCCTCTTGATAGCGACAATCCTACCTATTTGTTGACGGGTCTCGGAGAAGGTGTTTATCCCTACAAATGTATTCCCCACGAATTTGATGGAATGTTGGGAACGATTACCGTTTTAGATGATGGTGGGAATTTGGAGGCAACAGGCGAAAACTTGCTCTGGTACACTTCTGCAACAGGTGGGGTAGGTTCTCCTACCAAACCGATTCCCAATCAATCTTCGGCAGGGACTTTTTATTATTATGTGAGTCAAACAGTAGGCGGCTGTGAAAGTCCAAGAGCACAAATTGAAGTGATTGTGGCAGAACCCGAAGCTCCTGACGTGGTTAGCCCTGCTTATTATTGTCAACGAGATAAGGTAACACATACGGTTACGGCTGGTGACGGTGGTCCAGTTTATTCGCCTGACGAATTGACCATTATTGAAGGAGACGAGGTACTTTTTCAGCAGGTCAATGGCAGTCACCCTACACGTTCTCTTTCTAATCCCATTGCTTGGGAAGATTTTCCATTGGATGATAACAATCCAACCTACACTTTGACAGGTTTGGCAGAAGGCGTTTATCCTTATGAGTGTATTCCTCATGCAGAATTTGGAATGACTGGAACGATTACGGTTACAGATGATGGCGGAGACTTAGAGGCTACAGGCGAAAACTTGCTCTGGTACGATTCTGCAACGGGTGGCGTAGGTTCTCCGACCAAGCCCATCCCCGACCAATCTAACCCAGGTACATTTTACTATTATGTGAGCCAAACAGTGAATGGCTGCGAAAGTCCACGGTCTGAAATACAGGTAATTGTTAGACCTGAACCTATCGTGGAAATTACGGGCAATTTGGAATTGTGCAATGGTCGTACGACTACGCTAACTGCTACGGAAGGATTTGAGTCTTACTCTTGGAACAATGGTTCTTCTCAACAAGAAATTACGGCAAATGTAATAACAGATTATACGGTGATTGCCACGGATATTAATGGCTGTACTTCAAGTGCAACTGTTACGGTGGTAGAAGGTAGTGATTGCTGCCCCGATAATGTGGTTATTGAATACGAAAATGACAATACACTTCCCGAACTGACAGAAACACAAAGCTATATTCGAGCTGGTGATTTGACGGGCGCAGGGAATGTGGAAGTTTTGAATGGTCAAAATGTGGCTTTTGAAGCAGGTGAATATGTTACCTTGGAACCAGGGTTCAGTGTCGAAACTGGTGGAGTCTTTAGGGCTTCGATTGAAGTATGTGAAGATGCTCCCGCTGTAGTTGCAGAAGGAGAATCAATTGAAGTAAATGAAAGCCTTGAAGCACAAGCCGACAAAGATGCTATTTCTACTCAAACAGACTTAATTGCTTTTCCAAATCCTTTTATAGATGATTTCACATTGGCTTATTACTTAGCAGAAGACGACTTGGTGAGCTTGAATGTTTACGATATTTCGGGCAAACGGGTGAAAAATCTTTTGAACCATGAACCTCAAATTGAAGGTACGTACAAGGTTCGATATGAATCGTGCAATTTGCAGTCGGGTGTATATATATGTGTCTTGGAGACGAGCAAAACGAGAAAGGTATTGAAGGTTTTGAAGAAGTAAATTTGGTTACAAGGTATCGGATATCTTTCTGTTTGCTATCAAGCTGATTAACAATGCCTCAATATTCCAAACAAGAGGTATCCGATACCTAATACGAGAAAAACAAAAAACAACTCAGTAAATATGAATAACATTATTTCTACCCAATTTCAAAAAATGTTGTTTCAAAATAGGCCTATCCATATTTCTACTCCAATGGCTTTGAAGTCCATTTATTTTTTCTTTTTCCTATTTTTTCTTTCCTCCTCAGTTCAAGCTGCAACCATTACTTGGCAAGGCGATGTGAGCAGCGATTGGAATACATCGGACAATTGGGACACCAATACTGTTCCAACTACAGGTGATTATGTATTAATCGGCAATGATTTAATAGATAGTGGTGGTTTTATGCCAATCATTGATACCAATATTACAGGCATTCAAGGAGTTGAGTTTGAAACAGGAACTACTTTGACCATTGCAGCCAACGGTAGTTTGACAATTGAAGGAACAGGTTGTGAATGGTGTTTTGGTATGTATCTTAGGAGAGATTGCACGCTAACCATTGAAGAGAATGCGAGCTTAAACATACACAATACGACCCGAGACGGAATTTACAATTACAAAGGTTCTATTCTCAACGATGGAGATTTACACGTTTACGATACCGATTATAGAGGCATTAACAACTACAACAATGGCTCTAATAATGTAGGAATCATGTATTTCACCAATAATGGCAACATATTGATTGAAGATACAGGCACAGATGGTTTTTACAGTGAGATACGAAAAGACACCCTTGTATTGGTAAACAACGGTACGATTGATTTGAAGCATACAGGGACTCATGGTATGTATAGTTATGCCTATCAAGACAGTTCTTTTGTAGATATTGACAATTACGGTACGATTCGAGTAGATACTACGGGGCTTTGGACCATGGGAATTTATAACTATGTTCAGCAAACAACTGTGGGCGAACCTGTCCGATTAGATTTTGATAATTACGGCACGATTGAAATAGACAGTACACATAGTTATGGTTTTTACAATTATGCCTATCGTGGAGAATTGAATTTTACCAATCATGCTGATGCCATCATCAATATTCAAAATATCAATCAATGGGGGTGGTACAATTACAACCGCCATGTAGATGGGTATCTGTCTGAACTTAACTTCAATAATTACGGTACGATTGACATTCAAAATACCTTCTATGGTGGAATGCAGAACTACACAAATGGCGACACCTTCAATTTCACCAACCATCACATCATACACACTTCACATACAGGGGAAGCGGGGCTTTACAATTATGCCAACAACAACTTTGCGGAGCTGAACTTTGTGAACAATGGAGATATTACGATTGATACGAGTGGTACGTCTGGAAATTGGTACCATTCAGGACTTTACAATCGAGCGAGATTGACACAATCGGGTGATACTACATCTGTGGCTACTTTTACCAACAATGGCAGCATTTCGATAGACAGTACGAGCTATCACGGCATTTACAACAACATTGACGGTGGAGATTTCACCTTCACCAATAATGCAAGCGGAACAATTGCCATCAACAATACAAATGAAAGGGGCATCTCCAATTACAGTTTGGAGCGAAGTGATAATACCAACAATGATTTTGTTTTTGACAATTACGGTACAATCAATATTGCAGATGCAGGACAGCATGGGGTTTATAGCTATGTTGATGTCGGAGATTTGGCTATGACACTTCATACCAATAGCATTCTGACAATTGACAATGTGGGAAGTGATGGAATACGAAACAGTGTCTATAATGGCGGAGTATTCAATTTTGCAAACAATATAACCTTGGTCATCAACAATGTCAATAACCAAGGTTTTTACAACAGCACTCGGAGTGGGGCAACTATGAATTTCATCAACAACCACACGATTGACATCAATACGGCAAACCAAAATGGCATTTACAACGACAATGAGAATGGACACCTGAACTTCCTCAACAACAATGATATTTTCATTGACAATGTTGTGTCTGATGGTCTTACAAACGACAGCGAACTCTTCGACGATATCAACTATACCTCTTCTTTTGCATTTGACAATTATGGAGACATAGTTATCAACAATTGCGGTGATGATGGTTTTCGCACCTACGTTCTCAACAATACTGCCAATGTCACCAATCACTCCAATGCCCTAATAGATATTGACAACTGCAATGACAATGGGCTTATCAACAATTCACAAGGAGAAAATGGATTGTTGAACTTCAATTATGCCGCCAATTCAACCATTGATATTGACGATGTTGGTTCTACGGGTTTCTACAACTATCTAAACCTTGGAGGGACTATCAATTTGCAGTTCAGTGCTCCTCTAACAATAGACAATTGTGGTACAAATGGTATTTACAATGAACTGCGTGACGGCAGCAGCACTCTGCACTTCAATAACAGTAGCACACTCACTATCAACAATGTAGGAAGTAATGGAATCTATTCTAACAACGACAATTCCCACTTTAACTTCAATAACAACAATGCTGGAGAAATTTACATCAATGAAGCAGGCAATATGGGAATTACCAACGAAAACAACAATGGAGATGAAACATACAGCAGTTCCTTTGCTTTCGACAATCATGGTTTGATTCGCATAGAAAATACCCAAAGTCACGGATTTCGTTCTCATACGAGCAACATTCATGGAGCAGTCACGAATCACCCCAATGCTACGATTGATATTAGTCATACAGGAGAACACGGTTTTTACAATCGTTCCTACGGCAAAGGGCAGTTGGATTTTACTTATTCGGCGGGTTCTTTCCTAAAAATAGACACCCTTGGAACCAGAGGAATGTTCAATTATGCAAGTGATAGTGCGACAGTGAATATTATAATCAATGAAGTTTTGGCGATAGACAGTTGTGGCACAGATGGCATTCGGAATACGACCCGTACAGGAGGTATTCTAAACTTCACCAACAACAGCAATATTGACATTGACCTCACCGACAATACGGGTATCATCAACGACAATGAAAATGGTAGTTTGACCTTCATCAACAATAACAACATTACTATTGACAATGTAGCAGACGACGGTTTCAACAATGAGAATGACATCTTCGACAATGCCTATTCGGGTACCTTTACTTTTGAAAATCGTGGAAACATTACCATCAATAATGCAGGCGATGAAGGATTCTATACCCATGCCAACAACATGGTGGGTACCTTCACCAACTTTGCAAATGCAAGCATTGATATTAGCAACTCAGACGAATATGGATGGGTGACAAGTAGTTATGGAGGCGCACAGTTGGATTTTATCAACCAAGCCAATGCAGCCTTTAAAGTTGACACTTCTGGATACAGTTGTTTTTACAACTACGCAGGTTCTGAAGGCACACTCAATCTGACCTTTGATGATGTTATAGATTTGGACAGTTGTGGTGTAGAAGGAGTTTACAATCTGCTTCGTACCGAAGGTACAATCAACATGACCAACAACAGTACGATTGACATCAAAACCGTCAACAATTCGGGAATATGGACCAATAATGAAAATGGTACATTGAACTTGGTTAACAACGGCAATTTGAATGTCGATGGCACGCAGCAATACAATGGATTGGCGGCTTACAGTGTCACCACGGATACCGACCTATACAGCACTGCCATTACCTATACTAATAACGGAACGATTGATATCAAAAATGTAGGAAATCACGGTTTTGATAGCTATTGTTCGGGTTCAACTGCTACCTTCAATATTATCAACGATGGCACCATAAACATTGAAGGAACGACAGTCCACGGTATTCAAAACAATACTCACAATGAAGGAATTCTCACTTTTGAAAATCGAGCCAATCGAAATATCCATCTTCAAAATATCGGCAATCGTGGATTTTACAACATCACCAATGATTCTTCAAGGGTGAATTTCACAAACGACGGTTCGATTGATATAGATAATACAGCGAACATCGGACTCTACAACCATACCCGTGACGGCTTCATCAACTTCACCAACAATCACCACATTGACATCTTCAATACCAATGCCGAAACAGGTTTTTACAACTACACCGAGCAAAATGGCGACAATTGGACGACCGAGCTGACCTTCAATAACAATGGTAACATACATATTGAAGAAACGGGAGCACATGGATTGATGTTCAATACCAGAAATGGAACAGCAAACATCAACAATTCAGAGGTCATAGATATTAAAAATACGACCTATCGAGGTTTTTACATCTACAACCGCAAAAACAATGAAAACCGCATCTGTCAAACCAACTTCACCAATGCCATAACAGGCAGCATGAACCTAAACAATATCAACGAAGATGGCATGTACATCTACACCTATCAAGACACCACTCAGGTTGTCAATGATGGAACAATCGCCATCAATCAAACAGGTTGGAGAGGCATGAACATCTATTCTGACAACGAAAACGCACTACTCAATTTCACCAACAATGGTACAATCGAAGTTGATACAGCAGGAACAGAGGGTTTCCACCTTCAATCCCGTAGAAGTGGTGCAGCCAATTCTCTTCCCACCACTTTGAATTTCATCAACAACGGTTTGATTGACATCGACAGTACCCAATATGAAGGCTTCCAAACCAATGGCGAAAGAGGTTACATACATTTGGTCAACAACGTAGATGGAGAATTTCGTATCCGCAATACAAACGAATTTGGTTGGCACAGTTACCTCTACAAAAATGAAGACACGATGACAGTCAATCAATTGATTGAAAATCATGGGTTAATAGACATTGCAGATACGGATTGGTCGGGAATGCAGCACTACAATTACCGTGCTGACAACCATCAGTTTATCAATCAAGCTTCGGGTATCATTCGCATTGCAAACACAGGCGACAGGGGTTTAGAAATCGAAAATTATGGCAACAATACAGACTACAATCCGTTTACCAACTTCACCAATCACGGCTTGATAGAAATCGAAAACATTCCCACAAGAGGCTTAGAAGTACTCAGCAATTATGGAAATGCTGCCAACTTCAACAATCACGGAACGATTGACATCTTCAAAACCGATGAATATGGCATCTTCAATTATGCCCACAATTCAAGCAGCAACCATGCTCCAATCGTTAACTTCAACAATTGGGGAACCGTCAATATAGACAGCACTGCCCTTTCGGGAATTTACAACTATTGTTACCAATCTCAAGAAGTCAACTTCAACCAACACGATGGCGACATCAACATCACCCGTGCCTTCAATGACGGTATCCGTTCTTATACGCTTCAATACAACCGAGAAAACTATTCCCCTCGTGTTCACTTCAATATGGACGGTGGAACAATTAATATTTCAGCCGTTAGCGAAGCGGGAATTTACAACTACGCCTACCGAGACACCATCGTAACGAACATCACAGATGGAACAATAAACATCAGTGATACTGGCACTTCGGGTATTCACAACTATGCCTATGATGATTGGAGTCACATTGGGTTTATCAATAATGGTGGAACTATCAATACAGATGGAACAGGACGAGATGGTATTTACAACCATACTTACAACAACAGTTCAAACGATACAACAAGCCTTGATTTTGTCAATACAGGAACAATCAACACCAACAATTCGCAAGGTGCAGGTATTCACAACTTCAATCGAAGCGGAACGAACTACACCTTCAACAACAGTGGAACAATCGACATACAAAACTCTAACCGTGAAGGACTTCGCAACCTCAACCTCCGCCACAACGACAACTACAGCGTGACTTTTGACTTCCAAAATTCGGGCAAAATCACCACCAATACGACCTTTCAAGAAGGTTTGAGGACGAACAATTATGGTGGAGACTTGACCTTCGATAACTCTGGTGTTTTGATGGTTCGCAACGCCAACCGTGAGGGCATCGAAAATGTGAACTACCGAGATACATTTGACTTCACCAACAACGGAACAATTCAAGTCTGGGACTCCAAAAACGAAGACCTCTACAATTCAGCTTTGAAAATTGGACCACTTAATTTCACAAATGGAACTTGCTCGGTCATTCAAGTAAATGGCAAAATCAAAAACCACAGATATTCCAATTTTGTGAACAATGGCATCATCATGACCGCCTACGATGGCTTCAACGACAACAAAGGAAACTTTACCAACAATGGCATCATTGAAGGTCGTCCAGATGAATATTTTGAAGTTTATGGTATCCTAAACATTGACAATCAGGCAACTATTTTAGACTACAACCTGCTTGCACCATTGACAGGAACAGAAGGGCAACCGATTGCAGATGCCGTTACCGACCCCGATGCAATTTACACCATCTTGGGTTGGTTTACCGATGAAACTCTTTCGACTTCGGCAGGAACCTACAATACTGGCAGCAATACCTTTACGCCCAATTTAGGAGTTGGAGAGCACGTTGTCTACGTCCAAACTTCTGACAATGTTTTGGGATGTACCACTGCAAGAACCGTTTTGGTGACCATCAATCCTGTTTTGATTGCAGAGGAAGAAATCTTGGTAACGCTCAATCCTTTGATTGAAAAGAAACAGGAGGACGAAGCTGCAAAAACAACGACTGAATCAAACTTAGGCTTCAAAACTTCAACTGAATTAACCGTTTTCCCCAATCCTTTTACAACACACACCAATATCCAATTTCAAGTTGCCGCAGATGATTTTGTGACGATTGAAGTCTATGGAATAGATGGACAGAAAGTAGCCGTTTTGTTTGAAGGTTATTTATCGGCTGGCGAACAACAGCGTTTTAGCTTCAATGCCGAAAGTTTGAGAAGTGGGGTTTATTTGGTGAGAATGGTGACGGATAAGGGGGAAAGTAAGACTTTGAGAGTGGTGCTGAATCGGTAAAAGAAACCATGTATTGCGTCAAGTTCCTAATAAACAAAAGGGAACAATACTCTTTGTATTGTTCCCTTTTTATCTGATTGCACGCTTTCAAGAAATCAATAAGCCTTTGCAAAAAGCACTCTTTGTTTAGAAGGATTGCCCGTCAAAACACAACGACCTTCCTCCAATTCTGCGTCCAATGGAATACATCGAATCGTTGCCTTGCTCAACTCTTTGATTTGTTTTTCAGTCTCGGAAGTACCATCCCAATGCGCCAACACAAAGCCTCCTTTGGTCTCCAAAACTTCTTTGAAGTCTTCAAAGTTGTCGACTTTGGTAATGTGACTGTCTCGATAATCTTTGGCTTTGTTGAAAATGTTCTCTTGAATGTCATCCAACAAATTGTGCAGTTGTTCACCGATATTTTCCAGCGAAAAACTCATTTTCTGTTTTGTATCACGACGAGCTACTTCAACCACGCCATTATCTAAATCTCTTGGTCCAATCGCAATTCTAATAGGCACCCCCTTCAATTCGTACTCCGCAAATTTGAAGCCCGAACGTTTGCCTTCATCGTTGTCATATTTGACGGTAATATCATCGCCCAGTTCTGATTTGATTTTTTCAACAACGGCATCCATTTCATCCATTCTATCAATCGTCTTTTTGTTGATAATAGGAATGATAACGATGTGAATGGGAGCAAGTTTTGGAGGCAAGACCAATCCTTCATCATCCGAATGTGCCATCACCAGTGCGCCCATCATTCGGGTAGAAACACCCCAAGAAGTCGCCCAAACATGTTCTAAACCACCTTCTTTGGTCTGATACTGCACTTCAAATGCTTTGGCAAAATTCTGCCCTAAGAAGTGAGAAGTCCCCATTTGCAGTGCTTTACCATCTTGCATCAATGCCTCACAAGTATAAGTGTCGTCTGCTCCTGCAAAACGCTCATTCTCGCTCTTGAAGCCTTTGATAACAGGTATGGCAATGTAATTTTCCATGAAGTTGGCGTATTCATCCAAAATCAACAAAGTTTCGTCCACTGCTTCTTGTTTGGTAGCATGAGCCGTATGTCCTTCTTGCCAGAAAAACTCGGCGGTCCGCAAAAACAAACGAGTCCTCATCTCCCAACGCACCACATTTGCCCATTGATTGATGAGCAAAGGCAAATCTCGATAAGATTGAATCCAGTTTTTGTAAGTACTCCAAATAATCGTCTCAGAAGTAGGCCGAACAATCAGTTCTTCCTCCAATTTGGCATCTGGATCTACTATTACACCTCCGCCATTTGGGTCATTCATGAGGCGGTAATGCGTCACAACTGCACATTCTTTGGCAAAGCCCTCAACATGGGCTGCTTCTTTGCTTAGAAAACTCTTGGGGATAAACAAAGGAAAGGCGGCATTTTGGTGTCCAGTAGCCTTGAAGCGACCATCCAACACACTTTTCATTTTTTCCCATATTGCGAATCCATAAGGTTTGATAACCATACAGCCTCGCACTGCCGAATGTTCCGCTAATCCAGCCTTGATAACCAATTCATTGTACCACTGTGAATAATCTTCGGCTCTACTCGTTATTCCTTTACCTTTAGCCATTGTCTTGTATTTGTTACTTTATGAGTATTTTTTCGTCAAAAAAATGAATGTTTTGAAGAGATTTTGCATCTTATTTGTGATATTCATTGCAGAAAGTAATGTGCTTCAACAAGCCATACTTACCAATTGAAGAGTTCAAAATCAAATATTTAGCTTATTTTAAGAAACTTTTTGTGCTTCAAAATAGTTCCATTAATAGAGGGTTTATTTTTTCACTCTTCAAAACCACAGCATAAACCTCAAAAAATGTAATTGCAGAAGCTTTCAAAAGCCTGTAATTTTACAGCATTGAATACGACAAACAACAGTTTAAAATAAATATGCTGCCGCTTTTAAACTTTAGGACACATTAATTTTCTTATTTTTGTAAAAGCCCTTCAAAGCCTAATAAAACATTTGTTTTAGAATGATAGAAGAAGGATGTAAGAAGAAAGACATTGATTCATTGTATCTTACTTCTCTATTCCCGTTTCTTGCTTCCAAAATTTACGAAGCGCAAATATAATAAAATAAATGTTTAGGCAATCAAGCGGTCTAATTTGTAATCAATAAAAGATTTATACTTATGAAATCATTGAATAATAGCTGGTTCTACACATTTTTCTTGGCATTGATAGTGCCATTGATGATGTCAGCACAAGATGAAATTTACTATTCGCCCAGCAATGGGCAACCCAACTACGCCGAAAGTTCGCAATATACCGACGACAACGGAAATACTTATATCACCAACAACAATTACTATGGTGATGATGAGTATGTTTATTATGACGACCAAGAATACGATCACTATTACACCTCACGGATTCGGCGGTTCCATCGCAGTTACCGTGGATTTGGCTACTATGACCCTGTATATGTAGATCGTTTTTGGTACGACCCAATTCCAGCTTATTGCGGCTACAATACCATCTACAGTGTTTACAATCCTTTTTGGAATCCATTTTACCGACCAGGATTCTCGGTAAGCGTCAATTTTGGTTGGGGCAGAGGTTGGAACAGATGGGGCGGATACGGTTATCGTTCTTACAATCCTTACGGATATGGATGGGGAGGAAACTATTACCGTAGAAGCTTCTACAATTCTTGGAATCCTTACAACTCCTATAGTTATTACAATACACCTTATTGTCCAAGTAACTATATTAATACAAGCTCAACAACTATTATTTATAACAACAGTGACACTGGTTTAGGTAATGGCAGAGGTACGTATAATGGCCCTCGTGGAAGCAGAGGTGTAGCAAGTGGAAACAGCACTGGCACGAGAGGAGATAGAACAACAGGCTCTGGAAAAGGCATTACAACTACCAATACGGGTGGAGGATCAACGCAGATCAATACTACACCAACTAATACCTATTCTAATACCAGACCTTCAAGAACCACAACAAACAATAGTGGAATTTCGGATAAGAGAGGAGGCAATGTAAATCCACGTACTCCCACAAATAGTGGTAATACATCGGTCACACCTGTTGGAAAATCAACCATAGATAGAGATACTCGTATCACTACACCTTACAACTCCAACAGCATTTCTACGCCGAGTAGTACTACTACAACAGGCAAATCGACAGATGTAGGTAGAGTAAGTAAACCTTCAACAACAACTACTCAGCCTTACACCACGACAAGGAGTTATGAAACTACCAAGCCTTCTAATACGGGTTACAACAAGCAAACGACAACTCCTGCTAATAATAGCTACTCCAAACCTACACCTTCGAGAAGTTGGAGCAGCGAAAAAAATACGCCTTCTACCATCACTACTCCTTCAAGGAGCTACGAAAGTAAAACACCTGCTACAATGACTCCTTCAAGAAGTTATGAAAGCACAACACCTGCTACAACTACTCCTTCAAGAAGTTATGAAAGTAAGAGTAGAAGCAATCGTAAATCAAATGACTCTTATTCTAAACCAAGCAATAATCGTCGTTCTTACTCAAAGCCAAGTAACAGAGGAAGCTCGAATCGCTCATACTCTGCTCCAAAAAGCAGTACACCAAGTCGTTCGTATTCCAAACCAAGTAACAGTGGAAGTTCAAGCCGTTCTTATTCAGCACCGAAAAGTACGCCAAGTCGTTCCTACTCTGCTCCAAAAAGCAGTGGTTCAAGCCGTTCTTCATCTACCCCAAGTAGAAGTAGTCGAAGCAGCAGCAAAAGGAATCCAAGATAAATTATGTAAAAAGACAGGATGGAAAACGAGAGGTTAGACTTCGGTATCTTGATTGTTCTTTTTCAAATCGAAAATTATTTTTGTCCAACTACTTTAATACACTGTTTCAAAAGTAATTTAATGATGACTCAAGACTGACGTAACATCCCCCTCGCCCCCTTCAAAGGGGGAATTCACTGATAGTGAGGCAAGTCCCCCTTTGAAGGGGGATTTAGGGGGATGTGATTTGAGAATTTTAGTCATTGTTTAATGTGAATAAATTTCTGAAACAGTGTATTTAATCTGACATAAAATTAAATTTGAGTTTGCTTAATTGTATTTGAACTTAAAATTTGATTTCGACTGTTTATAGACTTCTTATCACCCTTTCAATAGAGAGGTAAGAAGTCTTTTTTTTAAAACTAAAAATCAAAACAATGAAAACTATTCTTTTATATATCGTTGGCTTACTAAGTTTTAGCTTAGCTTTCGGACAGTCAACAACGGACGCACTGCGATACAGCCAAACCAATCTGGGAGGAACTGCAAGGGGAATTGGCATTGCAGGAGCAACGGGTTCTTTGGGAGGAGATTTCACTTCAATAGGAGTCAATCCCGCAGGTTTGGGCATTTACCAAAGAGGAGAATTGGTCATCACTCCTACTTTGAGCTTCACCGAAACCGAAAGCACCTATCAAGATAACCTAACAACAGATAACTACAACAACTTCAATATCGGAAACCTAGGTGTAGTATTCTCCAACAACAAGTATAGAGACGGAAAAAATTGGAAGGCTGTCAATTTTGCATTAGGTTACAACCGCACTCAAAATTTTCACAATCGAAGCATCATCGAAAGCATCAACAGTTCTACTTCCTTGACCGAAGCTTATGCCGAAGATGCTCAGGGGATTGCAGAAGCAGATTTGTTGGACGAGTTACCTTTTGGTGCGGGCTTGGCATATTGGACTTATTTGATAGATCCCATTGCAGATACTGAAGCCGACGACTATGTGAGTGCATTGGGTAATGTCAATCAACGAGAATTTACAACTACCAAAGGTGCAGTTGATGAATTTTTAATGGCAATTGCAGGGAACTACAAAGACAAACTCTACGTAGGTGCAACGATTGGTATTCCGATTGCTCGCTACCAACAGGAAAAAATCTATACCGAAGACGACGACAATGCCTCAACTGATTTTGAAAGCTTCCAATTGTCAGAATATTTGGAGACGACAGGCGTAGGCATCAATGCCAAATTTGGAGCGATTTACCGCATTGACGAGACTTTTAGAGTAGGAGCAGCCGTTCACACTCCTACTTTGATGTCCTTTGACGAAAATTTTGATAGTGTGCTTTCTTCCGAATTTGCGAGTGATAGTTACAGTGAAGAGTCGCCTTTTGGTTCGTTTGCTTACGATTTGAAGTCACCGTGGAAAGCCGTTTTAAGCGCTTCTGCTATTATCGCCAAAAAAGGATTCATCTCTGTAGATTACGAATTTTTGGATTACAGCAACATGGAATTTACCTATGATAGCGGCAATAGTGGAGACCGATTGTTTTTCAGTGATTTGAACCAAGAAATCAACCAAAATTTCCAATCGACTTCCAACATTCGAGTAGGCGGAGAATTGGCTTTGGATATTTTCCGAATTCGAGGAGGTTTTGCCTACAATGGCACTCCTTTTGCCAATGCCGAAAGTAGTACGGCTCGCAAAAGCATTACCGCAGGTTTTGGAATTAGAGGAAACGATATTTACGCAGATTTGGGATATGTCTATAGCTTCTACGACAGTTTCTACCAACCTTATACCTTGAATGATAGAGTCGTTCCTACGGCAAGTTTGAAGAATACAACCGCAAATTTGGCGCTGACGGTTGGGTTTAGGTTTTGAGTTTTTTAACTTTTTTGAAGATAGATAGGTATAAACGAAGAGAGATATTTTATTGGAATATCTCTCTTCGTTTTTTGAGCTTCTTTTAAAATTTCTCTCCAAACATTTTTAGAGATAGAACATGGATTCGGGATAATTTGACTATCATAGATACTCAGCATACTCTAATGGAAAGATATTATCTGGAGATTTTTGTTCAGTAAAATGCTCGTTTTTTTGAACTTTTCTTAAAAGTTTTTAAATTACTTCATCATCTACAAGATTTTTTATTCCTTCAGATATCAAATCTTTTCTTATTTCAATAAAACCTTCATAGTCATTTTTTAATCCAGCCTCAAAAGCTTTAAGGTTCATAAAATTACTTTTTAACACTATTTCAAGTTTGTCTCCTATTCTCTTTTCTATCTCTCTAAAATAAATTGAAGGCTTAGCATTTGATATTTCACGATTATTAGTTAAATTAAGCATACATATATTAGAGTGATAATTTATTTGCACTTTTGAAAACTTTAAATCTTTGAGGTATGCCTTTGGAAAAATGTGATGAAATTCAAGTTTATTTGTATATGCAAGTGCTCGTTTTAAATTAATTGCTCCACCATTTAAAAGACTAAGAGGCTTCTGTTCACCTAATAATAAAGCATAAGTTAAACTCGAAGCTTTATTAAGAACAAAACTATCCAGTGTAAACCCCTTAAAGTTGACTTTTTCTTCAACTGGTATAGTGTCAATTTTGCCAGTTGCAAAATCTCGTATATACGATAAATTTTTTGTAATTAATCCTGTGTTTGCTCGTCCGAAATGACCTGTAAAGGATGTTTTCCAAAACCAATTTTTTAGTTGTTCTCTTTCATGTATATTGGGGTCAGAGTTGATATTAAAATATTCAACTAAATAGGTTAGTTGTAGTGCATATGGAAGATAACTTATTGATGGTAATGGCAACTCGCTTGTTAAAAAATCAACTGCAAGTTGGTAAGCATCAACAGATTTTATTGCTGCTAATTTTAATTCATCAGAGGTACAGTCCCTTAATTTATCAATATCTTCTTTATGAATTCCTAACCCAACGCACGCAGATATACTTCTTAATATGTGGGTTTCTTTTATATCTTCAAAATTCTTCCTTTCACAAGCTTCTTTAACAGATTTTATTGCATTATTTAAGTCAAATCCTCCTTTCCATGTAGCAGCTCTCATTAAATCTACCATTGTTAATTGTCTGCCAGAACTATTTATTCTTTCAAAGATAGGGGCAACTTCACTTAATTTCATATCACCAATCTTAACTGCTGCAATTTTGTAATCTTTAATAGAATTAAGAAGTCTATTTGCATTAGTATAATACTTCTCAGCTTTATCCCCAGCAGATTCAAATGCTGAGCATTGTTTATTGAAATCTCGAGTATCAAGTAATTTATTTAATGGAAATAATGAAACTCTATCGATACCGTTATGATATATGAATTTTTCTTTGTCTAAATCAAAAACTATATTCCATGGACTTTTCATGTTCTTCCCTATCCAAAATAAAGGTCCACATAATGAAGATAATCTTTGCTGTCCATCAAGTACATAATTTGTAGGATATTCTTCCTCTCTTTGGTTTATCTCTAAATCCGCAATCTCTCTTTCACTTGCTAATTTTTCATGTGTCAACCATAATAAAACACTACCAATTGGATAACCATTATAGATACTATCCCATAACTTAATTATATCATTTTTTGTCCAAACAAAAGGTCTTTGAAATTTCGGTAATTTAATATCACCAGATTTGACCCCTAATACTAATTCTTCAATTCTTAAAATATCAGGTTTTGGATCTTTATACTTCCTTCTCATTTTGTTATTTTTATAATTAATTGTACAATAATATTTTAAATAATTTTGTATCGCACTATTTTACAACATTGCTGTAGCCAGTTCTATATCTTCTTTATTTCTTGCATTTTTGAATCAGAGCTATAAGGTACTTTTCCTGAAGGAACTACTTTACTTGTTGCTTCTAAATGAGTTTCCTGGTCATCAAAAAATATATGAGCACCAAAAGCTTTAAGAACTTTATCTTTTGATAATCCACCTAAGAAATGGGCTTCATCAACATATACTCCCCATTTTCTCAAAGTTTTAATAACTCTCATATGTGATGGAGCATTTCGTGCAGTAACAATGGAAAGTCGCAATGGAGTCAATTCAATGCTGGTAGGTAAATGTTCCTGAATTTTTGAAAGCTTCATTAATAGTTTAGCAAAAGGACCTTCTTTTAACGGGTCGTCAACATGTTCAGATTCATACTTATGGAATGCATCCATTCCTTCAGTTTTATAACGATATTCTGAGTCTTCTGAAAAGAGCACGGCATCTGCATCGAAAGCGATTTTCACTCGGTTGTCCTTTGGGTTGAACTCTTTAGGTGGTTCATAAATTGTTGCCGCTGCGGAGGCTCTTGAATCTATTACAGTTTGAACATCTTTATCGTCTTTAGATAAAAACAAATCAACATTGTAGGCTTCAATATATGGTGCCAGTGGTTCTCCTCCAGTCAAAGCTAATCTTGTTATATCTAACTCATAATTTTCAATCGAGTTTAACATCCTAACACCTGTTTCTGGACTATTTCTTGACATCACAACAACCTCAACTATTCTTTTATCTGCCTGATTGTTGAGTTCAAGTAAACTTTTCACCAAAACAAAGGCTGTACCTGAGTCTAACGGGTCATTTTCTCTTTCTTGTTGATATTTTCTATATCCGCTTATTCCTTCCTTTTCAAATACAGCATTTTCTTCTTCTAAATTGAAGAGTGCTCTTGACGAAACTCCTATGACTAAAATATCTGAAAAGTCTACTGGCATTCTTTTATTTTTTTACTTGACTACACATTATGGTGCGCTTTGAATGGTAAATATAACGATTGTTTAGTTTACTACCTAACTAATCGTTTGATTTTGTGAAGTGAAAGCAAGATGTCCAAAGTGAAAATCTTTTATAAGGGGAATGACGACTCGAACTATTAGTAAGTTGCAAGGTGGTTTGGGGTGACTCAAGTACTAAAGTAAGTAGAACTGCAAAGCTGGGTACTAACGAATAAGACCTGCATTTTTTCATACTCAATTTGGTTTTATAAAGAGTGAGTTTAATTAAACGACCATTTTGTTAAACTAATCTATTTCTAAATCAAGCTTTCACTAATCATTTCACAACCAACTATCAATCATAACCTTGTCAATTAGAGCAGAGTTCAAAAAAAGATTTACCTAATCAAAGTTCAATTAATTTAAAAGTAAGATGAGTTTTGTGAACGGATTAAAAAAAGGCAGCTATCAAATAGATAACTGCCCACTTTACATTTGAACTTTGTGTTTAAAATTGAAGGTTCTTTATTATTTCTCTTCTTTCTTCAATTCTAAAGGAATTACTTCCAATCATTACTTCAATTCAAAACTCGTCTGACCAATCCAATAACCATCATGGTACAATTCGGTAGTATAAAGCCCCTTTGAGAAAGGCGTATTTTGTTCCCAATACATACAGTGTTTTTCACGATCTCCATTAAAGGCAACCACCGTTTTGGTCGTGTATTGTGTCTCTTCACCCGATTCCGCATTTTTAAACGATGTACCTGAAAGGGCCAAAGTTGTTCCTCCAGGCCCAACGATTCGAGCCAAGATGTCTTTTGAGCCAGCATCCGCAATCGGATTCGGCATTAGATCAAAACACACTCGAATCTTATCGGTTTGTTTTTCGTTATTGGTTTCAGTCTCCTTACCATTGTTTCTGACTTTGATGCCCGTAGCCGAAACATCGTTGACCATCATCACCGAACCTCTTTTGACGACCTTTTGAAGTAAATCTTTTTGTTCAGCTAAAATAGTTGTTTTGGTGGTCAGTTCTTCTTTTTCGCCCACCAATTGCTCAATTGTATCAGTTTTAGCAACAACTTCGTCCTTCAAACCAGTATTCTCTTGGTTCAAATAAGCATTTTCTGCCACCAATTGATCAACTTTTACTTTGTAATCTTTGGAGATGATTCGCAGAGATTCAATCAAGTTTTTGGCTTGACTCAGTTCTTGACGAGTTGCATTTCCTTTACTCAACAAGTTTTTAATTTCTTGTTTTTGTGTTTCTATTTCAGACTCCATATTGACCAAAGCAGAATCCATTTCCATGTTTTCTTCTTTGTAGTCGTCTAATTCTGCAATCATTCCTTCAAACTCTGCTTGCAAATCGGCTTTTTCTATCTCCAAATTGTCAATCGTAGCAGTTGTGCTTGATTTCAACTGTTGATTGCTGTACATGAGATAGGCATTCCCAATCAAAGAGAGCAGTAACAACACTATCAGAATAGGCTGTAAATTACTCTTTTGCTCATTTGAATTAACGGATGTCGTTTCTGTCATTATTTCTAATTTAAGTTAAAAGATGGATATTGATATTTTTGATATAAATATAACTTTTTTTAAGTTAAAAATGTTTTATTGAAGAGACTGAAAAAGACTTTAAAAAAATCAAACCATTGTCTGGTTTTTAAAATAATGGACATTTTTCACTATATTTCAAGGTGTGTTAAAAAAGTCTAAAAAGGCAATATTGCAAAGTCGGAATGAACTAGTATTTACTTGTAGATGTTGGTTGATTACAAAATAGACTATCAAAATGGAAGCTATGGCAAACGAAACAGATACATTGGTCAATCCAAAACCAAAAATAACTACAGATGAGCCTCTTTATTTACCCTTGCGTGTATTTAGAGAGCAGTTTTTTCAAGAAGAAAAAGACCTCTTTTATCAAGCTCGATTTAGTTTATCCTTGCTATTGGACAAATGGCAAAAAAAAGGAATGGATGGTCATTCGAGTATTGCAGCAGCTGCAACAGCTTTGATGGAGGAAGTACAGTTGGCATTGAAGGAAATCAACGATCAAAAACAGATTTCCTCCAATTTTCCCGCTTTTGAAGAGGTTTTGGAATTACTATTCCCCAGTTTTTTCTTTAAAGAGCAAATTGGGTTCGTGAGCGTACCTTTCAGCAAAAACTTTGTTTTCATCAGCCAAGCATTTCAAGATATGGTGGAATCTGAAGAATGGGAGGTGAAAGTGACGAGCAAAAATATGGGTCATGCTTCCGAAAAATTCACTTTGGAGGTTGCTGGTTTTGTCCTCAATAAGTTTTATGGACAGAATTTGGTGATGTGTCCGTCAGAAACCATGACTTTGAGAAATAAAAAAACAAAGTTGGAACGGCATTATAAAATCAATATGGCAACGGACTATATTCAAGCCAAGCCTTTGAAGCCTCTGAAACCTTTGAGTCAAGTTCAAATACAAGAACTGCTCAACAATACAGACAACATAGATCTTTATTTGGAATATATTCCACCTGAAAATTTTGCTTTTGAAGGCTTTTTCATTGGCTATCTGACCGATGTGACAGACGTAGAAACGCTATCGAATATGAAGGCATTGATGGTAGAGGAAGAAGGCTATATAGATGTAGAAAGTCAAAATAAAATATTGAACAACATTGAACTTCAAGTTCGTTCTTACCTCAATATTCCCAACTTGAAAGTCGGTTGCGTACAGATGCTTTTTGGAGGTTGGCAAGAACGTACCTCTTGGAGTCTCTTCAAACATATTCGAGAACCCAAAGACATCAACCTATTTTACCAAGCGAATGAGACCTATCGAAAAGTATTGAAAAGCCATGATGTAATCATCATTGACGATTTGGCAGCTTTGCCCAATAGGTCAGAACTCGAAAACATTTTATTTCAAAATGGGCTTCGGAGCTTATTGCTTGCACCTTTGGTGAATAACGATGGTAATATATGTGGAATATTTGAATTGGGGCTAAGTGAGCCTTATTCTTTTTCTTCTGTGACGGTGAAAGAACTGAAAGGAGTTATTTCGCTTTTTTCAACAGGATTGGAGCGAACGCAAAGAGATGTTCAAAAACAGGTCATCGGAGTTTTACAGGAGGAATTTACTTCCATGCACCCCAGTGTCGCTTGGAGATTCAATGAAGCAGCCTACAACTATATGTTCCAAAAACAGCTTATGGGCAGTCGTGCGATGATAGAACCCATTGTTTTTCAAGACATTCATCCGCTTTATGGACAAGCCGACATCGTGGGGTCTTCTACTCTACGCAATGAAGCGATTTCTGCCGACTTGATAGACAATTTGGAGCAGGTCAAAAAGGTCATGACCACTTTCAGAAAAAAACTATCTTTCCACCTCTTAGACATGCAGCTTCTGGAGGTTAAATCTCATTTAGAAAGACTTCAGTCGGGTGCTTTTGTCTCAAGTGATGAGTCGCAAATCATTGAATTGTTGAACAAAGAAATTCATCCTTTATTGGAGCATTTGGCTCTGAATCATCCACATTTACCCAAAAAACTACTTCACGACTACTTCAATATATTGGACCCAGAATTGAAGATAGTCTATTGTCGTCGAAGGGAATACGAGGAAAGTGTGCGAATATTGAACCAAACCATGAGTGCTTATTTGGAGGAATCCGACCTTGAAATGCAAAAAATCCTACCCCACTTTTTTGAGAAGTACAAAACAGATGGTGTGGAATACAATATTTACTTGGGCAAGTCTATTCTGCAAAATGGGGATTTTAGTCCTTTCTATCTCAAAGATTTTCGGCTTTGGCAATTAATCAATATGTGTGAAATCACCCGTTTGGTTGCCAAAACTGCTCCGAGTCTACCCATCCCTCTACAAACGGCACAGCTGATATTTGTGTACAACAATCCGCTTAGCATTCGCTTTCGCATGGACGAAAAGAAATTTGATGTCGATGGTACGTATAATGTCCGCTACGAAATTCTGAAAAAACGCATAGACAAAGCACTTATCAAAGGCACAGATGAGCGACTGACCCAAAAAGGTAAAATTGCCATCGTTTGGCTGCAAGAAAAAGACCGTCAAGAATACCTAAAGTACCTCCATCACCTTCACTTGAAGGGTTACATCGAAGAGGAAATTGAAGAGTTGGAACTGGAAAAACTTCAAGGAGCAGATGGACTGAAAGCACTCAGAGTCAGCGTCATTGGAGGATAGAGGAATTATTGAAGTTTATCCATCACCTCTAATACCTTGTTTTTGAAGTCTGTAATAGTAGGATGGTCTTCAATGTCGTCAGTATCTATATTCCAAATGGTTTCCTCCTCTCCTTCTTTCAAGGCAATGTAAACCCTTCCTTGATCCACACAATCAGGACAACCATAGGTTCTGAGTTCGGAGGTCAACAATTCTTCGGGAAATACGACTAGTAATTCCTGTGCTGTATTGTACTTTGTCTGGGGCAGTGGAGTTTCGCTAAAAGGTATCTCCCCCAAAACATTGAAGTCTGCATCGTCTTCAAAAAGTTGACTGTTTTGTATTTTGTAAAGTGTAATACAATTGCTCATACACTCTCCATAAATGGTGCCAAATATCAGGTAATCTTCTGATTCCTCAATCGGAGGATCGGGAATATCGTTTTCCTTACAGCCTGTTTGTGAGAAAATTAAAAATAGGCAAAGAGATAAACTAATTAAATATTTCATGGTATTGTTTGCATTTTGATTCAATAAAATAAACGGTAAACAAGCCTTTTTGGTTGACCATCAGAAATAGATTGATTTCTTCGATACCTTGATTTTCAATTCTCTCTTACCCATTCACTTCAAAACTCTCCCAAATATGTCCTCCACCAATCACATCATCCCCATCGTAAAATACTGCTGATTGACCAGGCGCAATAGCATCTACTCTCGTTTTGAAAGTAGCTTTCACCATATCACTATTGGGATCTTTTTTGATAAAAGCAGGCGCACCTGCATGTTGTGAGCGAATTTTGACCACCGCATCCATGCCTTCACCCAAATCGGGATACTTCACCATGTTGATGTTTCTGACCAACATTCCATTGAGTTTCAAGTCACCAAATTGTCCCAAGACCACCGTATTGCTTTCAGGTACAATACGAGTCACATACATCGGTTCTCCCAAAGCAATACCCAGCCCCCGACGTTGTCCAATCGTATAAAAAGGGTAGCCTCGGTGTTTGCCGACCACTGTTCCGTCCGTCAAGACGAAATTGCCGCCGTTCACTTCCTTTTCCAAACCCTCCACTCTCCTACTCAAAAAACCTCGATAATCGTTGTCGGGAATAAAGCAGATTTCGTAACTCTCCGCTTTTTTAGCCAATTCGGGATAGCCCATATCACGCGCCATTTGGCGAATAGCAGGCTTGTGAAATTGCCCAACAGGAAACATGGTTCGCCCTAAGTTTTCTTGCTTCAATCCCCACAAAACATAGGATTGATCTTTGTTTTCGTCTATGCCTTTCGAGACAATATGTCGCCCATTTTCAAATCGTTTTTGGGCATAATGTCCCGTTGCAATAAACTCACAGTCAAGCGCATCTGCTCGGCGAAGCAGTGCCGCCCATTTGATGTGTGTATTGCACATAATACAGGGATTCGGCGTTCTTCCCGCCAAATATTCATCCACAAAATTGTCAATCACCCAATCGCCAAATTCTTCTCGAATGTCAATGATGAAGTGATGAAAGCCCATGTCAACGGCTACTGCCCTAGCATCGTTGATAGAATCTAAGCTGCAACAACCTGTCTCTTTTTTAGAGCCGCCCGATGTTGCATAATCCCACGTTTTCATCGTAATTCCGATGACTTCATATCCTTGTTCGTGTAGCATTATCGCCGTAACGGTACTATCAATTCCGCCACTCATTGCCACCAATACTTTCCCTTTCTTGCTCATAATGAATGATAATTGGATTTTGAATGTGAGAAGCAGAAATAGAGAAGTAAAAACCTCTATTCTGACATTGCTGCTCTTCCCTCCAAAATCTATTTGAAAACTATATTCTAACTGCAAAGATAAGGCTAAATCTCTGTAAGTGAAATCTCGCTTCTCTCCTCTTTCGTCCGAAACTTGAATTATTCTGAAAACTTTATTCTATCCATTCCCTTCAAAACCACCTTCAAATTCTCTATCAAAAAATCCGCATTGGCTTTGGTAAAACACATTGGAGGTTTGATTTTCAAAACATTGTGATGCGGTCCATCTGTACTCATCAAAATCCCTCGCTCACGCATCTGATTGGCTATGAAAGCGGTTTGGTCGGCAGCAGGTTCGAGCGACTCACCATCATTGACCAACTCCAAACCCAAAAACAAGCCTACTCCCCGAACATCTCCAATAATAGGATAAGCACTTTGGAGGCTTTTTAGTTCCTTGGTTAAATAAGTTCCCACTTGCAGCGCATTTTCCTGCAATTTTTCTTCCTGCACGACCTTCAACACCTCTCTTCCAATGGCACACGACACAGGATTCCCTCCAAAGGTGTTGAAGTATTCCATACCATTTGCAAACTTTTCAGCTACTTCTTGCGTCGTCACCACTGCCGCTAAAGGATGTCCATTTCCGATGGGTTTTCCCATTGTCACAATATCGGGCACCACGCCTTGCAGCTCAAAACCCCAAAATTTTTCGCCCACTCGCCCAAAACCCACCTGCACTTCATCCGCAATGCAAAGCCCGCCTTGCGCCCGAACAAGCTGGTAAACTGCCTCCAAATATCCATCTGGCAGCATGACCTGTCCTCCACAACTCAAAATACTCTCGGCAATAAAACCACCCAACCCCCTGCCTTCTTTTTTCAGTTTTTCCAAAACCTCCACCGCATGTTCTGCATATTGTTTGCCAGCCGTTGCAGCGTGACGATACAGCCCTCTATACGTGTCTGGAATGGGCAAAATATGGGTATGTAAAGGTTTTCCATTGCCGCCTTTTCCTTCAAATTTGTAGCTGCTGACTTCGATACAAGCCCCTGTATTGCCGTGATAACCCACTTCAATCGCCATTACATCCTTTTGTCCCGTGCAAGCTTTGACCATACGAAGTGCCAACTCATTTGCCTCACTTCCAGAATTCACAAAATGCACAACCGATAATTGGGGCGGGAGGGTTGCCAATAGTTCTTCTGCAAACAAAACGATGTCTTCGTGTAAATATCGAGTATTTGTATTGAGAACTGCCGTTTGCCGCTGTGCCGCACGCACGACTCTCGAATGTTGGTGACCGACATGGGCAACATTGTTGACCGTATCGAGGTATCTTCTCGCAGTTGTGTCGTAAAGATATTGCCGATAAGCCCTCACAATGTGCAATGGTTTCTGGTAAGAAATGCTCAAACTTTTGCCGAGGTTTTGATGGCGAACTTGAAGGATTTCTTCAAAGTTTTTTTTTGAAGGTCGAGTAGGTTCTGAAAGATTTGAAGTAAACAAAATAGGATTTGGGCAAATACTCAACCAAACTTCTTTTTCGTGCGGATAGGCCACTCCTGCAAAATCGCCTTTTTCACCCAACGTATCCAATAGTATTTGGAAATGCAGATGTGGGGGCCAATTGCCATTCACCAACGATGTACCAATTTTTGCAATTTGTTGCCCTTTTTGAATTTTCATGCCTTCTTGAAGCCCTTCTAATGAGTCCAAAGTGAGGTGTCCATACAAGGTGTAAAAAGTGAGTTCTTCCGAAACTGTGTGCTGCAAAATGATGGTTGGGCCATAATTACAGTCTCCTTTATTGTCTGCAAAGCTGTGAACAATTCCGTCAAGGGGTGCAAATACAGGCGTTTCGGCGGTGGTCCAAAAATCCATGCCCAAATGTACCGTCCGCCATTGAGCCCCATTATTTCCTTCTGTTTGGTAGGCATCGGTGGTGTAAATAGGGCGAACTTCGCCATATCCTCCCCATGCAATCTGTGCTTCCTTGTCTTCCAAAAAACGGTTGATGGTTCGTTCAAATTTTTGGATGTCTTCAAAGTTGGAATTGTTGCCCAAATCCAAACTACCTACGCTGAGGTCAATGAATGTGGTTTTTTGGTTGGTGAAATCAACAACTGATGCAAAATTTCCCTGTTGCGTTTTCACCCATTTTTTGAAGATTGAAGCCATTGGACAAGCCTCCAAACCACAAACAGATCGAAAGGTGTAATGGGCAAAATTGGGTGGAATACTTTTCCATTTGTTTTCTAATTTTGCAGTAATTGAAGAATACAAAACCGCTATATCTTTTTCTGTCAAAGGATGCCTTTGATGAAATTCTCCAACCACTTTTGCCGCAGCCTGCAATGGGTCGGGCTTATTTTGGCTTGCTTCAATAGAGGACAACACAAGTTTATCAAAATCGGAAAAGTTCATTTGAGAAAAGTCATTTTAAAAAAACATACATAAACATTACTATTCAAACAAAACCACCTTTTCCCATTGCGGCAACAGATTGACCTTCAATCCTTCTCGTTTGGCCGCCTCTCGTTCTGTCGCTTCAAAACTTTTCAACGTTTTGCCCGCTATCCAATCTGCCAACAACATCGGTCCTCGAATAGGTTTGCGAATAGAACTCACAAACGCATCCCAATGCACCAAATACACCTGTTTGGCTTGCAGTTCATCCACAATTTCTTTGAAGTAAGACCTATGGTACTCTGGCGTTTGTGCGCCCAGACCACCGATTCCCATCAACACGATATCTGTTTGAATCCCCTTCAAACTTCCCTCCAACCAGCCTGCACTACTTTGCAGTACAAAACTACCCTTTGGATGCTCGATAAACAAGGTATAAGCTCCCCCCATTTTGTAGTCAAGCGCAGGAACAGGAGGAACAAGCGGCTCTGTGATTTCTTGTTTTCCGCCCAAAGTCCGCTTTCTAAGTTCAGGATTGGCAAACTCAAAGTGTCGAGAAAGAATGGGAGTGACGGTGAATTGACCAATTTTTATAGGCTGTTTGTTTTCAAACAATTGTATTTGACTTTCGGGCAAATTCCAGCCTCGTCCAATATTTGCAGTTGATTCGGAGCCATACATTTTCGCACCTGTCAATCGGACTACTTCTGGAGCATCTATGGCGTGGTCAAAATGGGAATGAGTCACAAAAACTGCATCTAATTTCTTCAATACCAAACGCTCCAAACCCCACCGAATATCCGCTGTATCGGGTTCGACTACCCCAAAAACCATATCAATAGGAGCAGGACGGGTAAAAAATCCATCTGTCATCAACGTTGTAGAATCGTCCGAAATCACCACCGTACTGACTCCCACAAACTGCACCGTCACTGCACTCTTCGAAGGATTTGCAGTTGGTGAAACCTCCCAATTTTTGTATTTTCCGATGTCCACAAAAGTATGAATGGAGTAGAAAAAAACGGCAGATACCATTGCAGCCAACAGGAGGAGGAAGAGAATGATTTTTTTCAAGAGATTCATAATCTTTAATTTGTGTAATGATGAATATCTGTTACAACACTCTAACAATTCAGCCATGCTAACAATTGAACCTCAATTACCGATTCCTTCCATACTGCTCATGACTCGAAACCCATTCATCTGCTGCAACGGCTGCGCCCAAAGACAGTTCACCACACAAAACCACTGCTGCAATGATTTCTGCGAGTTTGTTGACCTTGCCCGAACCGTAACAACCCATCATTTCCAAACATTCTCTTTGTGTCGGCAAACCCGTTCCTCCCCCATAAGTCGCTACAATCAAGGCGGGGATGGTGATGGAATAATAGTAGTCGCCATTCTCCAAAATCTCGCCATAGTAAAAGCCTGCCGATGATTCGGCTACATTCGCCACATCTTGCCCAGTAGCGATAAACACCGCCGTAATGCCATTGGCGAAATGTGCGCCATTGTTGACCGAACCAGCCATGAAAGCGCCTGTGCTGGACAATTGGCGAAGCGAAAACAGTTTTTGAGGAGAAACATGCAGAACTTCTTCCATAAGTTGTTTAGACAAGGTGATCTCTGCAACGACTCTTTTTCCACGAGTTTGCATGGAGTTGAGCATCGAATGTTTTTTGTCGGTGTCGAAATTGGCCGCCAAGGAGAAATCCTCGATGCCTTCAGGATTTTGGTTGAGTATCCAATTGCAGGCATTTCGAGTGGCTTTGGTGACCATATTTTGACCTGCCGCATCACCGGTTGAATAATTGAAGCGAAGCCAACGCATTTTGCCGAGTGCATATTGACCAATATCTAAGAGTTTGCCAAAACCCGTTGTTTCTTCTGCTTTGGCTTTGATTTCATTGAAGTGAGTCGCCACCCATTTTCCAAACTCTCGTGCATTTTGGGCATTTTTGAAGACGAAAACGGGAGAACGATTCATGCGGTCGTCTACTACGCAAGTGGTGATTCCTCCTGCCAACCGAGCGATTTTCATACCTCGATTGTAACTGGCGACCAAAGTTCCTTCGGTGGTTGCCATTGGCACATAAAATTCACCTTTTGCAGCTTCACCATTGACCAACAAAGGCCCTGCAAAACCCATCGGTACTTGCACAACTCCCGAAAAATTCTCAATGTTTCCCGATACTTTTTCAAGCGGAAAGGAATACTGATTGGAGTGTTGAAAAGTCACACCTGTTTCTTTTTCAACGGTTTTGCGGCGAAGTTCGGCTTGTTCTTCGGTATAGTCGTTTGTTTTGGAGTAAGGAAGTTTTGGGAGCATTGTTTTTTATGGTTTTATGGTTTTATGGTTTTATGGTTAAATTGCCTTATGGCTTTATGGTTCGCAGAATTATTTCCAAAAAATCTATTACAATTCAGCAATTCAGCAATTCAACAATTCAGCAATTCAACAATTCAACAATTCAGCAATTCAACAATTCAACAATTCAGCAATTCAGCAATTCAGCAATTCAGCAATTCAACAATTCAGCAATTCTACAATTCAACAATTCAACAATTCAACAAACTTAAACCTCAGCAGTCCCATAGCTTTCTAACAAGCCAAATTGCCATGCGTGGTATCGGAGGTGTTGATAGTGAAACAATTCCAATTCTGCAAAGGTCAATTCACCAAAGAAGGGATTGTAGGGAATGAAATCGGGATTGGCTTCAAAATGGCTGTAGAATCGCTCTACGGCAATGGGAACTTGGGCAAGGGCCTCTTCAAAAGAAGCATACTTCAATGCAGGTAAATCTGCTTTGGTTTTGTCGCTTGGGCGATGTTTCAAAATAGCTCCATTGGCAATAAAATTTTTGAAGCCCAATTGACCCTTTGTAGGTGGGTTTTCAGGCTCGCCTGCTCGTTTGATACTCATTTTGACTACATAGGAGATGTGTTCAATCATGTGTTGAGGAGTCATCAAACCAAAATTAGGTTCGGTATCAGGCTGTAATTTTTGGAGTAATTTGGGGAGTTCTTGAGAAAGGAACTCTTTTTTGGTAGTTGCTGTCATATAGATAAAATTTGTTTGTTTTTTTGAAGTGGCTAAGTTAGAATTAATGAAAATGAAAGTGGTAATAAAATTGAAAAAATGCCTCCTGCATTTCAATATACAACAGTCACTGTTCCACTAAATGTTTGAATACTGCCATCTATTAGCTTCAATTCCAAAAGGTACACATAAACCCCTGTGTCTAAAAGTCTAAAATCTTTGCGTCCGTCCCATTTGGTCAATACAGAAGCAGAAAAAGGTTCTGAGGTGGAATAAATAACTTGTCCCCAACGATTGAAAATCTTCATCTGTTGCAGTTCTTCAATTGCAGTCGAAAAAGGAGTCGTGATTTCAAAAAATCGTTGATGCCATCGTCATTGGGTGAAAAAGCGGAAGGGATTCCCAAACGGAAATTTTTATCTACTTCAATTCGTACACTGTCTATTGCAGTACATCCATTTGCATTTTGAACATGAACTTGATAAATAGTCGTCTCAAAAGGCTTTGCGGTTGGAGTTGGGCAATTGGTACAACTCAAGCCATCCGCAGGAGTCCAATTGAAGGTAACATCTGTGTGAGTGACCAAGGTACTAAGGGTTCTGCTGTCTCCAAAAGCAAGTACAAAATCATCATTTGTTTCAACGACTAATGATTCAGGCTCTTCAATGTGGAATATCCCCAAATAATTACAGCCATATTTATCCGCTATTTCCAACTGATGATTACCTGCTGGCAGAAAATCGAAAAACCCAGTTAGGTTGGCCTCTGTTTCGTTTAACCGATAAGTGTAAGGGGGCGTTCCGTTGATGACCTCTATCACTTCAATACTTGCATTGCTTTCTCCCTCACATCGTGGAATAGTTATTTCCACATTTGCATTTATTGGAGGCATATCAGGTAAAACGGTAAGGTTGGTTGTAATGACACTATCACATCCAATATTTGACACCAAAGAATCTACATATACTCCAGTGCTATAATAAATTGCATTTCCGACTTCCCATCCATCGCCCATGCAAATGGTTTTATCTACATGATATTCAATCGGCAATACAACAATTTCCTTTATAGTTGAATTCAAGCGACATTTAGAATTTTGAAGGTTTTCGGAAGTATTGGCAAGCAAATAGCGATACTCAAATGTGCCGCTACTGAAATTGGTAATAAGATAAGTTGCTGCATTTGCTCCTTCAATATCTTGCCAAGTACCGCCATTTTGGGGCTTGACCTGCCATTGAAAATAACTGTAATTGGTATCTTCTACACTTGCTTGTAAGGTGAAAGTGGTATTGTCTTCTCCCAAACAAATATAATCTACACTGTCATCTGCTACAATGGTCGCAAGAGGTCCACAGGGTCTGAAACGAATGTTGTCCAAAGCCAAATCATTTCCGTTTCCGCCCGGCGCATTGTTGATAAGAGAAAGCAACAAATCGGTTTCGTTCTCACCTGTGCTAAAGGAATAACTGTAATGATTCCATTCATTGCTCTGAGGAATATCTCCTGTTGATAAAATAACATTTCCATTCAATGCAAAATCAACGTTGGGCAGTATATGATTGGGAACACCTGAACGCACGACATTGATAATGTCGGCACTGAACTCATACTTTGTATCGGGGCACAAATCTGTCACATTTTGTTCGTAAAACAAACCTGGATTATAATCTGCATTTACTACCATCATGTATCCATTAAGGTCGGAGCTGTTGTCCCTGATGGGCAACCACGATGAATACAAACTCGGCCAAGCTCCCATATTATTGGTAATGGTATAAAAGCCATCACCAGGCGGAACATTGGTGGTATAGTTATAACCCGGCGCAATTTGTGGATTGATGGCAATGACATTGGCTGCTCCAACTCCAAAATCACCATTGACAAAAATATTTTCGCCTAAACTACCTATACAAACTCCTTCTTGCCCCTGTCCATAAGTTGTAAGAGAAAAGAAAAAGAGTAAATACAGATAAAAAGAGTAAATAACGGTTGAGTGAATATTCCAAAATGATGTTATTTTCATTATATTTTCTCCAAAATTTTAAGCAAAACTTCAAAAACCTAAATCAGGTAATAATTCTATTGCTGTTCTTTACTATAAGTCGAAGATGGAAATAATAGTAAAATAACCCAAGACAAGCAACAGTATTTTTTGATAAAATTATTCAAAACCCACGACAAGGCCAAAGACAAAAATTGTAGTTTTATTAAAAATTTGATAGATTAATAAATTGACATTTTATAATCACACCCCAATAATTCCCTTTCATACCTTTTTATTGGCTTAAGGCAAATTAATTAGTGAATATTGCAATTGTTAAGAACATAAGACAACACACATATATTTACACACACAAAAAATGTTAATAACTCACTTACAAATTCACATAAAAAAATTAAAACCATTTTTATTTACATACCAATTAACATAAATTGATTTTTATCTAATTGCAAATTCAAACCCTAACATTTATAATAAACCTACTTATTACTATGAAAACATTATGCAACTACTTAGTATTAGTTTTACTTATTGTAGCCTTCCAATCAACTTCAATTCTTGCTCAAGAAAGCATTAAAAACAATGCTAACCTTTTGATTTCTTCTCAAGAAACAATTACAGAAGTTCCAACCATCAGTGTATTCAAACAAACTGTTTTTGCAGAAGTAAACAAGACAAATGACATATCTTCTTACACCCTACATTACGATTTAGTATTATTGAAAGGAAAAAATTTCACATTCAGCGGCAATGTCGGTTTTGGATTATTGGATTCGCCAGAAATTTCTGACAACTCAGAAGGGGTGCAGATGCCAAAAAATACCGACTATATTGTACCTGTTGAAGCCAATGTGTGGTTTGGCAATAACAAACATCACCTTGAAGTTGGTCTTGGAGCAAGTCTATTGTTTGGCTTAGAAGAAACCCTTGAATCATTTGAATATATATCTCCAACAGGAATCAAAGTCGCCAAGCATCAAGCTGCAAAAGAATATACAACCCTTTGGTTGACAAGTAAAATTGGTTACCGTTTTCAACAACTCGACAAAGGAGGTCTGTTTTTGAGAGCAAGTGTCAGTCCTACCTTCGAAACCTATTCTCTGCAAAATACACGAAACTTTAGTGTAGGCGCAAACATCGGTGTAGGATTTACTTTCAATCACAAACAAACCAATATTCCTGTTGTTCCTTACAACTAATATCTATGTTTTGCTGCCGCATAACAAGCGATTTATTAAACCCAATCTCAAGCGATTGAACATTTATCTAAAAGTAACAATACTTATTAATTTGTCCATTAAAAAAGGCTTCTTTATTGAAGCCTTTTTAGTTTGTCTTTGTTACCAAACTAAATTTTGAAATTTCTCAAAAATTCTAATTTTTCTTCCCAAAAACACATTCTTCCCTCTACAGAAAAGTAAACGAAGTCACAAAGGACGAATTTTCTTTGGTAAACAAACCCCTCAAAGGTTACGTTCCTAAAAATAAAATGACATAATAATGTTGTAACTTGCACATTCCTCTACTAAACTTTTCGGCACATTTTACTTCTAATTGGTTCAGAAACAATTCAATACTATTTTTCTGTATCTATGTCAAATTTCATTTAATCGCCTCCTACACTTTTTATATATTTCATATACTAAAAACAAATTATTATTTTATTATCCACCTCAATCATGTTAAGTAATGAGAAAAAATATCTATCCATTGATACAATATATTTTTACCCTTGTAATTTTGGTAACTTTATGTATCCCGTTAAAAGTAGCCGCCCAATGTATGACTTACCCCATTTCGATTGAAGAAAAAGAAAAAAATGCTTCCATCATCGTTTTAGCGAAGCTAAAAAATAAAGTTTCTTATTGGGATGAACAACGGAGTCGAATATACACTTTGAATATCATTGAGGTCGCTGCTTACTTCAAGGGCAACAACGGCGCAAAAGAAATTGGAGTCATTACCACAGGAGGTGTTGTAGGAATGGATGCTTTGCAGGTTTTTCCACGTTTCGACATTTTCCCCGAAAACGAGTACATCTTCTTCTTGCAAGGTGACAATCAAATAATTGACCATAAAGCCATTCGAGCAAAACGTCCCGATTTGATTCAGTCAGAAACCTACGCCGATGCTCAAGGTGCACTGACCAAACAATTTGGGTTGTATTCAGAATTGCACAACAAAACCAAATACGAGGAACAAGCACAGTTTGACCGACTCACCCAATTGACCCAACAAACCATTACCTCTCCTGATGGTTCTTTATTTTTGGCTCGCACCGAAGCGGATAATAGATATTTGAAGAACAAAAATAATAAGGGCGAATTGAAGCTCATCAACCCGCTTTTCAAAGACCTCCTCAACAATCCCTCTTTTTCTCTTTTACCCATCAACACGATGAGCCCCAACCCAACCAACGGAGGCACAATTGATCCAAGCAACTATGTCACTTTCACAGGTTCAGGATTTGGAAGTGAAGATGCGGTCTTTTATACTAATGCTGATAATGGAGGCGCAACAATGGTAGCATCCTCTTATGGAAGTGATATTTTGTCGTGGACAGGTAGTTCGATAGAAGAAAAAGTGCATCAAAATGCGGGATCAGGCCCTGTCTCAATCAATGGCATTTCTTCAACAAGTGACTTAGAAATCAATTGGTCTCACAATTGTTTGTATGATTCTTTTTCGGGTTTTAGTGAAGTCACACGTCAACGCTTCTCCTTGGTGGACATGAACAATTCAGGAGGTTATTCTTTTACCTATAATATTTCTTTTAGCAACAATGCGCCCGCAAAAGCTGCTTTCGAAAGAGCTTTGGAAACTTGGAGATGTGCAACTTTCATCAATTGGCAAGCAAACACGAATACAACCAGTATTTCCAGTGCCAATGATGATAATGTAAATCTTATCACCTTCAATTCGGGAGTAGCAGCAGGAACCTTAGGGCGTTCTTACAGCTACTTTTCTGGAACAACAACAGGTGTATGTAATGAAGAAAACACTGTGTGGTGGATGCGTGAAATGGACATAGAATACGATATGCCTCCTACGCCTACTACTACTTGGAATTTTGGTCCTGCTGCAAGCGTGCCTTTCGCCTCTACCTATGATTTTGAATCTGTTTCCCTTCACGAATTGGGGCATCTTCATGGTTTGGGACATACTATTTCTTTCTTCGATGATGTCATGCACTACGCTCTTCAAAACGGAACAGATAAACGAACACCTTCGGCAGATGATATAGCTGGTGGAGAGGCAAAAATGGCTTACAGCACTGACCCAAGCGAATACTGCTTTATCCCTGCGAACTTCAATGGTGAAATGATTCCCCTAACAAGTGGAACTTGCTCTTTGACTGGCGGATGTTCTACCATCCTAGTGAATATCACAGGCGACAGTGAATTTTGTGAAGGTGAATCTACCGACTTAGATGCAGGCTCTTATAGTGCTGCCGACTCGTACAGTTGGTCTACAAATGAAAATTCACAAGTCATCAATGTAAATACTGCTGGAACTTATACTGTCACTGTTACAGACATCAACAACTGTACAGGAACGGACTCCTTTGTTGTTTCTGAAAACGATTTGCCACAACCAAGTATTGGAGGTGAACTGACTTTTTGTGAAGGTGAAAGCACTGTCTTAGATGCAGGAAGTTTCTACAATTCTTATGATTGGAGTACAGGGGCCAATACCTTTGCCATTACTGTCAATTCACCCGGCACATATACCGTCACAGTCACTGATGCAAACGGCTGTACAGGTTCGGATGAAGTAACGGTAATCCAAAACGAAATGCCACAACCCCAAATAACAGGCGATAGTGGTTTCTGTACAGGTGAATCCACCACTCTATCTGTAGTGAACAGTTTCCAAAGTTATGAATGGAATACAGGGCAGTTTACCCCTTCTATTGAAGTCGCTACGGAAGGGACTTACACCATTACAGTTACCGATAGCAACAATTGCAGCAATACCGATTCATTCGTTGTTTTTGCCAACACTTCTCCCACGCCCGATATTCAAGGCGACGCTTTTTTCTGCAACGGGGAAAGCACTACTATATTTGTGGCAGATGATTTTACCGAATATATTTGGTCGGATGGTACCATCACTTTTGGCGCAAACATTGAGGAAAGTGGCACTTATACCGTCACAGTAACAGACAACAATGGATGTACTGGAACGGACGAAATCATCGTAGTAGAACAGTCTGATCCTAATCCTGGTATCCTTGGCGACTTGCAAGTCTGTGCAGGTGAAAGCACTACTCTTACTGCAAATGGCGGCTTTCTGTCTTATATTTGGTCAGAAGGAAGCACTTCTAATGTTATCACTGTTGATGAATCGGGCACTTACACCCTTACTGTCACCAATGACAATCAATGCACTGGCATACAAGCCGTAACGGTGACGGTTTTGGAGCAGTTGGAGCCCACCATTGAAGGCAATTTGACGATTTGCGAAAACGAAAACACGTTATTGATTCTGAGCCAAAACTATGAAAGTTATGCTTGGTCAAGTGATGAATCAAGTTCCGAAATTACAGTCAATCAATCGGGTACTTATATTGTCACTGTCACCGATGCAAACGACTGTACGGGAACGGATGCCGTTACCGTAGTCGTTAATGATTTGCCAACGGTGAGCATTGAAGGGGAATTGGCATTTTGTGAAGGCGGCAATACAGAATTGTCTATTTCGGGTTCTTATACAAGCATTTTATGGTCCAATGATGCCACCGATTCTTCTATAACCGTTTCGGAAGAAAATACCTACAGCGTAATTGTGACAAACTCTGAAGGCTGTACTTCAACAGACGAAGTAAGCGTGGTGGTAAATGAAAATCCAAATCCTACAATCGAAGGTGATACACAAATTTGTAGTGGAGAAATGACCATTTTGAGTGTTTCGGAAACCTTCAATGCTTACGCATGGTCGAACGGACAAAATGGCAACGATATCAGCGTTTCAGAATCGGGTACTTATACGGTGACTGTTACCAACAATGAGGGCTGCACAGGCACTGCCGAAACCACTGTAATTGTAAACGCTTTGCCCACAGTGGACATTGCAGGAAGCGAAAGTTTTTGTGAAGGCGAAAGTACGCAATTAAGTGTGAGCGATGCCTTTGAAAAATATATTTGGTCTAATGGCAATACTTCCAATATCATTACGGTCAATCAAAAAGGTACTTATGCAGTCACCGTTACAGACTCCAATGGATGTACGGCAACGGATGAAATTGCGGTTGAATCCAATGCTTTACCTATTCCCAACATTGAAGGAGAATTGGCATTTTGCGAAAACGAAAGCACTACTCTATCCGTTGCAGATAGCTTTGCAAGTATCGAGTGGTCGAATGGCATGGATTCGCCAAGTATCAATATCGAAACAGGCGGAACTTATTCGGTCACAGTCACCAATGCAGATGGCTGTACGGGCACAGATGCCGTAATGGTTGTTCAAAATGATGCCCCTCAGCCCCAAATCAGTGGAGACTTGGCTATTTGTGAAGGGGAAAGTTCAACCTTGTCTGTTCCTGCAATCTATGAAAGCTACTTATGGTCAGATGGTTCATCCAATCCTTTCATTACCGTCAGCGAATCAGGTGTTTACTCCATTACTGTCAGCGATGCAAATGGCTGTATTGGCACAGCAGAAGCGACATTCGTTGTTTATGACAATCCAAATCCAACAATTAGTGGCAGCACGACTTTCTGCACAGGTGGTAGCACGACTTTAGATGCGGGCAACGGGTTTGTGGAATACCTTTGGAGTACAGGCGAAACAACCCAAATCATTTCGGTTAATATGGCTGATACGTATTCTGTCATTGTAGTGGATGAGAACGGTTGTGAAGGTTCTGCAAGTATTGAAGTAAGCGAATCGGGTGAGCTGATGTTACAAATTGCTGGAGAAAATGCCATTTGTGATGGAGAAAGCACTCTTCTGGATGCTGGAGAAGGTTTTGTGGAATACCTTTGGAGTACAGGCGAAACGACTCGTTTTATTACCGTTTCCTCCGCAGACACTTACAGCGTGGAGGTAGAAGATGTAAATGGCTGTCTCGGCAGTGGTTCGATAGAGGTGAGTTTGTTCTCTTTGCCGCAAGTGAGTATTGAAGGAAATGCTGCTTTTTGTGAAGGAGGCAGTACTCTATTAGATGCTGGAAATGGTTTTGAATCTTATAATTGGAATACAGGAGAAACGACTCCAACTATTGAAGTAAATCAAACGGGTATTTACTCTGTGACTGTCACCAACGCCAATGATTGCAGCAATAGTGCCTCTTTTGAAGTGAGCATTTTAGGTAGTCCTCAACCTACTATTGAAGGAACAACTGCTTTTTGCGAAGGCGAAAATGTGGAGTTGTCAGTAAGTGATACTTTTGATGAATATCTTTGGAATACAGGAGAAGCGAGTTCTTCAATCGTTGTATCGCTTGGGGGTACTTATGAAGTAACCGTTACGGACTCCAATGGATGCACAGGGACAACTTCAGTTGAAGTAAGTGTGTTTTCGTTGCCAATTGTAGAAATTACAGGCAGTTCTACTTTCTGCGAAGGCAGCAATACGACTCTTTCGGTAGCAAGCAATTTTGCCACTTATCTATGGAATACTGGAGCGACTTCTCCAAACATTGTAGTCGAGGAAGCGGGTGTTTACAGTGTAGAAGTGACAGACCAAAACGGCTGCGTCAATACTGCAAATCTGGAAGTCGAACAAACTTTGGCATTGATGCCTATGATTGTGGGTGATTTGGAATTTTGCGAAAGTGGAAATACTTTGTTGGATGGAGGAGAAGGTTTTTTCAGTCACCAATGGTCAACAGGCGAAACAACAAGGATGATAAATGTGACGGATGGTGGCACTTATAGTGTTACTGTGACGGACGCAAGTGGATGTAGCGGAACAGATGAGGTATTGGTGGTAGAACACACAACTGTTGAACCAACGATTGAAGGCGAAACGGATTTTTGTTTGGGTGAAAGTACAGTGTTGGATGCTGGAGCGGGTTTTGTTTCCTACTTGTGGAATACTGGCGAAACTTCACAGATGATTACAGTCACCACAGGTGGCACTTATAGTGTAAGTACGGTGGATGCCAATGGTTGTTCGGCTAGTGCTGCACTGACGGTACAAGAAAACATCGCTAATTCTCCTATCATTGAAGGCGCATCTGAATTTTGTTTGGGTACTTCAACGACTTTGACCGCAGAAGCGGGTTATGAAAGTTATCTGTGGAATACAGGCGAAACAACTCCAACGATTACCGTTTTGGAAGAAGGTATTTATGAGGTAGTTGCGATAGATGAAAATGGCTGCACAGCGACCAATGAAATAGAAGTAACGGTGCTGGAAGCTGCCGAACCAACGATTGAAGGGGCTTTACAGTTTTGCTCAAACGAAAGCACAACCTTGACTGCCTCTTCAGGTTACGAAACTTACTTGTGGAATACTGGCGAAACAACTCCAACAATTACCGTTTCGGAATCGGGCAATTATGGAGTCTTGGTGACAGACGCAAACGGCTGTACGGCAGGCACTTTGGTTGGAGTAGAAGAACGTGCGGAATTAGATATTCTCTTGACAGGAAGTGCAACAATCTGCAATGGCAATACTACATCGCTCGAAGTAGCGGGCAATTTTGAAACCTACCTTTGGAGTACCAACGCTACTTCAAAAGAAATCATTGTAAGTGAGGGTGGAACTTATTCGGTAACGGTGACGGATGTAAACAACTGCACAGGTGTTGCTTCTCAAATCGTCACTTTGTCCGATAGTTTAGAGCCAACGATTTCGGGTAATACAACGATTTGTAATGCAGAAAGTACCGTCTTAGATGCGGGTGGAGGGTTTGATGAATACCTTTGGAATACAGGTGAGGCGACTCGCACAATTGAAGTGTCAGAAGCGGGGAATTATACCGTGCAAGTAAGCAATGTCGACGGATGTTCGGGTACGGCCTCGATTGAGGTCGAACTCATTCCTGCTTTTGAGCCAAACATATTGGGCGAATTGACTTTCTGTTTTGGTACGAGTACGCAACTGATAGCGCAAGCGGGTTTTGTGGATTATATTTGGTCAAATGGGGACAATGCCCCTATTACAACCGTTTCGGAAACGGGAACTTATACTTTAGTTGTGACGAATGAAAATGGCTGTACGGGTTTGAAGCAAGTGAATGTCGTGGAACTTCCTGAGCTGAATATACAAATCAGTGGTGAGCTGCAAATTACCACTACTCAATCTACCGTTTTGGATGCGGGTACATACAGCCTCAGCGACCAATATTTGTGGAGTACAGGCAGCACTGAACAAACGATAGAGGTGGACAGTCCTGATACTTATAGTGTGACGGTGACGGATGTAAACGGCTGTTCTTCAAGCGCAGAAGTCACCGTAGAATTGATTGACAATATTGAAGACTTGGCGGTTTTCCAACAATTTAGCTTGTTGCCCAATCCTTTTAGCGAACGAGCTACGCTTCAATTTCGCACCTATTCGTTTCAACGTTTGAGCATTGACTTATTCAGTATTGAAGGGCGATTGGTGAAACGATTGTTTGAAGGTTCGGTGAATGGCGGAAATCTGCAATCGCTGGAAATAGATGGTCGCAATCTTCCCGCAGGTGTGTATGTGCTGCAATTGACACTTGAAGATAATAGTCGGGTGTATGAGCGATTGGTGGTGACGCATTAGTCGAGTGGCAATGTGTAAGTCCTTTAATCGAGTAAGCAATTGATAAACAGATGAACAATAAAGCAGCAATTCTGATTTTCTTTGAAAGTGAGGATTGCTGTTTTTTTATTGGTTGGATGCAAGTGTACTAAAAATAATCCAAATCCTTTTATTCTCTAATGACTTCTTCTAAGGGGGTCAATAAACTTACTCTTTATAAAGCCTAAAAACCTCTATCGAATCTCCCGAATACACCTGTAAAAAATACAGCCCTTCGGGTAAATCACTTACCTGCAATCGGGTTTCAAAATGCAATACTCCTTGTCGAATCATTCTACCATGAATATCCAACAATACAACGTTCTCTATACTTTTTGTCGCTTCAATTATTACCTCGTCTTGCACCAAATTGGAAACAATCTGTACCCAATTTGTATCAGTCCATTCTTCAATATCAGTCGTCAAACAATTAGAATCTCCTTCAGGAAACGAACCATCGGCTTCAAAAAAAGCTCGTTGTGCTAAAGTAGCATCACTTATAAAGGGATTCTCATTTCCCTGTTCGGCTGCAATTAAATTGTTTCGTCGAAGTTCGGCTTCGTCTGCAGGGTCGGCAAAGTGCCATTGCAGTAAAACCTCTTTTTGAAGGTGAAAAAAATTGTCGTCTGCAATCGACTGGTAAATGGCATAAAAGTAAAAAACGGCTCTGGCAATGTTGCCTTTGGAGTCTTCTCTGGGTTCAAACACACAATCTTCTTCGTCTTTTTCGCTGTAAAAATCTATATTAGAAGTAGGAATACTACTCAATTGAGTGTTCAAATAAAACCACTTTTCAGTGTCACTATCTACAATTTCTCCAAATGGACAACTGCCTCTCGACTCGTTGACATTCACTTTAGAAGGAAAAATATTGTGCAAATCACTCCTTGCAGGTTCGTCTCCTGCCCCCAAAGATTGTGGATAGACATGCTCTGCATTTATACCACCAGAAAAAGCCGAAACACTTGGGTCTTCGTTGGGATCGAGTGTCACCGTAAAATCGGTGTATATACAGGACAATTCCAAACCATCATTGTCAATCGTGGAATATAAAATGTCTCTACCTGGGCCGTAGCCCAAAGGATTATTGGGTGTGTAGGCTGTCTGTAAAGCATCAATTAATGATTGCCCATATTTGCAGGGCTCAATGAATTCTTGGGCTTGCAAAGCGATTGAAGTCCATAGCACAAGGAGAAAAAAAAAGTATTTCATGGGTATATTGTTTTATTGCGGTATTGCTAAAGTATTAATATGGATGAAAACAAAAGTACAAAGAAAAAAGGTTCTGAATAGAAATAAAGAGTTATAGACTTTTGAAGTTTTTCTCTCCAAAATAAAATCACTCATTTCACAGAACTTCAATTCTTTAACTCCAAACATCAAAAGTTTTTTTCCTTCAATGGAACTTTTAAGTTATGTCGTCTGTATAATAATTAGACATTTATCTAATTACCTAAATATTGAACTCGAAACTGACATGACAGCACTTTTCAAGGCATTAGACGACTCAACGAGGCGGCAAATCTTAGAAATGCTCAAAGAAAAAGATTTGACAGCCGGAGAAATAGCTGACGCTTTTGATATGAGTAAACCAAGCATTTCGTACCATCTCGACTTATTGAAACGTGCTGACTTGGTTATCGGCATCAAAAAAGGACAGTACGTCACCTATTCCCTCAGCACCTCCGTATTGGAAGATACCGTAAAATGGCTCATGGAATTGGTGAACAAAGACAAAAATAAATTATCAACCAAAAAAATCCTCTAATATGAACTCCAATAACTTTTTGAAAAACCATCTTTTGAACCTTCTATTATTGACTTTGCCCTTCTTGATGATTGCTTTCTTTTGGGGACAAATCCCCGAAACTATTCCAACGCATTGGAATATTCATGGAGAAGCAGACAGCTTTGGCAGCAGATGGAGCATATTCATTTTGCCAGTGGTGAATATTGCCGTTTTTCTATTGTTTTTGGCGATTCCCAAAATTGACCCCAAAAAGAAAATTGAGCAATTTGGAAAGACCTATCATGTTTTAGTCAGCGTTATGGTAGGCTTGTTTTTCTTGATTTTCTGCATACTATTGCTGACCATTTTGGGCATGATTGACAACAGTACAAACTGGATAATGTATCTACTGATTGGCCTATTCTTGTTGATTGGTAATTATTTAGGGAAACTTCGCCCCAACTATTTCATGGGTATTCGCACACCTTGGACTTTGGAAAATGAAGAAGTCTGGATCAAGACTCATCGTTTTGGCGGCAAGTTGTGGGTCATTGGTTCGATTGTGATGTTGTTGTTGAGTTTTTTCGTCACAGGAACGGCATTTGTCGTTGCTTTTTCGATTTATGCTGCTACTATCGGATTGGTGCCCATTGTCTATTCTTACTTGAGATACAAGGAAGTAGTTTAGACTTTGGACGAGAGAGCAGAGAAGCGGGAGGCGAGATGTATTTTTCCTCTCGATTTCTGACTTCTAAAATTCCATCAGTGATAGTTAATCCACTCACTCCAAGACCCCACATACAATTTCCCTTCACCCAAGCCTGCATGTTTCAATGCCAATAAGTTGTGACAAGCCGTTACACCCGAACCACAATAAAAAACCATTTCTTCGATGGGTGTATCGGCTTTCACCTTTTCAAATCTTTGCTTCAACTGCTCTTTGGATAAAAACAATCCATCCAATCCCAGATTCTCTGAAAAAGGCAAATTAACCGCACTTGGAATATGTCCTGCCTTGAAGTCAATCGGCTCGACCTCTCCCCTATAACGTTCAGCAGCTCTTGAATCTATCAGCACTCCACACTCCTTTTTCCCTTCAATCATTCCTTCCACAAATTGCCGATTTACCAACCTATCTTCCTGTGGTTGAGCTACAAAATGTCGGTGAATAGGAATGGGAACTTCAGCCGACAAAGGATAATTCATTGCCGTCCAATGCTGCCATCCACCATCCAAAGCCGCCACTTTTTCATGACCTAAATATTGGAGCATCCACCAAAGTCGAGCTGCAATTCCTCCTCCCTTATCGTCATATACCACCACTTGTGTTTCACTATCAATTCCCCAACTGGAGAACAATTCAACAGTCTTTTCTATGCTTGGTAACGGATGCCGACCTGTTTTTTGGAGGACTATAGGCGCAGACAAATCCCTGTCTAAATGGGCATAAATGGCATTGGGAATGTGGCTTTTGAAGTAGTCGTTTCGGCCTGCTTCTGTATCTGCCAAAGAAAATCGGCAATCTACTATCACCCAGTTATTGTGGTCAAGATGTTCTTGCAGCTGCAATGCAGTGATGAGGGTTGAATAGGTCATGGTAATGAATGAAAATTTAATTGAGAATAAAAATCAAAAATAACTAATTTTGTAACCATTATTCACTTTTAGGCTTTGGAGGAAAGAAGCGAGAAGCGGGAGATGGGATGTAAAAAGGGATAAATCAATTGTTTATTGATTTTATCTACTCATTTTTAAAAGATTGATTTTCAGCTGATGAATACATAGCTTCTCGCATTTCTGCTGCCTTGCTCAAAGTCACTTCAATATATATTCTATGAAATTACGGTGTGTTCAAGATAGTATTCGATTGAGAGTCAGAAAATCCGACCTCGAACAGTTGAAGGAAAAAGGGATGATTTCGGAAAGCATTGGTTTTGGAATGGGCGTTGCTTTTGTCTTTTCCTTGGCAATTAGAGAAGAAGTTGAGGAGGTTACTGCCGAGTTTCAAAATTGCGAATTACAGGTCTATCTCCCTGTTTCACAAGCCCATCAATGGATGAATTCCAATGAGATTGGTATGGAAGTAGCGGCAAGTGTTGGACATCCACATATTTTGGTGGAAAAAGATTTTCCTTGTTTGGATAGAGTCGAGGAGAATAAAAGGGATACTTTTTGGGAACTAACAGAAGAGAAGGAATGACACAATTGAATATAGTTTTATTCACAGCTATGACATGTTCAATGAAGGAGGTATTGATCGACTAGAAAAAAAAGGAGCACATTTAATTCAACTGACAACTGATAAAAAACGACCTGATGCATTAAAATTTTATGAAAAACTTGGATTCAAAGCATCTCATGAAGGAATGAAACTTCATTTTTAAAACAAAGTAACCTGAAAATTGAGCAGTCGCCCTTGTTCGACATTGACTAAGAGAGCAGACATTCTTTTTAATTTCAGTTAATATAAAAAAAATAATATGAACCTTTCTTCAAAATCTAAGGATATTTATACGCAAATCAATCAAGAAACTATCAAATTTATATCTTGAACAACTTCAAGATTGGAAAGAATAAAAAATAATTTGAACACCACAAAATCCCAATTCCTCCAAAAATGGCTTCCAATCGAAACCAATCATTGCCCTATTTTTGTCACCCAAAAACTAGGTAAAAACGTCATTCAAAACCGCCTGAATGTTTTTGTAGAAGAAAGTTGGCGTTATTGCAGCGATAGAAAGCAGGCAAAAAAAATCGCTGACTACTGTGGTATAAAAGACGCAAAAATCAGCGATTACCTTTACCGTACATTGACCACACCCTTTGGAGAAGTCGTTACGTCTATACGATTTATTGGAGGTGATTTGTCCAAGCCCGCCGTATTTTTGATGCACAAAGACTTTGATTTAGTACGCATTGCAGATATTCAGCAATTGGGCGCATTTTTGAAGCAGGAATATGCCCTATTTGCCCCAAAGCGATTTCGTTGGTTTAGCACAAAAGACAAGTCAGATTTGATAACCAACCATGAAGGAATTGAAGGAGATTTGGGTTATTATACCCATTTTCTTTCCGACTTGAAAAAAGCCCCCAAACCTGCAAACTTTGAGAAAGTGCAACTCCAAGTAGCATCTTCGTTGGATTGGTACGACCTTTACTTCAATTCTTACCAAGAGATGTATCAAGCCAATCCATTTTTTGAAGAAATGGCAAGCGTTGAATCCAAAGAAAGTTTGCAGAACATGATAGACAATGAGTCGCTGTTTGAGGTTTTCATTGAAGGAAAATGGGCTGGAATCATCGGGGTTTGTAAAGCCAAAGCACTATTTTTGGAAGGATATGAAGTATATGAGGAATACCTATTGCCCGAATTTAGAGGCAAACACCTTGCACCCGCAGTTCAAAGACACCTCATCGAAAAACTTTCTATTGTGGGTGATGAAATGCTCTATGGAACGATTCACTACCAAAATCAAGCTTCAATCAAAACTGCCAAAAGAGTCGGGCGCAAGCAAGTTGGGCTGTATGTTTTTGCAGATATTTGATGGATTTAAAGAATAAGCGTAACTTTGGCTTTTGATTATTTATTCATTTTCATAAATTTTTAATACAATGGCTAAGATTAATAAAGATAAGAACCTGCAAAAAAAAGCAGTGAAGAAAGAGCCTACAAAAACATTGAAGGAGAAAAGAGCTGAGAAAAAGGCTAAACGCAAATCCAAAAATAGTGATAGCAGTGAGTATTAGCGGGGCGTTTTTCTTCACCAGAAAAACGATAAAAAGCAGTTCAGAAAATTTTGAACTGCTTTTTTTATGCTTCCATAAACATTTGAATCTTGTACGAAAGAAGGCCAGATATTGAGGCAAACACTTTGTCTATAAAAATTTTCAAATTCTCGCTACCTTCACACTTTGATCTTTCAATTTACAACTCAAAAAAATTACCCTTATATGCCCCATTTACTCGTCCACAAAACCCAACTCAATAAAGTCCAACAATCAGCCGACTCCAAACCCGAATTGAAGGATGGTGAAATATTGTTCAAAGTCGAAAAATACGCTTTGACAACCAACAACATTACCTATGCCGTTTGTGGTTTCAATCTAAAATATTGGAATTTTTTCCCTTCAACAGAGAAAGATTTAGGCATTGTACCCGTTTGGGGCTTTGCAGAAGTAGTTGATTCTAAGCACGATGCCATTGAAGTAGGCGAACGCTGCTATGGGTATTTTCCGATGGCGGATTATTTGAAGGTCGAAGCGGGCAAAATCAGTGAATATGGTTTTTCTGACGTAGTAGATCATCGCAGACCTTTGTCACCGATTTACAACTTTTACTCCCGATTAGCAGCCGACCAAAGTTTTGACGAGTCATTAGCGGATTACATTCCGATTATCAAACCACTATTTGCGACTTCTTTTTTGATTTATCACCATTTGAAGGAAAGCAATTTCTTTGAAGGTGAGCAAGTTATCTTGACGAGCGCTTCTTCAAAGACAGCGTTGGCTTTGGCTTATATGCTGAAAGAAAACGCAAAAGCGGACGGTCAAAAAATCATCGGTTTGACGTCCACTCGTAATGTAGAATTTGTAGAATCAACAGGCTATTACGATGCGGTAATCAGTTACGAAGATTACACCTCCAAACTGACACATTCCCCTGCTGCAATCGTGGATTTTGCAGGAAATACAGCTCTTTTGCAGGGCATCAACGACTTGTTGGGCGACCATTTGAAGAACATTGTCCTCGTTGGTTTGACCGATTGGCAATCCGAAAAAGCCTTCAAAGAAGTTCCGAAATCTGCTTTCTTTTTTGCGCCTACGCATATCCAACAAAAATACCAAGATTGGGGTGCGGAGAAAACCAATTCCCTCCTCAATGCGGCTTTGATGGGTTTTGTGAAAGACAGTCAAAAAATGCTGGACTTGGAATATGTGACAGACAAAGAGGCTCTTGCAGCTTTGTATTTGCAGATGTTGGGCGGAAAAGTGGATCCCAAGAAAGGGTATGTAGTAGTGATTGATTGATAATTGGTGAATTTTCAAAATAAAAATCAATAATAACAATGGAGGAGAATAATAGTAAGAACAACAGCCATTTTGCTCCAACTCCTTTTTCTCAAACATACTTTCACGGAACAAAGGCGAACCTAAAAATTGGGGACTTTATCGAGGTTGGATTCAGCTCAAACTATGGACAAAGAAAAAATGCGAAATATATTTTTCTGACTGCCACATTAGATGCCGCTATTTGGGGGGCGGAACTTGCCTTTGGGGAAGGCAGAGAAAGAATTTACTTGGTAGAACCAACAGGACTTATTGAAGACGACCCTGATTTAACTGACAAAAAATTCCCAGGTAATCCAACAAAATCTTATCGTTCCCAATTTCCTTTTAAGGTCGTTGGCGAAGTAAGCATTTGGCAAGGACATCCGCCAGAACAAGTTAGAGCCATGAAAGAGGGATTAGCTGCACTTAAAGAAAAAGGCATCAATTCTCTAAATGAAGAATAAAATCTACTTACATTCAAGCCATAAAAAACCAATATGCGATACCCACCAATACCCAACCCCCTATTCATCCGCAACCGCACCAATTTTGCGGCACAGATGAAACCCAATTCTATTGCGATTCTCGCTTCAAATGATGTCAAACACACCAATACCGACGATGTGATGGGCTTCGTCCAAAACAACGACCTTTTTTACTTATGTGGCATCGATCAAGAAGAAACCTTACTGGTGCTGTATCCCGATGCCTACAAAAAAGAGAATCGGGAAATCTTGTTTATCAAAGAAACCAGCGAACTCATCAAAATATGGGATGGTGAAAAATTGACTAAAGAAGAGGCAAGCGAAATATCGGGCATCAAGCGGGTTGAATGGATTCAAGATTTTGAAATGGTTTTGCAGTACATGGCTTTTGAAGCTGATGCTTTTTATTTGGGTCACAACGAACACATGAAAAGGGTGACACACAACCAAGAAACCCAACAAGATAGGATGATTGCTTGGTGTAAAAAGAAGTATCCGCTTCACGACTATTACCGAGCTGCAAAAATCACTCGACACCTCCGCCCCATCAAATCAGCAGAAGAAGTACAGTTGATGCAAAAAGCGTCGGATATCAGTTCGGAAGGCTTCAAAAAAGTGCTTCAAACTTGCCGCCCCAATATCAAGGAATACGAATTGGAGGCAGAATTGATGTATCATTTGCAGAAAGAAGGGGCAATCCGACATGCCTTCAAACCGATTATAGCATCTGGCAAAAATGCTTGTGTGCTGCACTATCAAACCAACAATGAGGTCTGCAAAGATGGTGATATGGTGTTGATGGATTTTGGAGTGTGTTACGCCAATTACAACAGCGATACGACCCGATGTTTCCCCGTCAATGGTAAGTTTTCTGAAAGACAAAAGGAAGTTTATCGTTCTGTTTTGCACTGTTTGAAGGAAGGGAGTAAACTACTAAAAGCGGGAGTGGCTCACGCAGATTACGAAAAGAACATGGCCAATTTGATTGAAGCCGAACTTATCAAATTGGGTTTGTTAGATGCCCAAAAAGTGGCGGAACAAGACCCCGAAAAACCGCTTTACAAAAAATATTTTATGCACGGAACTGCCCATCACATTGGCTTGGATGTTCACGATGTCGGTTTGTATAGCCGCACATTGGAAGCGGGAATGGTGTTGACTTGTGAGCCTGGCATTTACATTGCAGAGGAAAGGATTGGTTGTCGCTTGGAAAACGATTACTTGATTACCGAAAATGGCAATGTCAATTTGACCGAGGCTTTGCCGATTGAGATGGAGGATATTGAGAGGTTGATGGCATAGGAAGTTTAATTTAAACCCAGAAACTGAGAGATTTTTTCTTTTTTTTGCTCACTTGATTTAGAAATTGAACACAGTAGCGGAAAGTTTTTAGAGGATATAGTGCAAACCTTGGCAATAGTTGGAGTCAAAGTAAGCATTACAGATATTTTAAAAAAAAGAGTATATTGCAGAGTCTATAGGCGGATTCAGGGGCAAATAATCAAAACACAAAAGTATGAATGTCAAAACGCTAATTTTGTTTTGTCTCGTTTGTTTATGCCCATTCTATTCGCTGTTGGCGCAAGACAACTCCCCTACTCCCTTCAATCAAAGTGACATTGCAGTTTGGTACAAAATTACCAATCAAGAAGCCGAACAGATTTTCAAAGGCAAGCAATTGCTCACAGATACAGCATTGTTACACAGTTGGGTAACAACTTTTCCTTGCAAAGAATATTCTCCAAAAAACATTGAACTCAAAGGTTACTACCTCAAAGTTTCTGCAAATGGCGAAAACCTTAATATTGAACTCAAAGATTACAACAGTATTTCAGCTCAAATACTGAGATTCCAACAAGGATTCGCACTAAGAGTAGTGGATTCAATGGGTGTTTTAATTCCAAATGCTAGTGTTTTTTATAATGACAAAATTATTCCTTTTGACACTGAAACACAAACCTACCGATGTCACAAATGCAAACAAAGAGGTCTATTGGTATTGAAGGCATTGGATGAAGCCGTATTTTACGAAGTAAAAGAATTGTATTCCTACAGGTATTCGAGAAAAAAACCTTTTTTTCAGACCAAAGTAGGCAAAGTCATCAAATATCCATACTTTTTGCAAGGCGAGCTTGGTGAAGAATCAAGACCTTTACTTTCTTCCAGAGAGAACACAGAAGCAGAGAGTATCAAGGCTATATCGTCTGCAACAAGCCCAAATACAATCCTACGAAAGTCGAGCAGATGTATTTTCCCGTTTTTTATGGGCGGAATGAATTAGGCAAGGTAGATATCAGATAATTGATGATTTACATTACAGTAAAAGCCTTGAACAAAAATCGGCTATGAGATTCATATCCAATACAGAAATTCCTTTCTGTAAACGATTTTTGTTCAAAGCTATATATGACAACAAACGGGTTAAAATCCATTCTATTTCTCCGCCTTCATCTGAGGAAAAAACAGCACATCCTGAATAGAAGGTTGGTTCAACATCGCCATTGCCAATCGGTCAATACCAATGCCGATACCAGCCGTAGGAGGCATACCGTATTCCAAAGCTCGTAAGAAATCTTCGTCCAAAACCATCGCTTCATTGTCACCACGTTTACCGAGCTCCAATTGTTCCTCAAAGCGTTCACGTTGGTCAATCGGATTGTTCAGCTCTGAAAACGCATTGCAAAATTCCTTACCATTGAAGATACCTTCAAATCGCTCTACCAAACCTTCTTCGGTGCGGTGTTTTTTGGCAAGCGGCGACATTTCGACAGGGTAATTGGTGATAAAAGTTGGCTGAATCAAGAAAGGCTCACATTTCTCTCCAAAAATCTCGTCAATGATTTTGCCTTTGCCCAATTTCGCATCAATGTGAATGTTCAATTTTTTAGCCGTTTCACGAAGAGCCGCCTCGTCCATTCCCGAAATGTCAATTCCTGTAAAATGTTCAATCGCTTCAAACATTGTGTAGCGTTTCCAAGGACGCTTAAAGTCAATCGTATTTTCACCCACCTGAAATTTGGTCGTGCCGTTCAAATCCATCGCCACTTTTTCGAGCATTTCTTCCGTAAAATCCATCATCCATTCGTAGTCTTTGTAGGCTACGTAGAGTTCGACTTGTGTAAATTCGGGATTGTGGAAACGACTCATTCCTTCATTTCGGAAATCTTTAGAAAACTCATACACACCATCAAAACCTCCTACGATTAAACGCTTCAAATACAACTCATTCGCAATTCGCATGTACAAGGTCATGTCGAGCGTATTGTGATGCGTTTTGAAGGGGCGAGCAGCCGCACCACCATACAAAGGCTGTAAAATCGGCGTTTCAACCTCCAAATATCCATGCTTGTTCATAAACTCCCGCATAGAATTGACCATCTTCGTGCGCTTGATAAATACCTCTCGGATGTGTGGGTTCACCACCAAATCGGCATATCGTTGACGGTAGCGAAATTCGGGGTCGGTCACTTCATTGTAGCGCTCACCGTCTTTTTCTTTCACAATCGGTAAAGGCTTAAGCGACTTACTGAGGAGCTTCAATTCGCTGACATGAATACTCGTATGCCCCGTTTTGGTTTTAAAGACATAGCCCTTCACACCAATAAAATCGCCAATATCAAGTAGTTTTTTGAATACTTTGTTGTACAGATTTTTATCCTCCTCTGGACAAATTTCATCCCGATTGACATAGATTTGAATTTTGTCAGTCGAATCTTGCAGCACTGCAAAAGAAGCCTTTCCCATAATGCGTTTTCCCATCAGTCGTCCTGCCAAACTCACTTCTTGAAAGTTCTTCTTTTCATCATCGTAATTCGCCAATATCTCCTTCGCAGTTGCATTGACTTCAAAAGTTTCGGGCGGATAAGGGTTGATTCCCAAATCAATAATTGCCTGCAATGCATCTCTCCTAACTTGTTCCTGTTCACTCAGTATTCTTGCCATGATATCTTTAGTATCGTTTAAAACTTTAATTCATTTTAATTTGAATTTGCCTAAGTCCGTTAGAGCTTGCCCCGATTACTCGGGGACTTCAATATTTGTAGAATAAATGAGAAAGATAACCGCAGAACTCCATCGGAGTTCAACCCCTTAATTATAAACAAATATCTTACTATTCAACTCCTATGGAGTTGGTCGATGCTTTATTATAAACTTCTACAAATATTTATACTCCTAACGGAGTAATACTGTCCAAAACCAATATTGATTCCAGACAGTTCCATATTCTTCAATAAACGCACAAAGGTAAGGAAACTTTGCAGAAAAAAATGCGCTTTTGAAAGGACACTTGTTGTCTATTCATCACTTCAAACGTTGGCTAACTTTTCAAGTGTAGCCAAGTTCTCGTTGAAGGTAGTGGAAAATTCGACAACAACTGAAAGATTTGTCGACATTTGGAGCGAAATCACTTCAAACTTATACTACTTTTGCCCTATGCGAAAACCCAAAATATACCGCCGTTCTTGGCGCATCCGCAAAGCTTATTCAACTGCCTTCGTAGTCATGTTGAGTTACCTCAAACCTTACCTACTAAGCAAACTCTTCGGAAAAAAATATTTCCAAAAAAGACTGCCCAACCTTCACCTCAAAAATGCCGAAAGAGTCAAAAAAACCATCCTTCAATTGCAGGGTTTGTTTGTCAAGGTAGGGCAACTCTTGTCCATACTTAGCAATTTTCTACCAGAAGCTTTTCAAGCACCTTTGGACGAGCTGCAAGACAAAATTCCACCTCGCCCGATTGCCGAAATTCGCCAACGTATCCTTGAAGAACTCGGCAATACGCCCGAAAACCTATTCCAACATTTTGAAGAAACGCCCATTGCGGCCGCTTCAATCGGTCAGGCACACCGAGCAACATTGAAGGACGGAACGGCAGTTGTGGTGAAAGTGCAACACGCCAATATTGAAGAAATTGCTCGAACCGACCTCCACATTATCGAACGTCTCACCAAATTGACGGCTTGTTTTTTTGAAATCAAAGGCATCGAATATACCTACACGCAGGTACGTCAAATGATTGAAGAAGAATTGGATTTTGAGCAGGAAGCAAAGGCGATGCAGGAAATACAGGAAAACTTGAAGGACGAATCGGGCTTATTGATTCCAACCGTTCATCCCGATTTTTCTACTTCAAGAGTGCTAACCACGACATTTTGTGAAGGCATAAAAATCAACAACATAGTACAATTAGACGAGTGGAAAATTGACAAAAGAGCCTTATCGGATAGGTTGGTTTATGTTTATTGTTTAATGGTTTTTGAAGATGGATTTTACCATGCCGATCCACATCCCGGCAATATTTTGGTACAAAAAGACGGAACGATTGTGCTGTTGGATTTTGGGGCGGTGGCTACGATTCAGCCGATTATGCGGACGGGTTTGCTGCAATTGATTGAAGGGGCTGCCAAAAACGACACGGAGAAAATCATTGCAGCTCTCAAAACTGCGGGTTTTATTGCCGATGACCGTGAGGCGGTTCGCATTGCAGAGAAAATGATTGATGCTTTTCGGGAATTTCTGCAAAACGAGATTCAATTTGAAGGCATGAATTTGAAAGAATTGAAGGTCAATCCTTTTGAAAGTAGTTTTTTCAAATTGGCGATGGAAATGGGCATCAAGGAAATCACGAATGTCGTGCAAGTTCCGAAAGATTATGTGCTGTTGAACCGAATGGTGACGCTACTCATGGGTATTTGCAATACGCTGGATATTCACAGCAATCCAATAGAGGTGGTACAGCCGTTTTTTCAGAAGTTTATGCTGAGCGAAAAAGGCGATACGGTGAAGTTTGTCAAGGACTTATTGCAGCAAATGGTGACTAATTTAATTTCCATTCCTGGAGATTTGCGGAAGACATTGTATCAGGCGCATCGGGGTGAATTGGAGGTGCAGGTGGTCGGCAATCGGGAACGAACGAGGATGCTTTACTTTTTGGGGCAACAGTTGATTTACGCCATTCTGTTGGTGGCAGTTGGGGCGTTTACTTGGTTGTTTTACCAAGCGGGGGAACTGAAATGGTGCCAATATGGTTTGGGGGTCGGCGGTTTTTTGGTTTGGATGTTGGTGAGGGCGATGCGGAAGGCGGGGAGGGAGATTTAGCTTTGAACAAGAAATTTAATGAAAAAGAAGCTCGTATTACGCAAAATTCAGGTCAAGTGTGCTTCCTTTCTATTATTCGTTCCTGTTCAAGGCTGCAAAAAAGAAAAATCAAGTATTATTGAACCAAGTTTCTTCCTAAAGTTGTTAACTTTGGAAAGACATTCAATCATCTAACAAAACGAGTGATGTTAACGACAAGTGAACCTATTGGTAGATTTATAGCATTGGCTAATTTAGACAAAGGCATAATTTCACAGACTTCCATTGAACACTCAATCGAAAATTTGGTGGATTTAATTACTCTCCGAGTCCAAAAGAAAAGCATTGAAGAAGTTGCTAATGGTCTTTTAGACAAAGTTTTCGATTTGCGATTTGAGGTCTTGGAATGGCTGGCAGACAAAGATAAAAACACAACAGATTACTTTGAGTCACTCAATAGCCACATTTCGGTCAATCTTCAATTAGCTCCTTATTCCGACTTAGCCAATACGATTTCTTCTGTATTAATGGCTTATGAACAAATCGTTTCGCCCATCTTCGCTGCTTTCCCTCCTTCCTTTAGAGAGATTTTTGAAGGGCTTCAAAAGAGCAAACCCCATTACGACAGCCTACAATTCTTATCTATACATCCCTCTCCTCAAACAAGGTATGTAAAAAAATGGATAGATGCTTCACTTCAATTAGAAACTGGAATCATTTTGGCGGATTTGATTCTGACCCAGCAAATACCGTTTCCTAAAAAAAGAATCAAAAATGAACTGATTGGTTTTCTCCTTGACACACTCACCCGATTTGGTGCCTATTCTATCTTTACCAACTTCTGGAAACCCGCTGAAGATGATTTGTCAAACCTCACCAATCAAATGCAAATTCTCGCTGCAACTATAGAATTGGACAACAAAATCTTTCACAAAACTTCTCCAAAAGGTCTATTCAACCTCATCAACAGCTAAGACAATTGAAATATGTACCCCATTCATTTAAGTAGCAAAGCCACTCAAGATATTCCTCGTCTAAAAAAAGAAAACGCTAAATACCCTGCTAAACTATGGGAACTTATCTTGGATATCTTCAAAAATCCTTTTGATGGTTTGGGGCAACCCGAAGCTTTGAAAGGCAATTATCAAGGTTGGTGGTCACGAAGAATTACAGGCAAACACCGCTTGGTCTATCGAATTGAAGACGACAATTTAGAAATTGCCTCTTGTTTTGGGCATTATGGCGATAAATAGAACAATTTCAAAACTGAATCATCAGCAAAATACATGCTCACTAGCGGTGGGTTTCGAAATCCACCGCTAGTGAGCATTTCGCAAAGTTTCCAAAAATCAATCTACCATCCATTTTCATTCTTTTCAAAAACAAAATACAAATATAGAACCATGAGCAACTTAGCCCTTCAATTGATACAAAAAGAAAAAGAAGAAAAAACGGGATTGCTTGACATTGGCTACTGTGGTTTGACCAAAATTCCGCAAGAAGTATTTGAATGTACTTGGTTGGAAACCCTCATTTTATCAAATAGATATTGGAGTATAGAGAAACAAAAATGGATAGATAGCCAAAATAGAGAGAGAAATAATAACTTACACAGTATATCAATTCACATTCGTAAACTTACTAAGTTGAAGAAAATCGTAATTGGTGGATATATGAATAAATGGAAAATTTCAGACATGAGTCCACTGAAAAACCTGCCTCAACTCCAATATTTATACTTGACCACCAATCAAATTAATGATTATAGTTCTTTGCAAAGTTTGACAAAACTAAAAACCTTATATCTTCACTCTAATCAAATTAAGGATGTGAGTTTTTTGAAAGGTTTGACACAATTGCAGATTTTATACCTTCGCTCCAATGAAATTAGTGATGTAAGCTTTTTGAAATATTTGACACAACTTCAATCTTTAGACCTTAGCGGAAATCAAATCAGCGATGCAAGTTTTTTGAAAGATTTGAGACAACTTCAATCTTTAAAACTTCGTTCTAATGAAATCAGTGATATAAACTTTTTGAAAGAATTAACACAACTTCAATATTTAGACCTTCGTTATAACCAAATCCGTGATATTTCTCCCTTAGTTCATTTGATTCAAAAAGGGTTAAAATTTTCTTTGGATTCGAGAGATGAAATAAGTAGTCTTTTGCTTTATAGTAATCCAATAACAACACCTTCTCCTGAAGTTACTATAATAGGAGGAGAAGCTATTCTTCGTCATTATAAACGAATGGACAGAGAAAACGAAAAAGCCACCCTATATGAATGTAAGGTATTGTTGGTCGGTCGAACAGGGGCAGGAAAAACCTCTATGCGCTATAAATTGAAGCATCCCAACAAACCCATGCCCGAACCCGATGAAAGCACAAGCGGCATTGACATTGAAGCGATTGAATTTGAAATGCCGAATGGCAAAACCTTCCGCATGAATGTATGGGATTTTGAAGGGCAAATCATCAGTCACCAAACCCATCAGTTCTTTTTGACCCACCGTTCCCAATACATTTTTGTGGCAGACAATCGCACCGAAAAGGTAGATACGGATTATTGGTTTCAGATAGTCGAACTGCTCAGTGGAGGTAGCCCAATGCTCGTTTTTCACAATGAAAAAGAAGGTTCGGTAGCCCGATTAAACCATGAAGCCCTCCAAAAACGCTTTGGCGGTTTTTTGAAGGAAAAAGAATATAGAGCCGATTTGGAAGCCGTTGGACAGGGCAAAAAATTCCGTAAAAAGGCATTGCAGGGTTTTGAGGCATTTTTTGAAGATTTGAAGGGCGATTTACGAGCCTTGCCAATTGTCGGCATTGAATTGGAAAAATCTTGGGTCGATGCCAGAGAGTCGATTGAAGATTTGGCACAAACGGAAGCCACGATTTCTGTCTCCGAACTTTGGGAAATTTGCGAAGCCCACGGCATCACCGACCCACTCGACCAAAAAGACCTCAGCCAACTCTTCCACGATTTGGGCATCTTCCTCCACTTTCAAGCCGCCGAAAATGAAGAAGCCAACCTTGTCAGCAAAATCGTCATCCTCCAAAACAGTTGGGCAACCAAAGCCGTCTATCGGGTCTTGAAGTCCGAATTTTTGGAAAAACAAAAGCGGGGACATTTCAAATTGAAGGACATCCAAAAAGTGTGGCGCACCCACAGCAAAGCCGACGATACGGATTACAGCCCTTATACCGTAGAGCTATTGCAGTTGATGCAAAAATTCAAAATTTGCTACAAAATCGAACGCAGTCATTCCTATATTCTGCCCCAATTGTTGCCACCCAGTCCGCCAACCGACTACAATTTTCCCGATGGCGAAACACTGCAAATGCGCTATGCCTACGACTTTATGCCCAAAGGCATCATCACCCGATTGACCGTTGAAATGCACGAATTGATTGCCCGAAATCAGACTTTGGCTTGGCGAGATGGTTTTGTATTGGAGGCAGATGGAGCAGTGGCGGAGGTTGTCGAGACTTATGGAAAGCGAGAGATTCACATTCGGGTGACGGGGCAGTTTTGCCGTTCTTTGCTGCACCGCATCCGCATCAAAATGCAGGAAATCAACCGACACTACCACTTCAACGAAAAAATACAAGCCTACGAACTACTGCCCTGCAACTGTGTGAATTGCTATGGAGAGGAAAATCCCTACTTTTTTGACTACAAGACCTTGAAAAACTCCAAAATTGAAGGTTGGGACAAAATTCCCTGCAAAACGGGCAAACCTGCTCATATTGATAGCATTCTTTCGATGATATTGCAGGGTGAAGAAACGGGCTATTTGGAGAGAGAGGAAGCTGCGGTTTTCAGAAGGAAATTATTGAGCAATCAAGAAGAAATCAAAGCGAATCAACAAAGAGGCTATGAATTGCTTTTTGATATTCTCCTTCAAGCTCAACACCATCAATCGGAATTGAGACAAATCAATCGACAAATTGATGCCCAAACCGCCCTTCCTCAATTGCAGCAAATGAGACAGTTGGAGCAATTCATTGAAGGTCAATTGGCAGATTTTGTGAAGCGACTGCCCGAAGCTACTGACATTGCCGAAAAATGGCGTGAAATCAATGCGCCAAGTGTTGCGAATTTGGAGTCTAAAACCACGCTCAAATTGAAGTTGAATCTGTTTTTTGTGGCATTGGAGAAGGAGTACCACTACGATGTTTCGCCTGTTTACAAGAGCCTTTTTGGGAATATGAAATTGATGGGGAAAGAATTGAAGGAGTATTTTAAGGGAGAGCGGAATTTTCGGGAGTTGTTTTGGGTGAAGGAGGAAGATGAGGGGTGAAAATTAAGACACCCTCAGTCATGAATAGTCTGATTTACAATGAATCCATCACTTCCAGCAATGTTTCTTTTGTGAGCGGCTTGAGCCTAAAATCTGAAATTATCCCATACTTAAGTGCTTTTTCTTTGTCATTGGAATTCAAAGAAGTGGTAAGCACCACAATAGTTGAATCATTCAATATTTCATTCATTCCATTTTTTACAATCTCTTCGATGAATTCCCAACCATTCATTTTAGGCATGTTAATATCGAGGAAAATTATATCAGGGAGTTCCTCTGCGTTTTCTAAATATTGTAAGGCTTCGGTCGCATCGTCAAATACTTCAATACGATTAGAGCAGTTTAACCTTTGAATAATGATTTTGTGATAAAAATTAGTAGCTGCATCATCATCTATCAGCATAATTGAGTTAACTTTCTTCATATCTCTTTATAGTGAAGTAAAAAATCGATCCGTATGGTTTATTCGGTTCCAGCCAAATGTTTCCTTCGTGCAATTCAGCGACTTTTCTACAATGGGCAAGGCCAATGCCTGTTCCATTGTACTTTTTTTGTGTATGTAGTCGCTTAAACATTTGAAAAATAGTATTGAAATGTTTTTTATCCACACCAATTCCATTATCCGACACACCAAAAGTATAATAATCTACGCTTTTTTTACAAATTATTTTGATAATTGGATCTCTTTCTGAATGTCTAAACTTAATCGCATTGGAAAGCAAATTCTGGATAAGGGAACGCAGTTCATTTCGATAAGCCAAAATAATTGGAAGTTTTTCATATTCAACCACTGCATTTGTTTCTTTTAGTTGGTAATCTAAGTCCAATTTCAATTTCTCTAAAAGAACTTCACAGTCAACCCATTCGAGTGTTTGTTCATTTCCAATCATAGCATATTTCATGATACTTTCTATCATACCACTCATTCTATCAGTCGAATCGTTTAAATACTGTATGGATTGTTTGGTTAAATCATCATCCCCTTCTACTGTCTGAACAACCAAATTCGCCATATTTTTGATATTCCTAAGTGGTTCTTGTAAGTCATGAGAAGTAACATAAATGAGATTCTCCAACTGTTCATTTTTGTTGTGAAGCCTCACATTACTTTGTTTTATTTCCTTCAAAGCATCCGTATTTCGTTTTTCATAGATTTTTAATTCCATGTACAGCGTATAGGATAAATTGGCTGCCATAGCTAAGGCAATGATAAAATTAATATATTCCCCTATATAAATTCTTGAACCTTCGTTAATTGGACCGTTTTTTAAAACATAAGAATAAACTACAACGTGCATGATAGATACCAATACTAAAAGCAAAAAAGGAATGTAGGGTTTTTTGAATAGCAAGAAGGAGGTTGCCATCAATATAATAAAGAACATTTGTGACTGAATGTCATATCCCGCATAAATCAATGTGTAGAAGATCAAACCATTTCCCGCAAGCATTATTAAAATTCGATTGGCGAAAAAGTGATTTTTATAATTCAAATAAAGGCAAATCATTGAAATAACCAAGGTAATCACATAGGGAATGATCTCTACAATCTTATTTTGAAATAAAAATAAACCACAGTACAATAAACACACTAAAATGATGATTACAGAAATATTGTTACAAACTTTTATTCTATACTTTTCAATCTGATTTGCATTTTTAGGCGTTCCCAATTCAAAAATACTCAACCATTTTTTGACTGTAGATGTCATTTGAAAAAAATTAGTGAACATAATCATATATTCGATAGTGTACTCATTTAGAGGATAAAAGTTACGTAGACTTAGGCAGAAAAAACAAGACTATCCTTCATTGGGGTTAGATTTAGTACCTCGACCAAATACAATTTATGTATAAGACAATAATCACTCCAAAATAACCGACTTCCTTTCCTCTTTCTTCTACCCTATTGTGAACCCGACATCAGGAGTTGTTTTAAAAAAGAAACACCTCATGAAATTTTACTTCCATGAGGTGCTTGATTTTTTTGAATTTCTATACATCGTATATGGGACTCAGACACGATTTTTTCGAGTTACTTCAACAAATCCAAGTGTGAGTTATCGCAAAAAGGGCCTTTTTTAGTAATCTTACAATTGCATAATTTCACTTTACCCGTTTTTTTGGACTCAAAAAGTAATGGTTTGAACTTAGAACCGTGGTGAGTACCATCACAAAAAGGCTGGTTTTTGCTTTTGCCGCATTGACACCAAAGGTATTTTTCGCCTTTCTCCAACTCTACAAAAATAGGCTCAGGTGTTGCCGTACTATTTTTTTGATAGCCTCTCGAAATCTCGCTTTTGGGATCGTCTGCTGCCACCAAAGGATAAAAATAAGCAGCTGTCCAATGCTCTTTCGGATCATTCATAATACCGTAGTCCGTCGGAAATTTTCGGGTGTACTTAGCAGTGCCGAAAATTTGATCCCAAATCGAAAACATATTGCCGAAGTTGCCATTCGGATCACTGATGCTATCTTGCATGGATTTGCCGTGGTGTGCATGATGGAAAGCAGGAGTAATGATGATTCGCTCAAGAACAGACATTAAAGGATTAAAAATTTTGTGTTTGTACAGGAAAGAATCCCATTTAATGGTGCTGTGCGAACCAATAATCACCAACTGCTTCAAAATCAATCCAATTACCACTGCTTTTGCACCTCCTAAAAATACAACAAAAGCTATCCACCAAATATTGGGCATCATTAAATAGTACAATGCAGCATTTCGATAAGAAATAAAGAAACCCATTTCTTCGGCTTGATGGTGGGGACGGTGTAGTTTCCACAAAAATTCGTATTCGTGGGCAGAGCGGTGATACCAATATTGCATCAAATCGTCAATAAGTAAGTACGAAATCAATACAAGCCCTACGCTCCATTCACTCAATATGTTTTGGTATTGAGGAAACAAAAGCCCTCCAATCGTGAAAGCTGAAAAGACAATCAAAGGTTTGATTACTACTGAAAGCATGAAAAAACCACCTGCTTCTTGAATCCAATCACCGGAGGTTCGGTTGGTACGTTTCAAGTAACCTGCCAACATTTCCATGAGTCCGAAAAAGGCCAAAATCCCTAAGACCAAATAAACGTCTAAGTTTTCTATTCCAAAAAGTGTATTGTCCATAACGCGATGTATTTTATTGTTTCGTAAAAATACAACTGTAATATTCAAAAAAAATATTCATAAGTTAATTATTCGCCCATTTTCTTTCTTTTTATGATACGTGAAAGAGAATTTGGAGTGATTCCAAGGTAATTTGCAATGTGTTTATTGAATGCTTTTTGAAAAAACTGAGGTTTTTTCTCCAGCAATTCATCATACCTTTCTTCAGGCAATTTGTCAATCAAAGATTCTACTCTCGAAACAAGTGTCTGAACATTTTCCTGCAAGACTTCTATATACACTTTGAAGAAAATAGGATTTTCAGGCATTAACTTTTCAAATTCTTCAAAAGAAAAAAACAGCACATGGGTTTCCAAAATCGCTTCAAAAGTGTATTTCGTAGCTCGATTGGCAAACAAAGCATCAGGCGCACCTGTCATGGTATGTTCTGGTCTTAAAAAAACATTGATTACCTCTCCTTTCAGATTGATGTAGTAGCCTCTTACCATTCCTTTCAGAATAAAAAAAATTTTAGGCTTTTGTTGTCCTGCTCGAATCAATGTGGCCTTGTTTTTTAGTTTTTGGTATGTGCCAATTTGCAGTATGGAGACAATATCTGTTTCCTTTAAAAAAGGGTAAGTCTTGCCTAAAATGGATTCAATCTCTATTCTATTCATCTTTATAAAGTAGTTTTCTGCTCCAAATATACAATTAAGGCACAAAATTTGCTTGATTATAGATTAAAGGAAAAGTTCTCTGCAGCAATAAATATTATTTTGAAGCCTACCCAAGTCACATCTGCTGCAATCCATATAGTCAAGCCTTTATTTATTCAAGCCCACATTACATTCAAAAAATTTGCATCCTTTCAAAAAAAATGATACCTTACATTATCATGACATTACAATCGTCCTTTTAAAAAAAATATTTTCTGAATCATTTAAAAACAAATACTTATAAATTAATACAAGTTCCCCCTCATTTCGGTTAATCCATATATTTTAAATCCCAATTCATTTTACAGCAGATTTTTTTTCCAAAAACCCCTTTTTTTTAGGCAAACTAAAATTTGAATTTGCCTTATCCCACCCAGTCATTCCCACCCATTTGCCAAACATTAACCCTTAAAGCGTACAAGCAAATGAAAAAAGTATGGCTACTCTCACTGGTGATTTGTTGGGGAATTTGGATACCTCTACAAGCACAAAGCACTTTTCAAACCACATTCGGAACAACAGAAGTAGGAGATAATATTCCCTATGCCATCACTCCCACAAGTGATGGCGGCTTTGCCACGACAGGCTTTTCCTCTGCAGGAAACAACATTTTTCAATCCATTTTATTGACCAAGACAAATGAGATGGGAGCAGTTCAATGGGCGAAGATTTTCGGTGGCAACAATTTTGAAGTGGGCAACGACATTCTCCAAACAGCAGATAATGGATTCATTGTAGCGGGTCGCAGCATGAGCTTCGGGAATGATTCAGAAGACGCTTTCCTCCTCAAAACGGATGCTATGGGTAACTTGCAGTGGGTTCGAGCCTTCGGTGGTGAGGATGCCGATGCTGCCAATTCGGTTTTCCAAGCCAACAACGATGATTTTATTTTTATTGGAGAAACGCAGAGTTTCAGTCCCAATAATGAACGAAATGATGTTTTTATGGTCAGCACCGATTCAAATGGTGTAGTGAATTGGTCAAAAACCCACAGTCTCGACTTCAATGTTGACCGCATTTCGGGAGTCGCATTGCCCAATGGAGGCTTTGCTTTCACAGGCTTGGCGGAATACCTGCTTCCTGTCAAACAACAAGAAGAATCCAATACTACTGACGATAAAATGCCTCTTGAAAACAGTCTTTCACCTCAAAAACCTTGGCTCAAAATGCTCGGTGATGGAGGTGGTGGAACGGCTACACAAACGGGCATCTTATTCGTAGAAACCGATGCAACTGGCGAGATTGTACAGCAAAAAATGTTTGGGATTCCGGGTACGATTGATTGCTTCGGCACTTCCATTGTTCCCACCGACGATGATGGATATTTTATTGGAGGTTACACCATCGAACCCACTCCTTTCGGCTTCAATTACCACATTTCGGGTTTGAAAATCAATGGAAGTGGAACTATACAGTGGTCAAGAAATTTCCAAACTTTTGACAGTTTTTTCCCTGTCATCGGCAACCAACTCAACAATGGCAACTTGACCCTAACAGCAACCAACAGCCTTACGGCAGGAATAGATAGCCGCATCAACAACTATTTTTTGAATGAAGAGGGTAGCCTGATAGAAACACATCAATATGGAGCGTCAGGCTTCAATGCTTCAAGAGATGCCCTCCCTAACAATAGCGGCATACTGACCGCAGGGCAATCCAACAGTTTTGGAGGAAGTCCCAACTTCAATCCGCTCGATACCTACCTCATTCAATCCGATGGTTTTGGAAATAGTGGATGTAATGATTTGTCCATTATTCCCCTTCAAATAAGCTATACTTACAGTGAATTGAGTATTGATTTTACGACAACCTCGAATGGAACCAATCACATTCCAACTGTGCAAACCGAAAATTTGACTCCCGAAAATAACCTTTTGTGTTCTTTCGATCCTCCAGTTGTAAGCACCGTTGAAGGCTTTGTATGGTGGGACAGAAACAAAGATGGCATTCAACAGAACAATGAAGGTGGCTTAGGAAATATAGGAATCAACCTACACAATGCCACCGATTTTTCACTGATTACCAGTACATTTACTGAATCAGACGGAACTTATACCCTCGAAATCACAAATACTACACTCGACTATTATTTAGTATTTGGAACAGCGCCTTTATATTCTCCTACCCTTCCAAACTCGGGCAGCAATGCTTCATTGAACAGCGACATCACAAACAGCATCGGTATGGGTTCGACCGATGTTTTCAGCATTGAAGCCGATGAAACCCTGCAAATAGATGGTGGATTGTTGGGAACAGGTACGGCAAGCGGTTTGGTTTGGCGAGACGACAATGGAGATGGAATTTTTGCAGGAGAAACAGGAGCTGAGGGTGTTTCCCTATTACTCACCTTCAATGGCAGCAATTTCAACAATATTCCTTTTACGACAACGACACAAAATGGAGGACTCTATTCTTTCGACAATTTGATTGTAGGGGAAATCACCATTGAAGTAGCCGATATCCAAGGCACAATTATAGAAGGCGGAACTTTGACAACTGCCAATAATCCAAGTATGCCTTTCCAAATCAATATGAATCAGTTGAACATTGAAGAGGTCAATTTTGGCTTTCAAGTTCCCATCTGCAATATTGAAGTCTTGAGTGCTACAACCAGCGAATGTAACCCAGACGATAATACTTATTCATTGACGCTAACGATTGCTTATGAAAATGAACCAAGTGGCGACATTGAAGTGACCGTCTTAGGCAATACAACTTCTTTTACACCCGACGGAAGTGGACAGGAAACCTTTACAATAGAACAACTCAATGCCAATGGTTTTCAAAATATAGCCGTAAGTGCAGGTTTTGAAAACAATCCCGACTGCAACGACAATTTGGCTCTTACCTACGATGCTCCCGCTTCCTGCAATGTCGACTGTTCGATTGAAATAACAGATATCAATGTTGGTGCCTGCAATCCCGAAACGAATCAATACAGCATTGAAGTGACGGTGAACTACGAAGGCGCACCGAATGGTGATATCAACATTGAAGTGCTCGGTAATACCTCCTCTTTTGCAGCCGATGGAACAGGCACACAAACTTTCAGTATTGACCAATTGACTGCCAACGGTTTTGAAAACATAGCGGTCAGTGCAAGTTTCGCTAACGATGCCAACTGTAATGACAATTTAGGCGCAACTTACCATGCGCCAAGTGCCTGTGATGTCCAGTGTAGCATTGAAGTAACGGGAGTAGGTGTGGGCGATTGCAACCCTTCAACGAACAGCTATACTTTAGATGTAAAAATCAAGTATGACGATGCGCCCAATGGCATTTTGAACATTGAACTCTTGGGAACGACTTTTCCTTTTCTACCCGATGGCAGTGGCGAAGAAACGTTTAGCATTGTTTTACCCACAAGTGAAACAGACAATGTAAGTGTTACGGCTTCTTTTGCAGACAACCCCAATTGCAGCAGTACTTTAGAAAATGCCTACGATGAACCTGCTGATTGTGTGCCTCAATGCGACATCAAAATAAGTGATATTTCGGTTGGAGACTGCAATGAAGACACCAACATGTATCTATTGGAGCTTACGGTATCTTATATCAATTCGCCTGATGGAGACATCCTCATTAGTCTTTTGGGAGATGATTATCCGTTTCCTTCAAATGGCAGTGGAACACAGACGGTTAGTTTAGAACTTCCTGCAATAGGCATCCAAAATGTAGCTATTACTGCAAGTTTTGACAATGCACCTAATTGCAGCATAACCTTAAACAGTGCTTATAATGAACCCGAATCTTGTATCAATGATTGTCCTTCAGGTGTGACGGCTACGGCAAGTGCTACGGAAGTTTGCAATGGAGAGGTAATCAGTTTGAAGGCTGTTATTGACAACGAAAATTTTGTCTTGGTTTGGATGGACGAGAATGGTGAAACGTTTGACCACAACAATGTTCTTCTCACCAATGAAACTTGTGCCCCCATCGTTCGCACCTTCACTTCAAGTGTGACCTGTACGACCAATTCGAGCATGAAGTTTGAGGATTCGATTGACATTACGGTCTTTCCAACCGACATCAGCGCTTTTATCACTCCTGTTGCGGGAGGCTGCACTGGAACGGTTTTGCTGGACGAAAGTTGTGGCGACCATCTGAATGTGAAGCCCTTTGAAGCAGAAGCAGGAACTTCGGGCATTGGTTTTGTGATTCTCAACTGGGTAGGCGGAGGAGAATGTATTGACAAACTCACGATTCCCGTTCCCTACGACTGTGCAGGAGGTATTCAGGCGGTAAACGACCACTTGGGAACATTCACGATTGGTGAATCTGTGACTTTTCCTGTCAGTCAAATTCTGGCCAATGACATAGGAAACAATATTTCTTTGGTCGACATCTGCTCAACTTCTGACAATGGCGGCACGATTACCAACAATAGCAATGGTACTTACACCTACTCGCCCCCCTCTCCTACTTTTATCGGCACAGATACATTCTGCTACACCATTACTGATAGCAATGGTAATACGGATGAAGCAATTGTGAGTGTGACCTATGGCGACATCAAGTTTGTGGCGGATATCACCTATACTTGCGATGCAGATGAAGGAACTTATACCTTGATTCTCACTATTCAAGGAAGCAGTACCTACCTCGTTGAAGTGATGTTTCCCGAAACCCAAACGCCTATGACTATGCAGCAAGGGGTAATTGGACTCGGTCCTTTCTCTATTAATCATCCCAACTATTCGGTCAAAATTACACAAGTAAATACAGGTGGATCCATCACTATTGATGGGGTGGTGATTGATTGCATCACCTTGCCGATTGAGTTGGTAACTTTTGAAGGAGAAGTGAAAGAGAACGGAAACCTATTGAAGTGGGTAACAGCAAGTGAATTTAATAATGATTTTTACGACTTACAACGCTCCTTAGAAGGAACATATTTTGAAACCATTTATACCACGGATGGTGCAGGTACGACTTCTTCTACAACAACTTACGACTATACAGACCGCTTGGCTCCAAATGGAATCAGCTACTACCGATTGCAGCAAACCGACTTTGATGGCAGCAGCACTACTTCCAAGGTGATTGCTCTGCGGAGAGGAGAAAGGGATGGTGGATTTGACATCATTAGCGTGACTCCTTTGGGAGATTATCAGCATACTGCAATAGGCTTTGAAGTTCCAAAGGAAGGAAAAGTGGAGGTGAAAATCTTCGATGTCAGCGCACGATTGGTGCATAGTTCCAGCATGAATGTCATTGAAGGCTTCAATACGCTGCAAATCAATACAAGCCACTTTTCGCATGGCGTTTATTTACTGCAATTGCAGCATGGAGATACTATGCGGACCGTAAAAATATTAAAATAAAAAAACTTTTTTCTTAACATTTATAAAACTCTATAACAGATTACAACATGAAAAAGTTATTACTTCTATTTTTATGTATCATTTGGACGGGCGCAAATATGAATGCCCAATGTCCAACTTCTATTAATGCAAGCGCAAATGTAACACAAGCCTGTAGCGGCGATTTTATTAAGCTGACGGCAAATGTTGACCAAGGTGATGTTACCTACAGTTGGGTAACAGAAGTAGGAAGTCCTGTGACTACCCCCAGCAACTGGCTGATTGCCAATAAGTCTTGCCGAGCTATTGTTCAGTCGTTCATCGTGACTGCTACTTGTAATTCCAATCCAAGTGTTCAAGTAACGAGTCAAGTAGATGTGACGACCTATCCTGTTGATATCAGTGCCTACATCACTCCCCTACCAGGAGGATGCACTGCTACGGTATCTGTAGACCCTTCCTGTGCGGGCACTGTTCAAGCAGGAGCTTTCACAGCAGAAACAGGACAAGTAGGAACTGCGGACATCTATATTGATTGGTTGGGCGGTGGAAACTGCGTTCAAGATTTCACTGTACCTGTTGCATACAACTGCTCCTCTGGCGGCGGTGGCGGCGGTGGAGGAAACTCTGGACCGACGGTGGCTTTGGACGACAATATTGGAGTCTATCCGCAAGGTACTTCCGTAGATTTCACAGGTGGTTTATTATTATCTAACGACTTAGGCGACAACATCAGCATTGTCGAAGTTTGCAGTACTTCTACCAATGGCGGAACGATTGTCAACAATGGAAATGGCAATTATACTTACATTCCGAATCCCAATTTTACGGGCTTGGACTCTTTTTGCTACACTATTATTGGGGCAGACGGAGCAACTTGGACGGCAACGGTTTTTGTGTTCCTTACCCCTGGTCAAGGCGGCGGAGTAGATGCTATCAATGATGATTTGGGAACACAAGATGCGGGCACACCTGTCACATTTACAGGAGCATTTTTATTGGGCAATGACATTGGAGAAGGGCTATTCATCACAAACGTTTGCAGTACTTCTGCCAATGGTGGAACGATTACCGACAATGGCAATGGTACTTACACTTACACCCCTCCTTCTGGCAGTTTTACAGGTCAGGATTCTTTCTGTTATTCCATCAACAGTGCTTCGGGAGCTACTGATACGGCTACGATATTCGTGACTTATACTGGTGGTCAGACCGAGATCACTATTTTGAATGACAATATCGGCACTCATCCTAGTGGCACAAGTGTTACTTTTTCGGCAGGCTTTTTATTGAGTAATGACAGTGGCATGGGTATTTTTGTAAGCAATGTTTGCAGTCCTTCAGATGCAGGCGGAACCGTTACGGATAATGGAAATGGCACATTCACTTACACGCCTCCAAGTGCGAACTATGTAGGTACAGATGCCTTCTGCTATTCTATTATGGATTCAAATGGAAATACGGCACAAGCGATTGTTTTTGTGACTTTTACAGAGCAGGGCGCAGTCGTAGATGCCAACAATGACAACTTGGGCAACTTTGAGCCAGGATCCAGTATTACCTTTACCAACTCACAACTGTTGGGCAATGATTCAGGTACGGGCATTTTTGTGTCATCTGTTTGCACGACTACTGAACAGGGTGGAACTGTGACCGACAATGGAGATGGGACTTACACTTATACGCCTCCTTTTGCAGGCTTCACAGGTGACGATTCTTTCTGCTATACGATTTCGGACGGAGCAGGTAATACAGATACAGCTATTATTACCATCCAATTTGTAGCGATGGAAGACATCAATGCGATAAACGACGATTTGGGTTCTTATGCGTTGGGTGAATCTGTGCCGTTTACTGCCGATGAAATATTGGCGAATGACAGTGGTACAGGGATTTTTGTGCTAAGTGTTTGCAGCACTTCAAATGCGGGCGGAACGATTACCGACAATGGCAATGGTTCTTATACCTACAATCCTCCTGCTGGCTTCCAACCTGGCGATGCAGATTCTTTCTGCTACACCATTCAGGACGCTTTTGGAAATACGGACGAGGCTACAATCATTGTGTCTTATGTGGATATAAAATTCACTGCTGAGGTGACTCCTGTTTGTGATGAAGATTCGGGAACTTTCACCTTGATTGTCAGTATTCAAAGTGAATTTAGTGACTTTACTGTGGAAGTGATTGAACCCACTCCACAAGCGCCTGTAGGAACTATTCTAAACTTTGCAGAATTGGGGCCTTTCCAAGGTGGAGTCAATGTTCCTTACCGCATCAAAGTTACACAAACAAGTACAGGCGGTACAAGAGTTTTAACAGGCTTTGTAACGGATTGTATGTCTCTACAATCTTTTGTTGCAGAAGCCATTGTAGTTTGTAATGACAATGGTACTTTTAGTTTGATTGTGACGATTCAAGGCACCGCTCCTCAATACCAAATTGAAGTAATCGAACCCACTCCACAAGCTCCTTTCACTACTTCACAAGATGTTGTTGAATTGGGACCTTTTGCTTCTGGTGAAGCGACTCCTTACAATATCAAGGTAACAGAAGTCGGTACAGGTGAGGTTCAGAATTTAGAAGGTTTGGTTTTGGATTGTGTCACTTTGCCCGTAGAGTTGTTAAACTTTGAAGGAGAGGTACAAGAAAATGGTAACCTACTGAGTTGGGTAACGGCATCTGAATTGAACAACGATTACTTTATTTTGGAGCGTTCTACGGATGGGTTGTTTTTTGAAAGCATTGCCGTTTTGGACGGTCATGGCAATAGTTCTAATATGCACCTATATACCTACATGGACCGAGAAGCGCCAAACGGAGTCAGCTACTATCGCTTGCTTCAAACGGATTTTGATGGAACAACGAGCATTGCGGGAGTCATCAGTTTGAAACGTTCTGAGGTCGTATTTGACATTACGAAAGTAGTGCCTAATGGCAATTTGAGCGAATACACTATTGGTTTTGCAACGGACAATAATACGCCTGTTACGATTGAGTTGTTCAACCTTGCAGGTCAGTCTGTTTATACTGAAACGATTACGCCAACCGAAGGCATGAATCATTTGCCTTTGGATTTAAACAACTTTGCACAGGGAATGTATTTGTTGCGATTGCAGCAAGGACAGGACTTTAAGGTAACGAAGTTGGTGAGATAGTTAATGACTAAATTAAAATAGTTATTTGTTTTTATGTGGCACAATTACAGGAATGTGATTGTGCCATTTTTTCTTACTGCTTTTCTTTGATGAGGAATGATAAAAAACATCAGGTCTGACGATTAGAAAACCAAACAGTCCTACAGTTGTTTCTAAGAAAAGCAGTATATACCCAAAATTTCAATTCATATATGGACATTGTAACAATCAGAAAGAAAAGGGTCATCAAACAAATAGCAAGTTTGTCAGATGAAAAGATATTGATGCAAATAGAGAATTTGTTGAATGTAGCATCGAAAGCGGAACCCAGTTTGGACGAATTACTACAAGGTATGAGTCGAACCAATAGACATGAAGAACAAATACTGGGCTCAGTAGGGAAAGAATAATTTTGGAATCCTTAAAAGTCCAATTCACTTTAACCATTTCTTCATCCTTTTTTTGGCATCTTCTGTACTCAATACTTGATTGTTAGCAGATTGTTTCAATCCTTCTTCAATTTTCTGAACAACAATTAGTTTCTCCAATAAGTCATCAATGGAAAATTCAGAGGGAAGTGAATCGGCTACTTGCATCAATTTATCCTTTGTAAGTGTCATTTGCCTGTTTTATTTTATGTAGAATCGAAAGATAAGAATTCTTATTTCACTTCAAAAACAATACGGATTCCTTTTTGGTTTCACTTTCAAACTTTATTAAGCTTTTAAACGCCCATTTAAGCATCGACTTCTTCCAATTACTTTCTCCTTTGTCGGATTTGCAATCCAATTTGGTGACTACAAACAATCCCAATCCTAAAAAGGCGAGTATTTCTAAGAAAAATAGTCGGTTTCGTACACCGAAAGAAAATCAGAGGTAGCATCAATCAAAACAATCCATTCTTATGGAAACCTACCCCAATATCTGCCACGGTAAAGACTGTATTAGAGGTATGAAGTTTTTGTTGAGGTGATATAGCATAAGTTGGGTTCGGGAAGGGCTTAAATAAACTCCACATTATTAATGCATCCAGAATATTGTAAATCAACAGTAAGCCTTTAACAATACTCCCAATCGAATTAATTTCTGTTGGAGTTTAGAAGTGGTTTGTTGTTTGAGTTTTTGTGCAAAAGCCTCACCTTCTTTAATACTATCGTCAATGGCTTGGCGGTGGTCGTGGTAATAGGAAAGAGCAGCGTAAATCGAGGCAAGCGATAAATCATACGAATGTGCAATTTCATCTATACTCTGACCAAGATATTCATGCCAAACGACAATGTTTTGAACAGTGATTCGATGCCCTTTGATACGAGGTTTTCCCCCTGCAATTCCTTGGGTGACTTCAATGTGTTGGTAAAGGGTTTTGGTAGCCATGGTGTTGTTTATTGATTTCTCTACGCAATATTCACGCTTTTTATTTGATTTTAAAGATAAAGAATGTTGTTTTATTGCAGAACAATGCGGATTTCTTTTTGGTTTCACTTTAAAAAGAAACAATCACCTTAATAAACATTTCAACATGACAATTCCCTCCGCAAAATACCTATCGGGTAAACAAGGCAAAAAAGCCTACGTTCAACTTGCTGCACAAGATTGGGAGCAATTTGTAGAAGAGTTTGAAAGAATGAAAAATTTGTTGAATTTCAAACAAGAACTGAAAGAAGCCTTTCGAGAGGTTCGACAAATTCAGAAAGGTAAAAAAAAGGGAACTACTTTAAAAGAATTTTTGGATGAGGTTTAGAATGAATGGTGAAAATGGGTATTTTTCACTCAAAACCAAATAGCTGTCTGATTGTTTCACAAAATAGAATAGCAGTATAAAATCAAAATTTCAATTCATATATGGACATTGCAACAATCAGAAAGAAAAGAATCATCAAGCAAATAGCAAGTTTGTCAGATGAAAAGATATTGATGCAAATAGAAGGTCTGTTGAACCAAGTATCTGATGACATTGCGTTTATCCAAAAATATGTTCGTCCTATTCGGAAAAAGACAGATGTAAATGCCTTGATAAAGCAAAAAAACTACAATGGAATAGATAAGAGGAAACTTCAACAAATTACCCAATCCTTTGATGTTCCACAATCTACGGACGAACTACTGGCAATGTTATGAGATATTTATTGGATACCAATATTTTGCTGTTTTATCTTAGAGAGGAGGAACTGGCGAAGGAAATAGAAGCTACTTACCAAATTTTGGACAGTTCCAACTTTGCATTTATCTCTGTAGTGAGTAAAGGAGAATTGAAAGCATTGGCATTGAAAAACAAATGGGGTCTTAAAAGAATGCAGGAATTGGAAACATTCTTGGACTTGTTTCTGATTATCAACATTGATGCAGAGGAGATTATAGACAAATACGCTGAAATTGATGCTTTTAGTCAAGGAAAATTAGATGCTTTACCTTCCACTTCTTCCTCCCAAAACATGGGCAAGAACGATATTTGGATTGCAGCGACAGCCTCCGTTATTGAAGCAACTTTCCTCACAACAGATAAAGATTTTGAGCATTTGGATAAAACCTTTTTGGACTTGATTCTTGTGGAACGTTAAATTTCTTCCAATGACTTTCCCCCCTATCCGATTTGCAATCCAATTTGGTGGCGGCAAACAATCCCAATCCTAAAAAGGCGGGTATTTCTAAGCGAAGTAGTCGGGTTCGTACACCGAAAGAAAATCAGATGTAGCATCAATCAAAACCATCTATTCTTATGAAAACCTACCTCTTAAACTGTATTTCTTCCTACCCCAATATTTGCCACGGAAAAGCTTGTATCAGAGGTATGAGGTTTCCTGTTGAGGTGATATTGGATATGTTGGGTTCAGAAATGACGATGGAAGAAATATTAGAAGACCACCCAGAATTGGAGGAAGAAGATATTTTGGCGTGTTTGGAATATGAAAATTCCGAAATAAAGTGAAACTTTGGCAACGGTTGCAGACCTTGCCAACAGTTGAACGGTGAATGAGTCGAATCTTTGAACAGCATACCAAATTCCCCACTCCAACTGTTGCCAAAATTGGAAATTGTTGGCAAAGTTTTCGTTATATTTGTAACTCATTCAAAACAAACCATTGTGAGTTCCTACTACTATCCTAAATTGGAAGAAGGTTATTTCTACCACATCTACAATCGAGGCATCAACGGTGAAAACATCTTCAAAAAAGAAAAAAACTACTCCTTTTTCCTCAGAAAATATGCTTACCACATTCCCCCTGTCATGGACACCTACGCCTATTGTCTCTTGAAAAACCACTTTCATTTGTTGGTTCGCATCAAAACGAAAGAAGAACAAGAGGAATATTTTGAGAAATACCAAAAAATCGTTGATACAAGTCTCAACACTCACAAAACCAAAATTAAAGGAAAATACACTACCTTCAAATACCTTAGCCCAAGCTATCAAATTGCTCACCTGTGCAATGGCTATGCTCAAGGTATCAATGCAGATTCCAAATCCGACTACAAACAAAGGACAAGTGGTTTATTTGAAAAGCCTTTTGAAAGGGTAAAAATTACTACAGAATCTTATTTCGCCAATGCCGTTTATTACATCCATAGAAATCCACAGAAACATGGTTTTGTCGATGATTTTCGAGACTATCCTCATTCTTCTTACCCCTCTTTTTTGTCGAAAGGTAAAACCAGATTGATGCGAAAAGAGGTATTTGATTGGTTTGGAGGTAAGGAGCAGTTTATTGAACTACACGATTCCTTACGAGATTTAGATGGAATGGATGATTGGTGCATTGAGAAATAACGAGTGTTTCACGGTGAATGAGTCGAATCTTCAAACAACGTTCCAAATCCACCACTTCAACTGTTGCCAAAATTGGAAATTGTTGGCAAAGTTTCGTTCAAATCAGTGAAACTTTGGCAACGGTTGCAGACCTTGCCAACAGTTGAACGGTGAATGAGCCAAATCTTCAAACAATACTCCAAGTCCCCACTCCAACTGTTGCCAAAATTGGAAATTGTTGGCAAAGTTTTCGTTCCAATTACTTTCTCCTTTGTCGGATTTGCAATCCAACTTGGTGGCGGCAAACAATCCCAATCCTAAAAAGGCGGATATTTCTAAGCGAAGTAATCGGTTTCGTACACCGAAAGAAAATCAGAGATAGCATCAATCAAAACAATCTGTTCTTATGAAAACCTACCTTCTAAACCGCATTTTCTCCCACTCCAATATCTGCCACGGAAAAGCTTGTATTAGAGGTATGAGATTTCCTGTTGAGTTAGAAAACCAAATAGACCTACAATTGTTTCTAAGATATGAACATTGAGACTCAAAAATACATGCAAGTAACCAAAAAGAAGAACCAACTTCTTATAAGCATACCTGTTGAGACAAAGATAGATGATACTCTGTTAATGGAACTCAAGTTTCAATTGTTAGCAGAAAAGTGGAGAGAAGAAAGTCGATTTTTTTCTTTTACAAAAGACATAGTAGCCACTGAAAGCTATCAAAGGATTATTCAAATGGGAACGCCTATCATCCCATTTATCATCAAAGAATTGGAACGAAATCCTAAGCACTGGTTCTATGCTTTGAAGCAACTTACAAATGAGAATCCCGTAAAGGCAAAAAGCAAAGGCAATATCAAACTCATGGCAAACGATTGGATAGAATGGGGAAAAAACAGATAACTACTTTGACCTCACCACATTTCCCAAACTCTTTCACCTCTCCTTTTTTGATTACGAGTGAAGAAGATGATACGTACAATTGTATGGCTTGGAGTGTTCATGATACCGAAAGATGGTGGGATTGGGAGGAAGATGCCTTTTGGATAGAGGGAATAGCCCGAGATGGTAAACTCACTACTTTTGAATGGAGAGTATCAACCTGGCTATCAAAAGATTGTTCTTTTTTCAACAGACAAAATTCACTGTACACATGTAGCGAGGCAGTTGGAAAATGGAAATTGGACGAGTAAGTTGGGGGTGTCACATGATGTTGAACATACTTTGACTGCAATGGAGGGTGGAATATATGGTGATGGAGTAGTTTTTATGAAAAGAAGGAGATAGACTATTTTTTGAAATCAAACAGCTCTACTACCTTCAATGACGCACCCGATTTTGAATTGGAGCAATACTACTCAAAGAGAAATGAACTGTATGCTCAATTGTTGATAGCTTTGTTGGAGTTACAATCTACTTTCCTAAAAGGGAATACACAAAGCATCGACTTTTTCCAATTACTTTCTCCTTTGTCAGATTTGCAATCCAATTTGGTGGCGGCAAACAATCCCAATCCTAAAAAGGCGGGTATTTCTAAGTGAAGTAGTCGGTTTTGTACATCGAAAGAAAATCAGAGGTAGCATCAATCAAAACAATCCATTCTTATGAAAACCCAGCTCCTAAACCGTATTTCCTTCTATTCCAATATTTGCCACGGAAAAGCTTGTATCAGAGGCATGAGATTTCCTGTTGAGATGATATTGGATATGTTGGGTTCGGAAATGAGCAAAGAGGAAATTTTGGAAGACCATGCTGAATTGGAGGAGGAAAATATTTTAGCGTGTTTGGAATATGTAAAACAAGTAGATAACTTGTAGAGAATTAACTTTTTTAGCAGCAAATCAATCATTATATTTATACTGTTATGATAGCACAAAATTCCACCAAAATATTCATTGCTTATACTCGTCAAGATGAGAAGTATTTAAATAAACTCAAAAAACACCTCAAACCTCTCAATCGTAAGAAAGATATACAAATATGGTATGATGGCGAAATTATGCCAGGAATGGCATGGGAGAAAATTATTAACGACAATTTAGAGAAAGCAGATTTTATCCTATTATTGGTAAGTGCCAATTCCCTTGCCTCCGATTACTTCCACGATAAAGAAATGGCAAAAGCTTTGGCAAAACATGAAAATAAATCTGCTTTCGTTATGCCCATCATATTAGAACACTGTGCTTGGAAACTTACGAAACTCAAAGAATTATATGCCCTTCCCAAAAATGGAACACCTATCGTAGAATGGAATACCCCGTCCAAAGCTTACAACAGCATTGTCCAAACATTACAAAATAACATAGAACTAAAGAAAAGCGGAGAACAAATAGAAGATTGGCATCAAATGGAAGTGATTGATATGACTCCTTTGGGTATTATCATTTTACTTTTTTTGGCATTTTGTTTATTCATATCAGTTTAACTATCCGATAAAGCCATTCCCTTTTGTATAGTCGTTCTAATTCAAAAGTTCGTATTCCTATATTTTACCCATTCATTCGCTAATACCTTTTCTTGAGTTTGACACTTTTTTTTGCAAAGTATTGATTATTAATGACTTAATTTTTTTAGTTTCCCACTACACACATTTTGAAAATAATAATCCATTTTTGCAATAGGCATAAAATCAATCATAT
>JAUHXA010000106.1 GCA_030427245.1 Bacteroidia bacterium | reverse complement strand
GTGTGGAGAAATTTTGATAGAGGAATATTTTGAAATTTGTGAGTATCAAAAAATCGAGGGACTGCTTTATATTCTGCAGAAAAAGAAAAATAGTTACTGGTCCAATATAGCAAATAGTTTATTGTATAGGTTAGACATAAATAATAAAAAAGAGGTTAGGCTTATTACGTCTATATTATCACTGTTACCTATAAATGGTCATCATAGCAAAATTGCAGTTGAAATTGGTTTCAAACTACTTTCAAAAGGAAATATTATTTCTACATCTTATCATCCTTGGTTTAATTATCTGCTTTGGGTAGGGGAACAGGAAGAACATCAAGATGTTTTGATACAATTAGAATCCACTTTGGTCAAAAATGATTTTTATGGAGTTCCTGTTTATCAGTCCTATGAAAAGATTTTAAAAGAAAAGGTGAACGCCATTAAAAGAAATAAATGAATCGTCTTATTACTCTTCATCCTTCCCCCGAAACATATTCTTCAAAGCCGACCGAATTCCTCCACGTTCCCCTTCTTCGTGCTGCATTTCAAGCTGATACTGTTCTATTTCCGCTTGCTCACGTTCAAAAACCTGCATACGTTTGGCGATTTCTCTTTCCGCAATTTCCATAGCCACCTTTTCGATGTACTTTGGGTTGCTTGCCACATTCGTTTCTTGGAGAGTTTTGGTAAGTCGGTCGACCTGACTCGGAATACTGTCTCTGATTTGAGCCAAGTTGCTCGCCAAGTTTTTCATTTCGACTGCAAGTCCTTTGATTTGTTCGACCTCTTGATGGGTTACCTCTTCCATTGTCGAGCTGAAGTGGGTGAGGTAAGTGGACATTTTGTCGAGGTTTTTCTCAAACTTGGTGACATTCAAACCGAAACGATTGAGAACGCTTTGCAGATTGTTGAGGTTTTGTTTGGTCAAATCCAACAATAGTTGAACATCTCTTTTGAAGGTTTCTTGCTGACTTTTAGACAATTGGATGATTTCTTGCAGCCAATCACCGACATTGAATTCGGTTTCTTGTATCTTTTTGCTGATTCTTTCGAGTGTGATGTTGTGGAGGTTGAGGGCTTCCACGATTTTGTAGTGATTCGTCCCCGTTTTTTCTTCGTTTTCTTTATAAGATTGAACCAATTGTGTCAATGTTTTCAAATCTCCATGCAGCATTTCCTGTGCTTCTACAAAACCCTCCGTACTTGCCTGCATATTTTGGCTATATAGGCTCATATTTTCGTAGTCTTTGGAGATATTGTTGGAGATTGTTTCGACTTTGGAGACGACATCATTTACTGCAAGGGTATTTTTGGTGACGGTATCTATCAGCAATCCAATATTGAAGTCTTTTTTGGCGGGATTGAAAACGGGAATCAATTGTGTGGTGGTAAAGACTTCTAACTTGGCGAAAAATTGCTGCTTTATCCAATTGAGTGGCAATAACAACAGGCTCAAAAATACGGTTGCCAATACACCCCAAAAACTGGTCATTAAGGCACTTTTCATCGGAATCAACATGCTGGTCATTTGATTGGAAGCATTGGTGTAGGATTCCAAAAGAGTTTGAACGGTGGTAGTGTCCATTTCATTGAAGATAAAACTTGCAAAAGCAACCGATTGTGCAAATCCAAAAAGCGTACCTAACAAACCTAAAATGACCATTGCAGAACGGGCGTAGCGTAGATAGTTGGTCGAAAAACGGGCATCTTCCTCCAAAATGTCTGTATCAGTCAGCACATCTTGTTTGACCTCTTGGTGCTGTCGGGCGAGATAGTGTATGGTGGAGAGACGATTACAGGCAATGGTTTCGGTTTTGCAGTCTTTTTTCAGTTTTTCATAAATTTCTGAACGAGGCATTGTAGATGGATGCGCCCAATCTATTTCGTGGTGAAAATTGTAGGTCAGCTTGTTAAAAGCTTCGCTTTCTGTTACTTGGAAGCGCACAATCTCCCTAATCACCACAAATACTGCTACCACAAACAAGAAAGTAATGGTATAAATGATGAACTGTCCGAAAGGAGATGCTATGATGTAAAGTTCTGACATAGAAGGCTAATAAGGTTTTTCATACAAAAACAAGTGTTTGAAGTGATCAAACGGTCTATTGTTGTCGAAATTTTGCGCTACAATATAAGCATTTTCAACATCTAAAACTACTTTCGACGGTTCGTCCTCATTTGGAGGAATGGTTTTGGTTTTTAAAACGATTCCAAAATGATGGCTTGCGTTGAAGGATTTTTGGTGCATAGCCGTAAAACGAAATACTTCGGTGTAAGGTTCATCGCTGACAAAAAACCAGCCGAGTATGTCATTCATCCCTTTTTTCCGATTTTCTGCAATGGCTTCTGCAATGGCATTGGTAGGCAACAGGTTAGGAGTAGGTTCTTCAATAATTGCTTCGTGAGCATCTACAAAATAGAGGTTTTGCAGTTTGTCATAGTGCAAGTTACCTCTCAAAACACCTAAAGCTTGTTTTTTTTGTTGCAAGGCGAGCAACAACTGTTTTTCAATGCTTCGATGTATGAAAATTTTATAGGGAAATTTTTCTAAATCGGGTGATTTTTGGAGGGGAACGAAATAGCGATAGAGCCGAAATTCTCGGCTGCGATAGTGCATATCGTAGAGTGGACATACACGAGGGATGAAAGTAGGTTTGTCTATGCGGTGTTTGGTTTTTGAGATTTCGATGCGTGTGGTTTGATTGTCTGAACTCAAAAAATTGTTTGCTTCAATCCTTTGAGGTGGGAGAGGAGGCGTAATCTCGTCTTCGTAAACTTGGATTTTGGGAACGATATGGTTTTTTGCGTCCAAATGTAAGTGTGTATTGTATTTGGCTGCCAGTGGGTTTCGGGTGGTTGTATGGTGTAGTGCAAATTTGGACTCATCGGTATGGTAAACTCGGTATCCAGTGCGTTTGGAGAGTAGATTGCCTATCCAAAAAAATACACCGTCTTCTTCTCTCACCGGATCCACGACCATCGCTATTTGAAAAGGGTCTTTGAAAATGCCTTTGAAGGTTTTGGCATCTGTTTTGGATAGAAAAACGCCGTAATTGGGGTGGGTATGGTACAAACCTAATCGAAGAATCCGTGGATGTTTGGCTTCAATTTGATCGATGTATTCCTCCAAATCGTCGTAAAATTGACTAGTGAATCGCAGCATGGTCGGTGCAGTGAAATATTCGGGTGGTTGATTGAATACATCTGTAATGAGAATAAATTCGTTGCCATTGTCGCTGCCATAATATCCCAATACGGCACCGCCTACTTCGTTATGATAGTCTATACGGACGTGTTCCCATATTTTTTGGTAAGCTTCGTAGTGCATAAAAACGCTTAACATCGTGTCGTTTGGCGAGACAACATTGGTTGGAGGTTGCCGGATATTGAAGAAATCGGGATGTTGCAGTGGAAACCGCATGGACATGGGTTCTACTTTTTTTTCACTAATGATACGAATTTTCATGGTTGTATTATTGTATTGCTGAATACTACTGTACAAATTGATTTTTGAACCACAAAAGTATCAAAAGGGAAGAAAAGAGATAGTTGAATTTCAGTTCTATACTTTTGTTTTCTTAATGCCTTTTGTAGTTTAATAATTTACAGGAGGTAGCTTCTTTTAATTTGCATTTGAGATTTGAATTGGCGTTTTCCTACGCCCACACCTTTGTACCTTCCGAACAATTGGCACATATATCAATCTCCTTGCGGGACTTCAATAAAGCTCGTCTGAATCTATTGTAGGGTTCACCTTGCCATACTTCTTTGAAGGATTCAAACTTCAAATCTCCTAATTGGTGGCTTGCATCTTTGTCGAAGCAGCAAGGCACGATTTTTCCGTCCCAAGTAATAACACACGAATGCCACAACTTCCAACAGTGGTTCATCAATTTGTTTTTGATGCTATAAGTTCCGTCCGACTGTTTGGAGTAGCGAGCATATTTGTCAATCGTAGGTATCAAAGGATTTCCATTCTCATAGTCATAGACTTGTGCTGTCTTGAATACAACTTTATCTACACCAATTTCTTTGCCCAATTGCAGCACCTCGTCTAATTGATGTTCGTTGGGGCGGACCACTAAAAACTGAAAAATGATGTGCGGTGTGCTGGACTTCAGTTCTTTTTTCCACCGCACCAAATTTTTCGTTCCCTCCAAAACCTTACTCAGTTTTCCGCCGACTCGGTAAGATTGGTAGGTTTCCTGCGTCGTGCCATCAATCGAAACGATGATTCTGTCCAATCCTGCTTCAATGGTTCTTTTGGCATTTTCATCATTCAGAAAATGGGCATTGGTAGAAGTCACGGTATAAATGCCTTTGTCTGAAGCAAATTTAACCATTTCCAAAAAATCGGGATTCAAATACGGTTCGCCTTGAAAGTAAAAATACAGATACACCAAGTGGTCGGATAGTTCTTCAATGCTGTCTCTAAAGAAATCCTTTCGTAACATGCCTGTTGGTCGTGTAAATGAGCGAAGTCCACTTGGACATTCAGGACAGCGCAAATTGCAGGAGGTAGTCGGTTCAAAAGAAATGGTAAATGGCAATCCCCACTGATGCGCTTCTTGTTTCCATTTGGAGTAGTAGAACGAAGATAATATTTTTACACCGTTCCAAATACGTTTGAGGGTGAGTTTTGATAAGAAATTGAAGGTGTCAGTAAAACTATAATTCATTATTTATTTTTTCAATTTTATATAAGATATTTTTATTATTTCATTCATTATGTATAAAGAAAACTCTCTATGACAGAGATGTATTTGCTCAATGTGTTTTCGTCACGATTTTGTAAAAAGTCATAACAAAGTTTATATAAGCAAGCTTTTTGTCAAAAAAAAAACTATTTTCGTGCTACAAAAGAAAATCCTATATGGGTTTTTGATGTAAGCCCTCATTTGTACACCTAATACAAAAACACCCCTATCCCACTTCCTCTCAAAATAGAGGGAAGGAAAAGAACCTAAGATAACCAGCTGCCAACCAGAAGGAAACTACGAAACGATTTCAATTTCATATTATATAACCATAAATCATATACACCATGTGTAAAACAAGCCCATTTTTTTACTCATTTTGTCTATTGGTTTTGTTGGGTTCACTGCAATTATGTCAAGCTAACAATAATGCAAATAGTAATTCACAAAATCAAAACGGTACAGAACAGACGGAACTCACGATGTTGGATGCTCCTCAAAAAGAATCTTCATCGGATTCGGAACTGCAAATGGTCTATAGGCCTACGCAAAATCCAAACAGCAGCTCTCGTATCGAAAGAGAAGGCACCTTGGTAGATATTGCAGATTTGGGTGGCGGCAAACAAGCAACGTCTCCACCAAATAGAGGCAATGACGAACAAACACCTAAAGATAAGGAATAAGCATCAATCTATGCTTTTCTGATTTGCTAAACACAAGTACTTATCCAATCAAAAACCCCCTTTATCTATTAGATACGAGATGAAGGGGGTTTTTTAGTAAAGGTCTCATCTATTTCAATTTTTTAAGAGCTTCAATAAGACTCCATTTGTCCATCCAAAACCATCTTGCACAGGGTATTCACCACCGCCAGCACCCAAATTCATGTCTGTAACATTGTATTTCTCCATCATTTTCCCTGTATTTTCATACACTTTCACATTCAATGTCGTCCAATTCTCTGCAATTTGATTGGCAATTAAACCAAAGCCATAATTTCGCAATCCTTGAATTGTTACCCACTGCAATGGAGCCCATCCGTTGGGAAAATCCCATTGTTGTCCACTTTCCATTAATGTCGTCACCACTCCTCCCGCCTTCAGAAAATCTGCCTGAATCTTCTTACTTACTTTTGCGGCTTGTGAAGGTTTTGCGATGTTGAAGAATAGTGGAAAAGCTGCTGCAAGTGTGGGAATCCCTGTCGTATCTTGGCTTGGAAAATGGTAATCTTCAAAAAACTCCGTAGCAATGTTCCAACAATAGGTTTGAATAGCAGTTTTTCGCTGTTCGGCTTTGGCTGCAAAATCATTGGCTTCCGATGCCTTGTTTTGCAGCAAATAAGCAATTGATAGGGTTTCTTCGAGGTGACATATCAAGCAGTTGAGGTCAATGGGAATCAATTCTGTTGTGCGAATTGTCGTGAAGTCATTACCATCTGCAAACCACCTTGCGCTGAAATCCCAGCCTGATTCACAAGCCGCTCGGAGGTTTAGATATAACTCTTTGTTGGGTTGTGCACTTTCTTCTGCCAACTCCAAATCTTCTGGGTACGATTCGGGGCGAGGCCCTTCTCTGTCATCCCAATAGCGATTCACAATCGTTCCATTTTGCAGCCGAACCACTCGCCGATGTGTCGGGTTCTCTAAGCTCAAATCTGATGCTCCCGCCATCCAAAAATCATATTCTTTCTGCAATGCAGGGAGGTATTTTGTCAGTACCTCATTGCCTTTTTCCTTTGCCAAAAGATTGACCATCGCTGCAAAAAACGGAGGTTGTGAACGCCCTAAAAAATAGGTGCGGTTTCCATTTGGGATAAAACCTATTGTATCAATCAGGTAGGCAAAATTGTCGAGCATATTTTCAATCATCTCGTATCTGCCAGATTCTGCCAAGCCCAACATGGTGAAATAACTATCCCAATAATAAATCTCATTGAATCGTCCGCCTGGCACGATATAAGGATTCGGTAAAGGAATCAGTGAGCTTCCCCGAGTTCTCGGGGCAAGCTCTTCAATGTGGTGGTCGGCTTGTCGAGTCAGTACCTCCCAAAGATTTTCGATGTGTTCGGCAGCCGACCGAGTCATATCTGCCTCAAAATCACTTGAAGGCGAAGTCGGCAACTTGAAATTTGCTAACACAAAAGCCTTCAATTGGTCAGTAGTCAGTTTGCCACTGCTTTTGAGTTCATGGTATTGCTGTATAATAATTGCAACGGACTGTTTGGCAGTTGCGTCAATAAAAGTCTTGGAGTCTGCGAAAATTCCGCTGGTTTGTACATCGTGGAATAGGTCGCTGAATGATTCTTCAAAAGGAGTATAAGTTGGAGGCATACTTAAAGTTTTACTTATTTTTTTCTTTGGTCATCAATTTCTTGAACTTGGGAAATCGTTAAACCTGTAATAATGGCTACTTCTTCATAACCTTTACCTTGTTCCAAACAGCGAAGAACAATACTTTTTATTCCTTGCTCGATTCCTTGCTCGATTCCTTGCTCGATTCCTTGCTCGATTCCTTGTTCGATTCCTTGTTCGATTCCTTGTTCGATTCCTTGTTTATATAATTCATCCTGTTTGATGTCATAAATGATAGGCATATCTTGTATAATTTTGATGGTTAATGTTTCTAACTTGCGCAATCTCGAAAGAATAATCAGTTGTTGAAGATACTTTGACAAGTCTTTCTGCGATTTACTCACTGCCTTGAGCTGCATGACTATTAAACGCAAAATAGACTCAGTTCGTTCGCTTTCATAGTTACTCAGCATCGCCAATAAGACAATTTCAGGAACTTGTGAACTCAACAGTTGGGTTGTATTCAGCTCGTGAATATTTATTAAGTCGAATCCTTCAAATTTTTCCTCATCCTTCAATTTGGTTTTCATTGTGGATTTTCCCGTTCCCAAATAAATGACAATGTGTTTAATAGGCAATTTGTAGCGACTAAAAGCCAAGCCATGATATTCACCCATTCGATAAATCATGTTCTTATCGTTCTTCGTCTGAAACTCGATGTGCAATAAAATGGTCTTTTTTTTATCGGTAACAACTTGATAAAAGAAATCCATTTCCCTTTCAATCGTTTTGGTTATTTTTTCTTGAAGTGGTTTGTAGGAGATGATTTTGATGCCCAACTCTTGTTCAATCAAGGGAATAAACAGTGCTTGAGCGTTTTCCTTGAAAATTCTATCGTAGAGATTACCTTGTTGGTAATTTTTTGTCGGTTTCTTCATTTGTCTAATTTGTTTTAAATGGAAAAAATGGTCTTTAAAATTAGTCGATTTCCAAAATCAAAGCCGCATTTGCAGGTACTTCTATTTTCCTCCCGAGTTCTCGGGACAAGCTCTTCAATGAATACACCTTTGAAGTCAGCACATCTTTTCCCTCCGATTCTCCCTCCAACATTTCTTCAAATCGCTTCAATTCCAAAGAAGTAGCCGTTTTGTTTTTGTTCATCACCACCATGATTTTTTGTTGGTCATTGTAGCGGAAATAGACATAGATGCCATCTTGTGGGATGAAGTGCATCAATTTGCCGTTGTGTACAGCCGTTGCCGTTTTTCGCCATTGAAGGAGCTGGGTGATGTACTGTTTGGCGGCTTTTTGTTGGTTGGTTAAGCCTTTTTCTTTGAATACATTCGTTTTATCTCCTTTCCAACCACCAGGAAAATCGCTGCGAATGATGCCGTGGTCGTCAGTGCCAGGATTGGTCATAAGGATTTCGGTGCCGTAATAGAGTTGTGGAACGCCTCTTGTGGTGAGGGTGAACGCCATTGCTTGTTTGAAAAGGTCAAAATTTTCGTTGAGTTGGGTAAAAATGCGGCTCATGTCGTGGTTGTCGGGGAAAATCACCAAATCATTTGGGGCAGGATATAGAAAGTCGTGCGCCAAAGTTTCGTAAATCTGAATCAAGCCTGTTTTGAAGCTTTCATCGTCTTTCAGGCCATTTGACATGGCTACTTGAAGCGGAAAATCCATGACACTCTTCAAGTTGGATTCATAGCCATTGGGGTTCTCTTTACCTTTTTGCCAGTAAGAAACAATGGCAGGAGTTTCATACCATTCTTCACCAACAATATTGAAGTTGGGATATTCAGTCATTACTGCATCTACCCATTCTGCCATATAGTCCATGTCGGGATAGGGGTAGGTGTCCATGCGTATTCCTGACAAACCCAAGTATTCTACCCACCAAATACCATTCTGAATCAAGTAAGTAGCCATAAAAGGATTGCGTTGGTTTAGGTCGGGCATCGTTGGCACAAACCATCCGTCTGCAAACACTTTTTTGTCAATTGCGGCAACGTGTGGGTCTTGCAATACCGTTTTGCGGTGATTGGTTTGGGTGTAAGTTTCCCATTGATTTATCCAATCCTCACTCGGCAAATCTTCCATCCACCAATGATTCAATCCACAATGATTCACAATCATGTCCATAATCAACTTCAAACCTTTTGAACTCGCTTCTGCTGCCATTTTTTGGTATTCTTCGTTTGAGCCAAAACGAGGGTCAACTTTGTAGAAATCGGTGGTCGAATAACCGTGATAACTGTATTCTTCCATGTCGTTTTCGAGCAAAGGATTGAGCCATATTGCAGTGAATCCCAAATCTTTGATATAATCCAAACTTTGCTGGATACCTGCAATATCGCCTCCATGCCTTCCTCCTTTCAGTTCTCGATTGACTTTTTCCTTCAATCCTTCTACGCTGTCGTTTTTGTCATTTCCATTGACGAATCGGTCGGGAGTTATTAGATAAATGGCATCAGACGAATTGAATCCTTCAATATTTGCTCTGCCTTTTGTCCTTTGCAGCAAAGGAAAATCGTGTGATTCGGCGAGTTTATTGTCGTTGTAAAACTCCAATTTGACGGTTCCTGCTTTTGCAGTTTCTGCAATATCTATCGTCAAAAAGAGGTAATTAGGATTTTGGAGTTGGCTGACTTGTTGGAGATGGACATTGGGATAGTCTATTTTTGGAGTCAAATCCGCTACTTTGTTGCCATAGACCAAGAGTTGAATGGTGTGGTGTTTCATGCCTATCCACCAATTTGGCGGGTCAATTCGCTGAACGGAATTTTGAGCAGAGGTAAATTGAAGTTGGATGACAAGAAGAAGTACGATTGGGAAATAGGATTTCATGCGATTGTTTGTTTTGAAGTAAGCAAAGTGGAAACCAATATACAGTCAATCGCTGAAAAATGGAAGAAAATGGCGTGAAATAGAAAAGTGAATTACATTTCATTCGAGACTCAAGCAAATTTGTTTATATTTAAGCAGTCAAAATTTACAAACAATAACAAACACTATGAATCCAAAATTACGGGTCAAACTCTCCTTGATGCTCAATTACTTTGTGTTCGCCATTTTGCTGAACAGTGTGGGGACGGTCATTTTGCAGGTGCAGAACAACTTTGGAATTTCAGAATCTTCTGCAAGTATTCTGGAAGCGTTCAAAGATTTGAGTATTGCAATAACTTCCTTTTTGATAGCCTCTTATGTGGTGCGAATTGGTTACAAGCGAGCAATGTTGCTGGCACTGATATTGGTGACAGCGGCGTGTTTGGCAATGCCTTTTTTACCCAGTTTCTGGATGACCAAATTGTTGTTTGCTACTGTTGGGGTGAGTTTTGCCTTGATTAAAGTATCGGTTTTTGCAACGATTGGGATTGTGACCGAGGACGAAAAAGAACACGCAAGTTTTATGAACTTCTTGGAATCCTTTTTTATGGTTGGGATTTTGTCGGGTTATTTTGTGTTCAGTGCTTTTGTCGATGATTCCAATGCTGCTTCAACGGCATGGTTGAAGGTCTATTTCTTATTGGCAGGGATTTCCTTTGCAGCTTTTTTACTACTACTCTCTACGCCTTTGGATGAATCGGAAGTGCAGCAAGAACACGATGATAGCAAAAGTTTTGCAGAAGAGTTTGCAGGAATGGTGCGCTTGATGATGAAACCCTTGGTTTTGATTTTTGTGGTGAGTGCCTTTATTTACGTGCTTGTCGAACAAGGAATCATGAGTTGGTTGCCGAGCTTCAATAGCAAGATTTTGAACCTGCCAACTTCATTGAGCATCGAAATGGCGGCAATTTTGGCGGGGTCTACGGCTTTAGGGCGATTTTTGGCAGGGTTTGTCTTGCGAAAACTGGCTTGGTTTCCTGTCGTTGCAGTGAGTTTGGTTTTAGCTGCGGGCTTGGTTTTGATTAGTTTGCCTTTGGCGAGTGGGATTGAAGAAGGTCGGGTGATAACAGGTTGGTTCGATGCACCTTTGGCGGCTTTTGTTTTTCCAATGATTGGCTTGTGTTTAGCGCCGATTTACCCCGCTATTAATTCAGCTATTTTGAGTGCTTTGCCTGTGCGACAACACGCTCCGATGTCGGGTTTGATTGTTGTCTTTTCGGCTTTGGGTGGCACAACGGGTTCGATGATAACGGGCTATATGTTTGAGCATTACGATGGTCAAACGGCATTTTACATGAGCTTGATTCCTTTGGCAACTTTGTTGGTGACGCTATTCGTGTTTAATCGGATGGTGAATAAGGGATAAGTCCTTGATTGTGTTTAGGTTGAAAATGGATGCTGGTAGATGCTGTGATGGTTATGTAAAAGTTAGTTTTTTGTTGTATCTCAATGCTTAGCCCCCAATCAATACAAACCCTGCCCAATCTTGCGGACTGTTTCCTTTTATTTGAATCATCTCCAATTTAGTTCGTTGAAGGGCAGTAGAATAGGGTACCCCTTCCAAAATATATTCAAACATTTTTTTGACCAACAGGCTGCTGCTATGGTCAGGAATGTCGAATTGGGTGAATACAATATTGCTTGCTCCTGCATACAAAAATCCCCGATTCATCGCCATCATGCCTTCTCCTTTCTGGAATTTCCCAATGCCGCTGCTACAACTGCTTAATACGACCAAATCGGCGTTCAATTGAAGGTGATAGGCATCGGAAGTGTAGAGGAGGTAATTCTCATTTGTATTTAGGTGTTTGTGTGTTTGTGATAATAATTGTGTTTGAGTGTTTGTCCACTGATTCCTAAATTCTGACTCCCCGTCCTTTATATTCTTTTCGGTATTCAATTCTTCGAAGTCTCGAAATAGGCTATGGGTAAGGCTGTTTTGTTTCTGATTCCTAATTCCCGCCAAACAAATTCCTGATAATCCTGCCTCCTCGTCTTCCACAAAACCATGCGTAGAAATCAAGATAAACTTGTGTTTGGAGACTTCCTCCATCAAATTTTCCTTTGAAGCCGAACCATATAGAAAAGCTTTGGCATCCAATTTTTTGTCTTGAAAGAGTTGGTAAACCTCTTTTACTTCCGTTTCGGTATTGGGCAACTGCTGCAATGCCTGTTCTCCAGCTTGATTGCTCCTCAAAATCTTGTTTTGCCCTCGTTTGCTTTCCAGTGCCAATTCTATCGGTTTTTCGCCGTTGAAGGTGACAGGCGCAAAGCCCAAAAAAGTGTTGGGCAAGGTTTTGGTAATTTGGTTTTTGGCAATGCCATTGAGTAATAGAGTTGCGGAATAATGATAGCAAATCTCAAAATCTTGGAGGAGGTAAGGAAGATTGGCATAAGTTGGATTTGAAGTAGGAGAGAGGTCGTGGGTCAAAAGGACTTCGAACGGTATATACTCCAAAATATCGTGTCGAAGAATGACCAATTTTTGTATGTCTTCTATTTGTGCTTCAATGGGCCAAATCAACAGTTGGTACAATTCTCTTGCAGCTTTAACGAAGTCTTCTAAATCAATTAATTGAAGTGCTGATTGTAAATCTTCTATTAAATCACTGAAGTGAAGGGGTTTGGAAATTTCTTGGACTTCAAAAAGAGAATCGGTAAAAGTGAAAATGTAAATGGTTTTTTCCCCTACAAAATAGGAAATCAGTGCCGCTTTTTGGTTGAGTCCAGTGTTGTGCCCTTGCTGCAAATAAGCCTGTATTTGCTCTACATTTGCCATTTCGACACTGTACTTCAATTGATAGTAGGCAGGGTAGTCTTGTTCAAACTGTGTGATGAGTTGGTCGTATTGTTGTTTGTGGTCAAAGTAATCACTTTGGAATTTCAACAATAATTCTTGGTTTTCAGGTTCTTCGTTGTTTTTTGCTTCTTGTTTGGCGATGCTTTTGGACAAGAAATTGAGTTCTACTTTCAGTTGTTTTTCTTTTTCAATTAGCTCCTTAGGAATGTGGGCAGTCGTCTTGGCATCATTTTCTTTGAGGTTTGAAAGAAGGAGATAGGCTTTGGACTGTTCGGAGGTGATAAAAGCCATTTCTTTTTCCTTGAAGGAATTTAGGAGCGTTGAAAGTTTCAAACTAACTTGAATGGATTGGTCAAATACTTCAAAAGAGTTTTTGGCAAGGAAGAGTTTTGAGCCTTCCGCTTTGTAGCTTTGACGCATCTGTGCGATGAGTTGTAGCGAGAGTTGGTATTGATTGCAGGAAGCTTGAAGGTCTTTTGTTTGGTGAGTTTTTTTGTATAGATGGTAAAATATAAGGGCTTTTTGGTGAAGTGTATTTAACAGGTTTAGAGAGGCTGTGTACTTTTCTAAAACGGGGGAATGATAAATATCTTCATTATCGTAGTCTTGTATAAGAAGCCTCAATGCTTTTTGAGAAAACAACAATGCCAGTTTGTATTCTCCTTTTTTGAAGTGGATTTCACCTATGTTTTTATAGACATTTGCCTGTTGATTGGACTTTTTTCCATATTGTTCATATATTTTTTGGGACTTGTGGTAGAAACTCAAAGCCTGCCTAAGATTCCCACTCTGCCTATATGTCACCGCAATGCTGTTGTAAGAATTGGCAATCTGAGGATGGGTTTCTTCAAATAGTTGTAGGTGTATTTCCAGTGTTTTTTGGAAACATTCAATTGCTTGGTCAAAGTCTCTCAATTTACGATAGCTTCTACCCAAATTGTGATAACCTCCTGCTACATAATAATGAACTTCCCCATATATTTTTTGGAGTGTTGTTAGACTTTTTTGGAAGTAGGGTATGCTTTGCAATATCTCTCCTTTCCCTTCTAAACATATTCCAATCTGGTAGCCACAAATTGCTGTTTCGGTATGTGCTTCTCCCCATACTTTTAGGTTTAAATTCAGTGCTTTGTAAAAGTATTGCAGGGCTTGGCTATAGTCACCTTTCACTCTATAGCAAGTGCCCATATTGGTGTAAAGCGCAGCAAGGTTATGAGGGTGATCATGGGAGGATTTTAGGAAGATGTCTAGTGCTTTTTGGTGATAAGACAGTGCTTTATCAAAATCTTCTTTGTTCATGTAAGCGCTGGCAAGGTCACCATAAGTAACTGCAATTTCGGAGTGTGAATGTCCTAAAAGGTCTAATTGAATCTCAAGAGCTTTGTGAATATAACTGATAGCTTTATCTGAAATCATCATGCGTTCATAACAAACTCCAATATACGCATAGGTATTTGCGATTTCTATGGTTCTTTTGCCTTTTATGTGATAGATTTTTAAGGCTTTATGATGATGCTCTAAAGCTTCCTTGTGCTTGTCTTGGTAAGAAGCTGCCAATCCTAAACTGTTGTAAATATGGGCAAAAATAGGGTGGTTTTTGGAGAGTTTTTGTGAGGCTAATTCAAGGATTTTTTGAAGTAATAGATTGACTTTTTCAAATTGTCCCAAAAAGATATATTTGTATCCGATTTCACTTTTGGCTTCCAAATACTTCTCCCATAATTCCCATTTTTGATACAACTGGGCTGCTTTTTCGTATTGTTGGATGGATTCTTTAAGGTTTCCTTCATCGTCCAATCGTTTTCCTTCATCACAGTATCTTTCTGCAAGTAGGGTGTCAGTTGTTAGGTTCATGGCATTTTTCTACTGAAAATAAGAAATTCTATTTTAATGGCTGCAATAACACTGCCATTAATTTTTAAATCACCTGCACACAGCTATTCATCTAAACACTCGAATATTTCTCCTCCAATCTACGAATCACTTTAGTAATAGGATATTGCTCCCCTTGAAAAATATAGTGATTCATAAGTCCATCCACAGTAGCAAATAAAATATGGGCTTCGGTAGAAGTTGGTTCTACTTTTGTGGTTTTCAATAATACTTGAAAATGGTAATGTACAAATACGACCATTTCTTCAACTTCTTCCTCCAACAGATTCTGAACCACCGATGACATACGGATACTGTAGAACAAACGCCAAAAATCGGGATGTCGCCGAATCAATCTAAAAGTATTTTGAAGAAAAACTTCCAAAGTCAAATCTCGATGTCTTTCTTTCTTAAACATCGCCTTAATTACACCAAAACCCTCTAAAAAAATCGTTTTCAGCAATTCCTTCTTGCCTTTCTCAAAATAGTTGTACAGCAAACCCACGCTGATATTGGCCTCCTCTGCAATATTGCGGATGGAAGTGCCTTCATATCCTTTTATAGCAAACAATCTCAATGAGGTTTGAAGAATATTTTTTCGAGTAGCTTTGTGTTGTTCTTTCCTTGTGATGGGCATAGACAAGCATTTGAATAAAAACCACCAAATTAAGAAACACTGTTCAAATAATTCTATCCTTCCATCTGATAATTGCGGCTAATTATGATTCTCAACAGTCTATTGTCCTCAAATACAAACAAAGTAAAGGTGAAATCCATCGATATTAATACTTCTCAACCTCTAAAGACAACATTTTTACTTTGAGAAACCATAAGCACTAAAATAGAAGTTTATTTTTTATTTTTGTGCAAATGAAACAAACCCTCTTTTTAATTTTAATCTGCTTACTCACCTTAAGCAGCGCTCATGCACAAACTTTTGATGTCAGTCCCAAAAGTGTGCAAGTGAGGGAAGGTGAGCGTTTTGAAGTCAGCTATACCCTTCAAGGCGCAAGCATGGACGATTTTCAAGCTCCAGATTTGTCCGATTTTTTTATCGTTAGTGGTCCCAATCGTCAGCAGTCTGTTCAAATCATTAACGGTAAGATGACCCAATCTGCCAGCATTATTTATGTATTGACTCCCAAAAAACAAGGAGTGTTTACGATTCCTTCGGCTACAGTGGTGAGCAAACAGAAGTCCATGAGAAGCAGTAAGGTAAAAGTAGTCGTGTCAAAAGGTTCGGGTAACAATAACCAACAAGGACAAGGGCAAATGCAAACAGCCCCTCCAACGGTAGATGCGACCGATCTCGAATCCCTAATTTTTCTGCGAATCATTACAGACACCCTCAATGCCTATCAAGGGCAGCAGGTAAATGCCTATTATCGGCTTTACACCGCCGTAGATGTCACCGATTATACCATCATTGGAACACCCCAATTGACGGGTTTTTGGGTACAAGATTTGACCCCTCAGCGATTGGAAGCGGGAAATATTGAGATGATAGACAGCGTCTCCTATCGGACTTATAATCTGAAGGAATATGCTCTTTTTCCTCAAAGGTCGGGTACACTGACGATTACACCAATGGAAGTAGAAATCGTGGCACAAATTCCTGTAGGCAATCGTCGTTCTTTTTTTCGTTCTCATCGCCGTGAAAAAATCACCGTATTGAGCGATACTTTAGACATCAACATTTACTCCTTTCCAGAAGAAGACAAACCCGCAAGTTTTGCAGGTGGAGTGGGAAATTATCAAATGTCTGCAAAACTCGACCGAAGTGCGATTCGAGAAGGCGAAACAGTTCAAATGAACATTATTATTGGAGGGGAAGGAAATGTCAAACTCTTAGAAGCTCCACAATTGACCGTCAAAGAAGGACTCGAAACCTTTGAGCCAGAGATACAAGAAAGCACCTACAATCAAAACGGAAAAGTCAAAGGGCGTAAAACGTTCACTTTTGACATTCTCGCCAACGAACAAGGGCGATACGATATCGGTCCCATAGAGTTCAGCTTTTTCGATCCCGAAACGGAGAAATATAAAATCATTCGCAGTCCTAAATACAAACTTGTGGTGATGAAAGGGGATGGAACAACGCTTCCAGAAGAAACGGTAGAAGATACGGATCTTCGTCCGATCAAAATGGAAACTACACTTCACCAAAAAGGAGGTAAAATATTCGCTTCCGTTTGGTTTTGGATACTATTTTTGCTGCCATTTTTGATTTTTCCCTTTTTCCTTCAATGGCATCGCAAACGAGAAGCAATGCTGTCGGATACTATTTCTTTAAAGCGTAGACTCGCCCTGCAAGTAGCAAGTAAGCGTTTAACGGCTGCCGAGCAGTTTATGAAACAAAACAACAAGAAGGGTTTTTACAATGAAGTGGTCAAAACGATTTGGGACTACTTGAGTGACAAACTCAACCTGCAAACGACTGATTTGTCGAAGGACAACATTCGGGCTTTATTGAAGGCTAAAAATGTACCTGATTCGATGATAGACAAACTTATTGAGACGATTCGATATTGTGAAATGGCATTGTTTGCGCCTGTTGCAGATGCGGACAACTTGCAGGGAACGTATAATGATACCCAAATTTTGATAGCGGATTTGGAGGAAACTATTTGAG
>JAUHXA010000178.1 GCA_030427245.1 Bacteroidia bacterium | reverse complement strand
GCCAAAATACTTTGGGGTCACGAAAATCGTGGATATTGTCGGTATTTGGAATCACAGGATTGCCCTCGTACTTTGTCCAAGTGCGTCCTTTGTCATTAGAGTAGGCAATGCCTTGTGTCTGAAAATCATGCCTACCCGTTTTTTCTCCTTCCATCAAGTGATAGGTGTAAATCGCCACCATTGGAGGCTGTCCATTTTCACCCAATCCACTCGTATTTTTCCAGTCTATCACTGCCGAACCCGAAAAAATCAAACCCAAAGAATCGGGATACAAAGCTATCGGCAAATGCTCCCATTTCACCAAATCCGTACTGACCGCATGACCCCAGTGCATCGGTCCCCAAACGGTACTGTCGGGATAATACTGGTAAAACAGATGGTATTCGCCTTCATAATAGACCATTCCATTTGGGTCATTCATCCATTTGGAAGGAGGTGTGAAATGGTAATGAGGACGGTGTTGTTCTGTGCTTTTTGCAGCCGTTTTTTCAGTTTCGATTGGCTTTTGTTCTTCTTTTTTTGAAGTAGTTGAACAAGCTGTTAATAGGAATACAAAAAAACTTAGAAGAATTAAATTGTAGATTTTGTACATAGTTTATTAAATTACTTTTTGATTTTATTTCACTAATTGCTTAAATTTCTCCACAATATCTGAACACTCCTCCCAATCTACAAACTCCAATATATCATCGTACAATGCCTGACCTTTATAATTGGCTTTCAAAGTATAAAGGCAATCTTTGAAATTTCCTACTGAACAAGAACGACAACGAGGAATCTCTCCTTTTCTGCATTTTTCACTCAATTGTTGAATATGATAATTGGCTCTGTAAATATAGTTGTATAAGAACCATTTACCTTTGCAGATTTGCTTAATGTCTTTGATGGAAACGGCAATTCTTGGAAGTTTGGCGAAGGCATCTAAATCCGTTTGTTTCGGTAATATTTGACTCAAAAGATAGGTTCTCGATTTTTTTTCAGACACCTTATGTCCTTTTTCATCTCCTTTGTAGCCAATAACTGCCTCATACCCTATATCACAAGCATTTCTCAATGCCTCTAAAGAAATATAGTACAAACCCTCCAGAGAATCTTCAATATTTTGCTCTACAAATCTTATCGCCTCCTCACTTATGTCTCGCTCCAAAAGATGTGTCATTTTGGCAATCATGCGTTTCAGATTGGTTTTAGTTGCAAAATAGGTTTCAATCGAGTAATGTTTCAAAACGAGCAAACCCTTCAAACTTTTATAATCTATTTCGTCTTCTTGAATAGGTCTATACGGGCGTGAATCTCGGTCAATAATGCCCAAAACATAATGGATATTTTCAGTTCTCTCTTCAAATTTGGGCTGTAAAATGTGAATTGCTTCAATCACGCTTTTACAACCCGCGTGGTAATCTTTAAACTCATTGACCTGCCAAACAACTGCTTCAATTTTCAACTCGTCAATCATTCGCTGATAAATCTTTCTATCGTCTTTGCCTTCAACTATAATAACCGCTTGTTTAGACATAATAGCCTTAACGACTATATGGTTCAATTTATATTTCAGAGACATATCGCTTAGACTAATTCTTTTAAATAATTAGTGTTTCTACTTGCAATTGCAGGACTATGTGTCGCTACAATAATTTGGGCATTAGGACTTAATTCACTTAAAAGTGATAAAAGCTTTTCCTGCCATTTTAAGTTCAATGATATTTCAGGTTCATCTATAAAGAAGAAGTTCCTATCATTACCAATAATTAAAAACAAGGTTAGAAAAGTTAGAAGATGTCTTTCTCCACTTGATAATTCACTTAAGGAATGTTTATTTCCGTTTTGCAATTCTATAAATGCACTTTCCGATGTTACTATTAATTTTTTATCATAAAATAAATGGTCATTAAATATTTTAATTAGCTTTTCAATAGACTTCAATTCAGGATTGGGTTCTTCTGCTTTCTCTAAAATATTTATAAGTAAAATTTTCAGTATGTTATTCTCATTTAAAATACTGTTATCCCTAGTTTGCATATATTCTTTTAGTCTTCTAATAATAGTCGTATCTTCTTCTTCCATCAATAATTTCTCAACAAAATCTACTTGATTATCTAGTTTTACTTCGAAATTATCTTCTAAAACTACATCATAACCATTTTTTTGTGATAAAAAAGCATTTTCTAATGTCTCTAAAAAAGCATTCTTAGCCTTTTTCAACATCAATTTTTCTCCTTCTCTATAACGCCTAATTATTGCTTTTTCTAAATCGGAAATACTTAAAACATCCGCTGATATATTCGGTACATTAGCATTAAACGACTTCTCATAATTTTCTTTACCCATTAATAATTTAAAAATATTATTTGTATCATAAGCAGATGCTCCCAAGATAAGAGAGAGTTTTTGCTGTTTAGTCGAAGTAAAGTACTCATTCATTTGAGTATTTATTTGATCCCTAATTTCTTCTATTTCATATTCATAATCAAAATCATTTATATTGTTATATTTCCGATTCCTTGAATATTCATAGAACCCTTTATCAAGTATTTTACCAAAAATTCTTTCAAAGTCCCCCTCTGTTATTGTTCCTTCTACTAAACCTCTATTTACTCCAAAATCGCTATATGCAGAATTACATAAACCATTCTTATCTTCCCAATGAAATTTAAAAGATTTTTCTCTTGTTACTATGAGTTTATATTTTTGACCATTCTCATAATCAATAATAATTTTATGAACATTTTCTTTCAATAAAACAGCCTCATTTCTATCTAATACAGCTGTTAATATTCTCAACAAAGTCGTTTTTCCCGAACCATTCACCCCATAAATCACCGTAATGGGTTCATCCGAAAACTCCAAATTAATCTCACGTTCAGGGTCTTTAAAACCCTTAATGTATATACTTTTTAATTTCATTGCTATCTATCCAAATTAAATTCAGCCAACAATCTACTTCTTTTCACCAAAAATAACCAAACTTCTTCCAAAAACTATAGAAAAGTGACCCTCTTAACTGCAAACTCACTCAAACAAAGATTAGAGAGCAGGATTTAGATGGTTTACAGGAGAAATTGAAGCTAAAAGAAAAACCTATACCTCTGAAATACATTGCAAAAATTGAAGGAAACTTTTTATATTACACAACGGTTTATTAAAAAACAATCCCTATGATTACTTCTCTACATCAATTGGATTTCAACAAGCACTATACATACTCAGATTACATTCTTTGGCAATTCAAGGAAAGAGTAGAATTGCTAAAAGGTCGTTTGTTGCCAATGGCTGCTCCTAATGTCAGGCATCAGCGTATTTCCTTCAATCTTTCAGTTGAGTTAGGAATTCATTTCAAAAACAAAAATTGTGATGTCTTTGCAGCCCCTTTCGATGTACGCTTGCCACTACCCAAAAATAAAGTCAAAGGCAATAAGATTGATACTGTGGTACAACCTGATTTGTGTGTGGTTT
>JAUHXA010000105.1 GCA_030427245.1 Bacteroidia bacterium | reverse complement strand
GGAAATTGGTAGGATTGTAGAAAGTCCCAATCAATCATTGGAGATAGATATGGTCGGGATTGTGACGGATGCTGAATAGTCGCTTGTAGGATGTAGGATGTAGGATGTAGGATGTAGGATGTAGGATAAAATAATAAAAATCAACACCTTAAAAAACATACAGTTAGCCAATATGACTACTCCTTCGTCTAAAGTTTCAGTCTTATCGCTTCAATTTTCGATGAAAATAGCCTTGTCGCATTCGAAATACCCAACGTCCGCCTTTGCTCAATGCGGGAACGCCTAACACTTCCTCACATTCCGAACATTGCAGATTGGGAACATCCCCTACCCTATCGTATTCCAAACTCAACAAATTCACCAATTCATCAGGCGCAGCAATGTTGGAGAAATACAAGCGCAAAATACCTTTTCCTGCTCCATATTTATGATAAGTCAACAAGTAATTACCACATTTTCCACAGTTGATATCGAAGGTTTTGTGTTTTTTTTTCATCTGTTTATTTTCGTTTTTTGAAGGTCAGATGGAACTGGAGCTTACCATGAATAAAACAATCATGGAGGTGTCATACTCTTATTTCAATACCGTCACATAGCCCTGTCGCTGCAATGTTTCGCCCGAAATCAAAACAATTTCGGCCACATACACATAGACTCCTTGTTCCACAAACCGAAGGTCATACAATCCATCCCACCCCTTCAATCCATCTCCTTCAAAAATAGGCTTTCCACCCCAGCGAGAATAAACCTTCAAGTGAACAGATCCGATGTCTCGACCTACTACCTGAAAACGGTCGTTTACATTGTCTTCATTTGGTGAAAAAGCCGTTGGAATCACAATGTCTTCTTCCAAATTATCCGAAAGTACTTCGATGCGAATCGAATCCATGACCGTACACTCTGTTTCATTTTGTGCCAATAGATAGTAGGTAGTGCTTTGACTTGGTGAAGCAATAGGGTTCAAACAGTCGTTGCAGCTAAGGCTCTGGTTAGGCTGCCATTGAAGGTCAATCGGGCTGCCGTTGGCACTCGATGCATTGGCTTCAATACTCACCGTTTGTCCTGCTTCAATGTCTTGATTTTCAGTCAAAATATCAACCATCAAGTTCACCTCGTTGAAAGTTTGCTGAAAAGTTGCCGAACAGCCACCATTGGTCACTTCCAATTCTATCGTAAAATTCTGGATTTCGGGCGAATCGGTAATCACTTCGACCGTATCTGCTGGACCACTCAAAGAGACTTCAATAAAAGCAGTTCCATCAATTAGATTCCAAAAATAGGCAACATCATCGCCCCTCGAACTACCTGTATAAAAAAGTATGTCTCGTCCTGTAAAACAACCCGTTGAGCCAAAACCGTCAAAAATTGCCTCTACTTCAGGCATAACAGTAATTTGTTTGGTAATTTCAGCCTGACAAAGCCCCAAATTGTCTGTAATCTGATGACTAATGCTATGAGTACCAAGCCCTGCAACAGTTGGGTCGAAAATGGGTGCGCCGCCTGTGGTCACAACACCTGTTCCCTGAAACACGCTATTACCCGAAACTCCTGCAAGTGGCATTAAAGGAATCGTACTACCAGCAATGCAATATTGTTCAGGCAAATCGAAGTCAGGATTCGGTGGTGGAAAAACATTGAAGGTATAGGAATCCAAACTATTGCAGCCATTTTCATCTTCAAATGAATAAAACAACTCAAAAGTACCTACCCCCAAATTGAAGGGCTGAAAAGTGGTGATTTGATTTCCATTGATGAAAAACTCTGCATTGCTGCCTAAGTTGCCCATTGGCGTAACGACCGTTTCATCCGTTTCACAATATTGAGGCGACAAATTGCTTTCGTCAATCATGGCATTTTCACCAACGCCCTCTACCGTAATTGTTTGCGTGACACTTCCACAACCTGCAACGGTGTATGTAATATTGAAACTCCCTGGAATAACCGCAGGATTGAACTGTCCACCGAGATAGCCTGGTCCCGAAAAAGTACCTCCCGAAGGATTCCCTATCAAGATAGCAGGTAAACTGCCTGAACAAATATTGAGGCCTCCCAAATCGGTGTTTACGCCTTCAATGCCGAAAGAAGGGCCTACTTCAATGGTTCGGGTAATGGCACAACCATTTGAAGTCGTGTATGTAATATCGTATTCGCCTGCTTCTGACGGAGCAAAACCTGCTCCAATCACATCTTCGCCACTAAAAGCCCCTCCTGCAATATTGGCTTGGAGCCCAAAAGGCGCATCTTCCAAACAGAAAAAATCTCCACTCTGTCCATTGAGATTGAAGAAAGCACCAATCGTAACCGTTTCGGTAACAGAACAAGCATTGACGGTATAAGTAATGTCAAATTCGCCGATAAATCCCGTAATGGGTGGGCTGAATGTATTTCCTGATACGTGATTGCCACTGAATGTACCTCCTGTGGGCGTTCCTGTAAGGGTGTAATTGAGATTCGCAGAGGCTTCAAAACAGTAATCTGAAATGGGATTGTCTCCTTCAATGGTGAATGAACATTGGGCATAGCTCATTGAAGGGAAGCAAAAGAATGTCAATAGAATATAGAAAAAAAATCGCATGGACTTGTTGTGTTGTTTTGAGAAAAAGAATATTGAAGTTTAACCTTTTAGAAAAAGTAGGCTTACCATTAGGTTAGAGAACTTTCATTATGAGAGACTTCAAAAGTCTAAACCAGAAACTTATTTTTTTAATAAAATCAAATTCTTTCGTTTTTCTTCTTGCATCTTGCGCCTAAGAATAATGATTTCCCAAATCAAAAACCCATATACAGCCATGTACTCAAATGCAACCAAATACAAGTTTTCGGTATAGGCATCGGTCAGGTAGGTGTAATAAGTCAAAACCACCATACCCGACCAAAGAATGGGAAACCGAAATGGGGTGAAAATGCACAAAACTACCAAACTGCTAACGTACCAAGGATGGACAATGTTGGCAAGGGCAAAGTAAATCAACAGAGCAAATAGATAATTTTGCAGCAAAGAAAGGGTCTTTAATAAGTGTATTTTCTTTGTTTCTAATCCATCTTCCCTTCTTCCTAATAAAATTCCTCTCCAAAAAGCAAACAATAGAATACTCACCAAAGTCAAAATTGCCAAATAGCGTCCTGCTGTTTGGATGATATTGTAGCCATATTGTTGGTAGCCTATCCATCGAACGAGGTAATAAATGCTGGCGTTGAACTCGAATTTTTGAAAATAGAGCCCAACGCTTGAAAGCAGATTTTGAAGGATATCAAAGGTGAATAAAGGCAAAAAACCGATCAATGTCACCACTCCTGCTATACCACCATACAAAATGCTTTTTCGCCAGCCCAAATAGAAAATAAAAAAAGGCAAGAAAATCAGTGGAATGAGTTTGGAACTAACTGCCAAGCCCATAGCTATTGCAGAAAAGATCCATCCTGTTTTATTTTTTTCAATTAAAAACCACACCGCCAACAAAGTGAAAAAAATCATGGCAGCTTCAAAATGCAAATTTCCCGTCAATTCGACAATCACCAAAGGATTAAGGGCATAAAGTAACACCTTCTTAGGTGCAATTCCAAAAACTTGAACCATCTGATGCAATAGGTAAATGCTGCCCACTTCAAAGAACAACAAAAAAACTTTCATTAAGACCGTTGCTCCGTAGAGATCATTGGGAAAAAACCAACAACTGACCCAAAATATGAATTGACAAACAGGTGGATAAATGGTAAAATATTGGGGCGAATTGAGTTGGGAATAAAGCGTGAGGTTAATATTGTCAGGAACCATACCTGAATACATCCCATCTAAAAAATGAATCGGGAGGGCTTCAAAGGGGCTGATACCGTTGCCGAGCAAACGTCCATCCCAATTGAAGCGGTAAAAATCATCGGATAGATTGGGCAAGGCAAACAATAGTAAAACTCGAAATAGAAAGGCTGCAATGAGAAGCCATTTATAGGTAGAAGTATCTTGGGCAGATCTATACAGCAAACCATAGGCTAAAAACAAAACTCCAAACAAGGAAAAAACTTGATAAACTTCGGTGCGAAGGGTTTGGTAAGCAAGAATATAATAAGCTACACTTGAGAGGAATAAAAGGCAGACAACCTGAATTCTTACGCTCATTTTGAGTGATTATTTATCCTCAGTTATTGTTTCTAAGGCTGCCAAACCTCCTTTCAGATTGTATAAGTTTTTGAAGCCCAACATAGCCATATAGTTGCAAGCGTTTACACTTCTGATTCCAAAACTGCAATAAACAAAATAATGTATGTCTTTGTCCAACTCATTAATTTCTTCCACAAAATCTTGGTGTTTGATGTTGATATTCACCGCTCCTTCCAAGTTAGATTCGTTGTATTCGGCAGCTGTGCGAACGTCTATTAATATTCTTTCTGCTTGCTGTCGAGCCTTTTCTAAAAAATCAATGGGAATTAAATCTTGAAATCGAGACTTTTTCATAGTTGTTTGAAATCAAATGAAAAATATTGGATTGTAAAATTAAAAAATGTGAATGGGGTTGGTTGCTAACTAATTTTTTAATTCATTGCTATATCCTCTCAAAATAACGCTTTCGTTCCCAGTCAGTAACTGATTGATTGTAGGCCGATAATTCGTTTTTGAAGTGATGAAGGTAATGGGTCACGACTTCTTCTCCAAAAGCTGTTTTGGCAAAAATACTGTTTTCCATTTTGTCAATAGCTTCTGCAAGGGTGTAAGGAACTCTTGGTAAATGTTTGGCGGCATAAATATCTCCTTCAAAAATTTTGGGTGGGTCAATTTGATTTTTTATTCCATCTAAGCCTGAGGCCAATGCTGCTGCAAAAGCCAAATAAGGATTGCAGTCTGCGCCAGGGATTCGACATTCTATCCTAAGGCTTTGACCACTTCCTACAACTCTAAATCCTGCGGTGCGGTTGTCATAACTCCATGCTAATCGAGTAGGAGCCCAAGATCCGTCTACATACCTCTTGTAGGAATTTATGGTGGGCGCATAAAATGGCATGACATCGGGAACGTGTTTTATCCAACCTCCTAAAAACCATCGAAAAATATCTGAACACTGAACTGGGCCGAATTGGGTGTTTCCTGCAAAAGCGTTTTTGCCGTCTTGCCACAAACTCAAGTGAATGTGACAGCTTGATCCTGCTCTATCGCTGTGGTATTTTGCCATGAAGGTAACGGACAGCCCCATTTTATCTGCCAATTCTTTGAGGCATTGCTTATAAATGATGTGTCGCCCTGCCATGTCGAGAATTTCGGCATATTTGATGTTCAGTTCATGTTGTCCTAAACCCCATTCTCCTTTGGAATTTTCGACAGGAATACCTGAGCTTTTTAAGTGACGGCGAGCGGCAGCGTTGAAGGGTTCGGTGCGAGTGCCTTGCAGAATGTGGTAATCTTCGAGGTACCAGCCTACGGGTTGAAGGTCTTGGTAATGTTGATTGAAGGCTTGATGGTAATTGTTTTCAAAAAGGTAGTATTCCAATTCGGAGGCGGCAAAACCTTTGAAGCCCATTTCTTGTGCTACTTCAATTTGTTTTCGCAAAATAGAACGTGGAGCTTCTGCTACAAATTGATGTGTTTTTTCGTTTTTAACATCACATAATACAATGGCAGTTTTGTTGAGCCAAGTAGCTATTCGCAAGGTACTGAGGTCTGGAACGAGGTGAAAATCTCCGTATCCAAGTTCCCAATTCGCAAATTGATACCCCTCAACGGGTTCCATTTCCATATCTGTTGTGAGTAAATAATTGCAGCTATGTGTGCCATCTTTTACTGCGCTTTCCAAGAAAAAATCTGCATCGAAACGTTTACCTACTAGTCGTCCGTAATGATCTGTAAATGCTACCACAACGGTTTCTATTTTACCTTTTTTTACTTTTTTTTGAAGCTTAGGAATGTCTAAAAGTCCTTGTTGTTTCATGGTATTGTTCTATTTTTACAAAATCATCACAAATATAAACATTATAAATCACCCTATGAACCCACTATTCCAAAGAGTTATTATTGAAGCCTTAAAAAAAAGACACGAACAAAGAAAAGAAAAAGTAGGGGCAAAACAACTTGCGAAAGAAGCCAAGATTTACAATGTAGAAGTTAGTCATTTTTTGCAGGAAATATTATTGATTGGTTTAGGGGTTGTGACAGCAGGCTTGGGTTTGGGTGGTTTTTTGTTGCCTAATTCTTTTATTGATGGAGGAGTAACAGGGATTTCGCTATTGACTGAAGAGGTGACAGGGATTTCTTTGTCTATACTTTTAATAGCGATTAACTTGCCTTTTTTGTTATTGGGTTCTAAGACTATTGGTAAAAAGTTTGCCATTAAAAGTTTGATTGCCATTAGTTGTTTGGCTTTGGTCGTACATTTTATTCATTATCCGATTGTGACTTCTGATAAGCTGCTCGTTGCGGTATTTGGTGGGTTTTTCTTGGGGTTGGGAATTGGATTGGCAATGCGTGGCGGTGCGGTGCTTGATGGTACGGAGGTTTTAGCTGTTTTTTTGAGTAAAAAAACAGGTTTGAGTATTGGAGACATTATCTTGGTTTTCAATGTCATTATATTTTCTTTTGGAGCATATATTCTTTCTGTTGAAACGGCTTTGTATGCGATTTTGACTTATTTGGCAGCAGCCAAAACGGTGGATTTTGTGATAGATGGAGTAGAGGAATATATTGGTGTGACGATTATTTCGGATTTGAATGAGGAAATTCGATTTGCGATTACCGAAGAGATGGGGCGAGGTTGTACAGTGTATCAAGGGAAAAAGGGGTTTGCAAAAGAAGGGGAAGCATTGAAGAAAACGAACATTATTTTTACAGTGATTACCCGACTAGAGTTGGCAAGGTTGAAGACGGAAATTGACAAGATTGATGAACATGCGTTTATGATTATGAATGGCATTAAGGATACAAAGGGTGGGATGGTGAAGAAACGGGCATTGAAGAAATAATGGGCAAAGTTGACTTTTGGAACGAATAGAGGTTACAAGTTATATTGTCATTGGATTTGGGCATACTTTTATGACTTAACCCAATTGATAAGTATATGAAATCATGCCTCTTATTTTTTAGCCTATTTATTTTTATTTCCTTCAATCTTTTGGCTCAAACTGATTCTTTTCCAATTGATACTTTGGCTTTATTGACTGTAGGTTTCGACACCAATAGCCAAATACAAGAAGCGGAAAGTACACAAACGGAAGAACTTAATCTGAGCGATTTTCTTGAAGAAGAGGTCTCAGGTGAATTGAAAGTATTGGAATATGCCGAACTGTTTGAAAACATTGAGGAAAGTGATGTTGAAGTGATATTGGTAGATGTAATAGGATATAGAGAATTGCCGACTTATACAATAGATGAGTTTGATGAAACTCCTGTTTTTTATGATTTCTATGGAAGTGTAGATGTTGTTGAAGAACAATCAGAGGGAGAAGAACAATCAGAGGGAGAAGAACAATTAATGGAAATGAGAGAGGATTTTTTTGATATTTCTATGTTGGAAGACAGGGCAATTTATTCGATAATGATACCTCCTTGTGGAAGCCCTTCGGTGGGGATTTATTGTGATGATATAGAAATTCCAGAAAACACTTGTTTATACGATTTTCCGATTAAAAACGACCAACCTTATTTGATTGAGTTAAGGGCAGACAAAAGTATTCACCTATTGTCAGAGGTTACTTTTGGAGTAGATATGGGCAAATTGGAACGGTCGGTTCATCGTAAAAATAGAAAAAATGGGGGTTATGAGAATATGGTTTTTGGTTTTGACTCCTTTGAGTTAAAAACGGTGACGGTTAAGGTCTATGATAAATGGGGTGAAATACTAGAAGTGTTTGAAGCCAATACATCCGAAGAAATTGAACTAAACACGAGTGATTATTGGTGGGGCCTGCATTGGGTCAGTATTCACTTTGGCAAAGAGGATTGTCTCTTATTAAAGCAGTTGTATATAGAAAAATACTGATTTATTCGTTGCCATAAAATTCATCAAAACTTTCTTTGCTATTGAAAAAATCTATTGTTTCGTTTGCCAGTTGATTGTAGTATTCTGCTTCTTCTGTGGAATTTATAAGGTTCTCTCCTTTCTCATTCGCAACTGTGCTCATATCAATGTTTTCTCCATTTTTGAAAGTTTTGGTTTTGACGAGCGCATCAATGATTTTTCCAGTTTCATCAAAATACAATCGGAGTTCACGTACATGAATGTTTGGTTTTTCGGTCATTTCAACGGTCATCACTTGACTAAAAAGGAAAAACAATGTTCCATTGATAAAGAAAAATTCATTTTCGCCAGGACCATGATCTTCTTCAGCTTTATCACTAAGCTTCACAATTTTTCCATTCTTCATATAAGCAGTCAGTTCCCCGCTGACGAGAGCCTCTGTTTCACCTGTATAAGGTTTCTTTTTGGTCTTGAAGTCATCTATATTGTCCTGAATGTCTTTATATAAGCTTCTGATAACTGCTATTTTTTCTTCAGTTGTAGTAGCTTTTTTAATGGGATTTTCTTTTATACTATTGGTATCAGAAGAGGAAATTTTTTCTTCTGTAGAGATAGGCGTAGAGTCTGATTTTGAATCAGTTGAAGTTTCGGGGGTATTGCAGGAAAAGGTCAAACATATAATGAAACAAAACAGGTAGTAATAAAAATTATTCATGGCAATCGTCATTTTTTGTAAACGAAATTATTGTGCCAAAATACTAAGGAAAAGTAGAACTTCCAATACGTTTTAATAGAAAAACAAAAAAGCTACTCCAATTGTGATTGAAGTAGCTGACGGCCTGATTGTCTGCTTCTATTGCAGAGGAAATTAATCTTGATTGTGTTTCTACCTATTGATTCTATCTACTGCTGTTGTTCTTGAGGAGATATCAGGAAGTTCGATGGGTTTATCAGTCGCCGATATTTTTATGAGTTCAATAGGAATCAAATCTTCTTTTGCAGCATTTGAGCGTATTTTTCCTACAAAAAACACCTTCAATTTGTGGGCTTGAAAGTCTTCTGATAGGTTATTAGGGAGATAAGTTTTTCCTTGTGAACTAATAATATAAGTGCCTTCAACTCTCATCACGGTTCCTATTTGATCTACTATAATAGTAGCACCTCCATCAGGAACGAGTAAATCAGATGACGAAGTAGAGATTTGTTCAGAAACGGGTATTTGGAGAGGATTGACTACTTCTTTTTCGCAAGAAGTCAAACCTATTGCAAACAAGGATAGGGCTAAAATAAGCGATTGTAATTTTTTCATAGTAAAAAATATTTTATGTATTCGGTTAGATAATATTTTCCTGTTTAGCTATTTTTTGAACAGCCATTAGTATGATATGTCATGTAAAAATGACAAATGAAAGATTGATTGTTAAAGGATGGTAAAAGGACGAATTGTAGTATCTTTTTGAAAATCAAAAAAATATAATTCTGCAATTAATAACAATAAACTATTTAGAAAAAAAAATATCACTCAATATTTTTGATGGTTTGAAGATAAAAAAAGTGTGATGTTCATTTCTTAATTATGCTACTAATATATGCTAAAAAATGGTTAATAGCAAGTAAATTAACTAAAGCCCTCTTTTTTTAACGCTGATTAACGTTTGTTAAGGGTTGGTCAAACTTTTACTACATCTATATGGGAGGCAAAAAGTAGATTAGGTATTTGATATTGATTTTTTTTAGAATCACCCTTTATTCAACTCGCCAACACGCATCTTCTATTTAGTTTGGCGAGATTATTGCTTTTACTTACTATTTCCCCCCAAATAGTATATACACCCAGTCCATATCTTCCCATTTCAAAAGCCCACAAAATAAGCCCATAATCATTTGCAGTAGTAATTGACTTGTTATTTATACAGGTTATACTGTTGTAATGTGATATTCACTTTTCCACACTCTTAGTGACTGATAACAAGCCATGAAATCATTATTTTTTTTGATAATTACACTTGTAGGTTTATGGACAATGACTACAGAAAATGCCTATTCTTCGGCTGAAACCGATAGTTTACAGCTGGTATTAGATACTTTATCTGATGATGAGCAACGCATGAAAGTCATGATAGAATTGGGCAACCAATTGAAGGATACTTTGCCTGATGAATCACTCATCTATTACAATTCGGCATTAATTATTGCAGAAAGTACAGACAATAAGCATCTTATATATACACTGCATTTAGGAGTAGGTAATTTGTTTGAAAGACAAAAAAAATACCTCAAAGCGGTTACTGCGTATAGGAAAGCGGCTGAAGTAGCAGATTCCTTAAAAGATTCGAAACTTCAAAGCGAGATTTATTTCTATATCGGGAGCACTTATCACCAACTCCAAAAGTTTGATGTAGCAATTCCTTATTTTTTAAAAGCAAAAAGAATTTTTGAAGCCCAAAAAGAAAAAAAATCTTTGGGTCTGACCTTCAAAAAAATTGCAGAGAGTTATCAGGCCAAAAAGAGAATAGATGTGGCAATTCAATACAACCTATCTGCATTGGAATTACTTACCTCTTTCAAATCCAGTAAAGATTTAGCAGAAACCTTGAAAAACTTGGGAGAGTTGTATTTTGAAAACAGTGAATACACCAAATCATCCAATTATTACAATCGAAGTATTCGGTTATTTGAACAATTAAAATTAGAGGCGGATTTTGAATATTTGTATCAACAATTGGGTACTGCCCAGAAGCTAATGGGAGAAGAGACCGCTTCAAAAATGAGCTTTGATAAGGCAGAAGCACATGCCCTATTAAAAAAAGAACAGAAAGAGAATACAAGAAGAGAAGAGCTAGAGAGATTGAAGGTAGCAGCTGCAATGGATTCTATAAATGCAATGGTTGTGATAGACAGTAGTTGCTTAGAAGAAACAATTGCTTTTGAGGAAAATATGTTAGCTGTTTCCGACTCCGACTCTGATTTGTATGTATCATGGCCTACTCCAAAGCTGGATAACAAGCCCACAACAACACAAACAATTTCAAACCATACTACGACAAATCAGACTTCAGAAGCTTCTGATATGGGATTGTGGAAAATACTAACGATTGGCTTTATTATCTTCGCATTGGGTATTTTGCTGGGTTTTTTGTGGTGTATTCGTCAATACAAAAAGAGGTGGGGCGAGTTGCAAAAATATATGGAGAACAAAGATGAAAAGATACTGCAGCAAAATCGAGACATCAAAACCTTAGAAAAGGAACTGCAATTTTTCAATCACGCGCTTTATAAGGGCTTACAAATGCCTGCTACGGATGTAAAACTGCACTCTAATTTACTGAAGGAAAAATACAATGGCAGTCTGGACAAAGAAGGCTCAAAATACATCAAACAAATTCAAAAATCTGCCACCAATTTAGAAGGATTGTTGGCTGCCATCTTCAATTTTCAACAAATCAAACATTACCCACTTCAATTGAAGGAGGTAAACGTTACCCGAATAGCGCAAATGATTACTACGGAACTCAAAAGCCGTTACCCCAAACGTGAAATCCGATTTTGGGTGCAAGAAGATATGAATATTCGAGCGGACGAAGAACTGGTACGTTTGTTACTCGCCAATTTGCTACACAATGCAGTCAAATTTACTCAGAAAAACCCGATTGCCATCATCGAATTTGGTAGAAAAGAGCATGTTTTTTATGTCAAAGACAATGGTGAAGGCTTTCACTCGCAAGAAGCCAAAGTGATGTTCGAAACTTTTGAACCCCTCAAAAACACTAAGAATTTTGAAGAATTGACTGTAAGTTTGTTGAGTATGCAAACCATTGTCGAAAAACACGCTGGTACGATTTGGGCTGTTTCACAAATAGAAAAAGGAACAACGTTCTTTTTTACCCTTGATGCCACACCCGTCAAAAATGAAACAAAGGATTTTTGGAATTTGTCGAAGTCACCGCATTTTAAGTTGATGCTTTGAGGAGGAAAATGATTTTTCGCTAAAATTATGATTTAATTTTGGAAATTAATGAAGAGTGTTTATATTTGCCAAATAATGTCAAGTTTTTTTTTGGCAAAAAATACTTCAATGTCTTCTCTTCAAAAAATAGGTTCATACATTCGACGGTTGCGAAAAGAACGCAAAGAAACCTTGCATCAAGTGGCAAAAGGTACTGATATTGATTCGACCATTTTGAGTAAGATAGAACGGGGAATTAGACTACCTACTATGCTTCAATTGAGAAACCTTGGACTATATTTTGAAGTTTCAGAAGGTTTTTTGAAATCCAAATTGATTGCAGAAAAAATCATCAAAGACTATGGTTCAAATGAAATGACCTATTCTGCTATCCAAATACTCAATGAGGAATTGGCAGTATATGCAAAAAACACAAAAAAGAATGAGTGAATTAATTACCAATAAGATACAAATCTATTTACAGGATGCTTTGAAGGGAATGGCTGAACACGAAGAAAATTCTTTTGATTTGGCAATTTGTGACCCTCCTTATGGTGCATCTTCTACCAAAAAGTGGAATTATGACAGTGAAAAGAAAAAGAAAGGGTTTGGAGGGGATTGGAAAATGGCAGGACATGAGTGGGATTTATTGAGTGGACATGAAATTTTTCAATTTTGTATGGCTTGGCTAAATGAATTGAAGCGATTGGTTAAACCAAGTGGTTCTGTATGGATTCATGCGACTTACCACAATGCAGGGTTTGTAAATGTAGCTTGTCAATTATTGGGTTTAGAAATTATCAATGAAGTGGTTTGGTACAAACGCAATGCGTTTCCAAATTTGGCAAAAAGACGATTGACTGCTAGTCATGAAAGTATTTTATGGGTACATACAGGAGGTAAAAAACGGGAATACATTTTTAATTATGATGCAGTTAAGGCTGCTTCCTTTAAAGGAGATATGCTGAAGGAAGCAGGAAAACAGCAGCGTACAGTTTGGGATATACCAAATAACAAACGCAAAGAAGAGTTAACTTTTGGAAAACACCCTACCCAAAAACCGCTTAGGGTAATAGAACGCATTTTAATGATTGCAGGAACAAAAGAAGGGAAATTATTAGTGCCCTTTGCTGGTTCTGGCACAGAATTGATTGCAGGATTGAATTATGGAATGCAGGGTGTAGGGTATGAGATAAATGAAGAATATTTTGACTTGGCAAAGAGGCGTATTGAATTTGAAGAACAAAAAATTAAAAACCAACTATTTGTATGATACTGACATTGAAAAAACCAACTAAAAAAATAGCTCCTGTCATCAAGTGGTCGGGTAGTAAACGACAAGTAGCTCCTTATTTAAGTCAATTTATTCCTACTTCAAAAAAATACATTGAGCCATTTATCGGAGGTGGTGCGATGCTTCCTTTTAGAGGCACAAAAAATGGTTTGGCAGGAGATATTATTCCAGAACTTATAGGTTTATGGCAGATAATAAGAGATGAACCAGAAAAAACTGCAATGGAATATGAGCAACGTTGGAACAAACTACAGAAAGAAGGACATGAAGTCTATTATGCAGTTCGAGATAGTTTTAATAAAGAAAGAAATATTTTTGATTTTTTGTTTTTGACGAGAACTTGTGTGAACGGGTTGATTCGGTTTAATTCTAGAGGAGATTTTAATAATTCATTTCATTTAACTCGTCCAGGTATTCATCCAAATACATTGAAAAAAATTATTAATACTTGGAGTTATTATTTACAAGGAGTTGAGTTAAAGACAATAGATTATAGAGAAACTTTAGCGGTAGCAAGTAAAGGCGATTTTGTTTTCTTAGACCCTCCTTATGGTGGAACGAAAGGACGTTATACAAAAGAAACCTTGTCTATAGACGATTTCTTTAAAGAATTAGAGCGATTAAATCAAGTTGGTGCAAAATGGATGCTTACTTTTGATGGAAAAGCAGGCAAACGCCAATATGAATATCCTATTCCAACTAATATTTATAAACACAAATTATTGATAAAAACGGGTAATTCTCCTTTTACTAAAACTATGAAAACCACTATAGATGCTGTGTATGAATCAGTGTATTTGAACTTCCAACCGCCCTTGGAATTGCTTACTGAATCGAATGAAATAAGGCAACAGAAAGCGACACTTTTTTGACGATTTGATATGCAGCAGAGATAACCTTTGACTATCTTGAAAATCAAATGCAAAAATAATATCTAAGTTCCCTCTGGTCATTTCGTTGGTTAATTCCTCTTCATTTTTGAAACAAAATGCACCCACAGACAAGATGACAAAATTACTCAATGGATTTTTCTCACCTTCATAGAGTTCCCACTTACTTGTAGGTTTTTTGTGTGCAATTGGAGGGTTACTGAGGAGGTCTTTCAAATAAGTTTTTAAGCGAATTCCAATGTTTTTATCTAAATCTCTCCCTAAATTCTTCGACTCTATAGCCAAAAATAGATGTGTTTTCTGAATGTTGAATTGGATTACATGGTCTGGTCTTTTCCCTTTGGAATGAGAAACTCTCGGTAAAGAAGTCCAACGGTATTCATGGTGAGTATGCGGATTTAAAATAGATATTCCACTCCAATCTCCTCCTGGAGGATTACACATACATTCATAAATTTCTTGAGGGTCTTGTTTGGAAAACACCAAATGAATGGCTGTATCTACATCATGTTCTGAAAAAGTGTTGGGAATTTGTTTTGCTTTTGGAAAATGAATGATTGGTTTTGATGGAGAGAAATGATTGGGAGAGGCATAAGCCATCGGATTTGTAGAAGATGTTGAACTATCAATAAAAATAAAATCACTTAAGTTGATAACTGCTTCCCACAATCCATTTGTTTTAGCTAAATCCAAAGGATCCCTATGAAAAATATCCCACATGGCAGGTTTTGCAGGACCATAAACAATGGTGAGCACCTCTATCCCATTTCCAAATAGCATTCTTGCTAAAGGTATCAAGCCTCTGTCTGGTCGAGAATCATCACCTCTTGGTTTGAATCCTGTTATCCAAACAATTAAGATGGGGCTATTCAATTTTTGCAAATATTGAATAATAGAATTTGAATTTAATTTATAAACACTTTTGAAAATAGCAATTAGTGCCTTTACCTTCTTGACTGGAATCAAACATATAGGAATATCTTTTGCTCCAATCGATAATGCGTTCAATTGTTGAATTTTTGCTAATAGGATTTTAAAAGTATTAGTAGTGTTCAATTTTTCACTTTGTTTTTTACTCCATAGTTGTTTGATTTCATGTTTATTAAGCCATGAAGCTTTTTTAATTCCTGTCTTAATACTTAAAAGGCTTTTCCAATCATCTTTATCTAAGGTTGTCTTTCGGGCTTTAGATGCGGTAAGCACCTTTACTAAATTTAACCCTTTCATTAATAGCTTATTATACGACTTATACAAACTTTTTTCATCAATAATATTTTTAATCAGAATCAAACTTTCTGCCAACCCAAAAGTAAGTATGAATTTTTCTCTAAGTCTAGGAGTGATAGCAGGATGAGGTTCATAAATAGGAAGGCAAATAGTATTTAGAGTAACAGAAGTAGTCAAATAAGAAAATGGAACAATAGGATTGGGAAAGCGAGGGGCTTTTACACTTCGATCTGCCTTCAATTCAACTCCTCCAATTTCGGCAAAATACAAATAGGGAATTCCTAATGTTGCACAAGTCAAAGCCCTTCCATTTCTTTGCCAAGCATTGTTTCCCGCAGGTAAAGCATTACAGAATTCTATAGCAAATAACAATTCTTCGTTTTCATCATTCACTTTTGTTATGTAAGCATCTACTCCTTCTCTAATCGGCGAACCATGATTGGCTAATACTGCTCCTATATTCAAACCCCATCTATTATGCCCTCCAAATAATTCTACCTCAAATATTTGTGTCTGATTGGATTGAGCTTGAATAAAAAAAATAGGACAATAAATAGAGGACTCATTTCTTTCCACAATACCATTGTAAGCCTCTGCAATTAACTTCAAAGCTCTTTCACATTCCACGATATTGTCTCCATGTATTCTTAGTTTCATGCCTATATTATTTAGTTTAAGCATAAAAGTAAGCAAAATAAAGAATATCTAACATCACCTCACCCCCCGAAACCCCGTATGTTCCAATCCCGTATCAGGACTTGATTTCATCCTTGCAGTCACTCGATAACCCGAACAGTAGCTGTCATTGCAGAGAAAAGAACCACCACGGATTACCTTTTGTGAACTATTTGGTATAGAGGGGTCAAAGCTAAGGTCAGGACCTTGTGGGTTTTCAATCAAATCATTTTCAGCCTTACAAGCGTAATAATCAGCATGATACCAATCTCGACACCATTCCCAAACATTGCCAGCCATATCGTATAGCCCATAGTCATTTGCAGGAAAAGAAGCCACAGGAGCAAGACGTTCAAAACCATCCTCTATCGTATTTTTCACGGGGAAATCACCCTGCCAATAGTTCGCTTGCAGCTGCGAATCCTTCAATAATTCATTTCCCCAAGGATAGCGATTTCCTTTTTGATTTCCTCTCGAAGCATATTCCCATTCCGCCTCTGTCGGTAAACGTTTGCCCGCCCACTTACAATATGCCAAAGCATCGTACCAAGCGATATGCACCGCAGGGTAGTTTTCCTTTCCTTCAATCGTACTTCCCTCGCCATAAGGATGTCGCCAATTTGCCCCTTTCTCCACCCTCCACCAGTCATTGAAGGAATAATTTGTTTTTTGTTTGTTTTCGGGAATGTGAAAAACCAAGGAGGCAGGCAGCAACATTTCGGCAGGAGGAGGTTCTGCGCCTTTAGGCAACTGTGCCATGATTTCCTCCAAATTTATCGGACGTTCTGCGACTGTTTTCCAACCTGTAGCCGCTACAAACTCGCTAAATTCAGCATTGGTTACTTCCGTCTTATCCATCCAAAAGCCGCTTACTTTGGTTGTATGTTTCGGAAATTCATCAGAACGAGATTGGCTGCCCAATGTATTTGATTTTGAAGTTGAATCTTCCATATTTCTTCCCATTTCAAAACTTCCTCCTTCAATCCATACCATTCCTGTGGTATCCTTTTTCTTGGATTCATTTACTTCAATTTGAGCGATTTCGCCTAATATTTGCTCATTGATGAAAGGTAAGTTTTTTTGAGGAGCACCTTTAGAATAGCAAAGGGGGATTTTTTGGGTGGCTTCAATATTTTTTTTTGCAGAGCTTGGTGTAGAAGAATTGCATGAATATAGAAAAAGTAAAATTAGAAAAATGGAAACATATTGAATATACATACTATAAAAATTATTAAACGAACAGGCATAATCAAAAGTAAGTGACGGTAAAAAAATAACTCCCCGTTTTCTTTTGCTAACATACCCCACCCCCTTTCAAAAGGGGAATATCGGTCGGGAAGTTATTTTTTCTTTTTTACTAAGACTAAATAAATTGAAAATCTTATGTTTCGGTGACTTTTGAAAGGTAAACTAAAAATAGGAAAAAGGAAAAAAAAGTGTTTGATTTGCTGGATGAATCAAGAAATCACCTCAAAAGAGTTATTGACCATACGTGCAGACGACTT
>JAUHXA010000104.1 GCA_030427245.1 Bacteroidia bacterium | reverse complement strand
TTGTAAAGGCAAAGCTTGTGCCATTGAAGTAAGTGGTTGATTTTGATTTATTTACGATTTGTTTTGGGATTGGAGATTGTTTTTTTGTTTCAGAGTGGAACAGTGAGGTGTTTCATTGTGGAACAGTAACCTAAGGTTATTTGTAATAAACTTACAGTATATCCTAAAAATCTGCAAATCAAAAATGAAAAAACATGAAACTAACAATAACACTACTCATAACTACCTCAATTTCTCTATTTTACTTCCCTTTAAGTGAACACTCTATTTTAGAATCATTAAAAAAAGAGGCGAAAATCAGTGCCAAAGAGTATGAAATGTTTAAGCTTCAAATTGACTTTAAAAATATTATTGGAACAAATCAAAGGTTGGATTCTCTATCAAAATGGAATCTTGACATGGTTTATACGGAGGAGTTTTATTTCTTCAAAAAAGACTCGTTTTTAGTGAAAGAATATTACTTTTCTTCGGAAAAGCTTAAACGACAAAAAGGTGAAAAGGAATTGTATAAACCAGAAAAGTATTATGAAAACGGCGTTTTGAAGTCAAAGTATTTTTTTGAGGGTAAGAGAGGAAAGGAGTATTTACAATCCATTTTGAAACAAATGAAAGGAAGAAAAACCATAGATAAAATTAGTCCAATTGCAAAAGTTGAAGTAGTTCATGCGGGTTGTGGAATGACTTGGAAATTGACGAAACGTGTAAGAGAAGAAGAAAACAAAAAGTACCGAAAACCCAAAACTCCTAATTATTTTTTGATAGAAACTCTCACCAAAGGAAACAACAAAAAAGTCTCTTTTCAAAGACCTGTAAAGACAAAGTTTAAGGTCATTGTTGAAGGACATTCTTTTTAATTAGAACTCTGTTCTCAACTCTATGTATAACTTCAAACTTTTCTTCATCTTCAATTGTTTCTCCCAAATAGACGCAATCAACAAAAACAGAAGATGTGTTAAATCGCTATCTTCACAAGAAAATTAAAACAAATATGAGCTTACAATTAAATCTTCAATACGCTGATTTGCTGCAATTGGTTCAACAAATGTCAGTAGAAGAATTGCTACAATTGAAGAAGGATGTGAATACTGCAATTGAAACCAACAACAGAATCCCACAATTGCTTCACTACCTCATTGACCATTTCGAAAAGATAGAGAACCCTCTCTCCAAAAATGAGTTACAAGGCTTAGTTTATCTAATCGATTTCGGACATTACGCTCTGTATGAACAATCTATTACAGGATTTACCTACCAAAAAACCTCAGATAGTCCTTTTGCAGTAAGGATAGAAGAGGCATTAAAAGAACTTGAAGAAAAGGGAATTTTAATGTTTAACTCTACAACTTCGGGTGATGTTTTAGTAAGTAGAAAACCTGCTCGTTTTTTCAAGAGTTTGCATTTGAGTAAAACAGAAAAAGACACGATTCAGAAAGCATTGGCTTATTTTGAAGACAAAGAGGATTTAGATTTTTTTAAGGAGATACAGTATCATTTTGCTTGGATAGCACCTAAAGTTGGTGAAATTATAGCTTACGAAAAAGCCAAATTTTGTGATTTTGAGTGGTTAGATTACTTTTATGATAAATCTAAAAAAGAGTTTGAAGAGTTGAAACAGTCACGAGAAGCATGGAATCAAGATGCTGATATACAAGACGTACTTACACAAATTAAAAATCTATAAACATTGGTTACTTACAAAGCAATTGATAATTTCCTCCAAAGTTTAGAAAAATTGGAGCGAAAGGGCAAAAAGAATTATTTGAGAATACGACAAGATATTTGTGAGTTATATAGTGATATTGAAGATGTTTTGGATTTACTTAAAAGCGATGTTATTGTTCATCTTGGAGATAAACTTGTGTTAAAAACAAGAGTTGCCAATACCACTATGAGAGAAGGTACAAGTGGAGGTTATCGAGTCATTAATATCATTGATGAAAAAGAACAAGAAGTTATTTTCTTAGAGGTTTACCCAAAAAAAGGAAAGTTTGCAAAAAGTAATTTGAGTAAAAATGAAAGACTATCTTTGCTCAAAGAATACCTCGAACAAGCATTGGAAAATACACTAAAAGAAGTTGATATCAACGATGAACTCAAAGTGATTGATAGTGAAAATGAAGATTCAGAAGAAAAATAGTAACTTCTCCCATACTAATGTACAAAATGATTTTTGAACCACAAAAGTATCAAAAGGGCACAAGGGGTTATTGAATTTCAGTTCTTTACTTTTGTTTTCTTTGTGCCTTTTGTGGTTGAATTTAAAATGTACACTAATATGAACTTCTCCTTCAAATGAGTTGTTTGATGATTTCGTCCACCTCAGTCGCCTGTGTCCAAACCGTCAAATGCTCTCCTTTCTGAACTTCTATGATGGTATTCGATTTCGAGCAAGGTAAAATCCAGTCCTTTGTGCCATGAATTTGCAGCAAATTTGAAGGAACTTCTTCATTCTCCCATTGCAGTATGGCATTGATAGCCCATTTCAAAAAACTTGTTCAGATAACCTCAAAGCATATTCCTTCAATGTATTATCATTCGGAGGAATCCATTGAAGGTGCTTGTGTTCTTGATTTTCCAAAAGCGACAAACGACCAAAAATCCTTTCGTCTGCGCCTAAGCCGCTTATCAAATACAGCATAATCCAGTGATTGGTTTTCAAAACCAAGTAAGCAAAAAAGCCTCTGTGCTACATTGCTTACTCCAAAAAAAAAGGCTGTTGATTATCACTTGGACAATCAGCAGCCTTTTAATTTTTTTGTAAAAGTGTTCAATCAATTAGTTGGTAGTAAAAAAACGAGTACTAACCTGCGATTTTTCATCCAAGATATTCAATTCTTTTGCAGCGCTTGAAGTCAAACGAATCAATACATTTTCGTTAGCTGTATTGTTCGGCAATTTTTGAATCACCTTTACAAAGATGGTTCGGTTGTTGATGGGATTGGTGACTTTTACAATCGAAAAAAGCGGTGCATCTTTGTGTAAGGCATACATATTGCCGCTGCGAGAAGGCTCTGTTTCGTCAAACCAAGTAGCGATGCCTGTTTGTACTTTTTGTTTGTATTTGCCTGTGGTATCGTCTACCATATTGAAGTATTTTCGCTCAAAAACAGTCATAGGTTTCACAGGTTTTTTTGGAACAGATAAAGCCTTTGCACCCTCTGGCACCAACCAACCAACGATAATTCCCTGTCCTTCTTTGATAGATCCTGCCGTAAGGTCGTTCCAGTTTTGAAGAGCTTTCACACTTTGACCGTAAATTTTTGACAAACTATACAACGTTTCGCCTGGAGAAATGATGTGGCGAACAGGCTTGATGTCGCCCAAATCTACAAGGTCTTTGGTGCTGATAGACTCCAAATCCGTCGTCAATGTTTTGGGTTTCTCAATAGGAGTTTCGATAGTAGGAGGAGAGGCCAAGATGATTTTACCATCAGGAATCGGCCCTGTCAAAGGGTTTTCGACAATGGTTTTTTTGTAGGCAGCAGCCGTTTCTTGGGTCAATTTATCGGCACTCATATCCACGCCCGATACATCTCCCAGTTTCACTTCAACACCATCATCAGCCCCCATTCCATTGCCCATGTTCATCAATCCACCGTTAACGGGAATTTTTACGATGTCGCCAACGTTGATATTGTCACCCACGATGTTGGGATTAGATGCTTTGATAGCAGGAATAGGAAGTTTATACATAACCGAAAGACGGTAAAGCGTTTCTCCTTTTTTTACAATGTGATTATTGGTCGTATTTTGTGCGACCGTTGCACTTAGTGTTAGACCTATTAAAAAAGCAGTTAAAATAAACTTTTTCATAACTTATTATTGTGGTTTAAAATGTAATATTTAAGCGAATTTACAAAAATTAGAGAATTGGTTGTCTATTTTGTAGTAGATTTGTTATTATTATTGACGATTAAGTGCACAAAAGGTTTCTTAAATTAAAGAATTGATATGCGAGTTGTACTATTTATTTTCCTTCAATGCTTGTTTGGCACTGCAATGCTTGCCCAAACTACTCCTGTTGACTCCTCTTTGGTGGATACGTTAAAAGTAACAGACACAGAATCTTCCAATAAAAATAACCCTCCAATAGCCACTAAAATTGTTCCAAAAAATAAAATTTATGTGTTCGAGTTAAATGAGGCCATTTTTCCGGCTGCTTGGCGAAGGGTCAAAAAGGCGGTTGAAGAGGCGGAGGCATTGGAGTCTGATTATCTCATCATGCACCTCAATACCTATGGCGGAGCGGTGGATATGGCGGATTCAATTCGCACCAAACTGATGAAAGCCAAGCCGACTACGATTGCTTTTATCGACAACAATGCAGCGTCGGCAGGTGCTTTGATTTCGATTGCTTGCGACAGTATTTTTATGGTCGAAGGCGCACAAATCGGGGCGGCAACGGTTGTCAATCAAACGGGTGAACAAATGCCCGACAAATACCAATCTTATATGCGAGCCACTATGCGCTCAACTGCCGAAGCTCAGGGGCGTGATCCTCGCATTGCAGAAGCGATGGTGGACGACCGAATTTCGATTCCTGGAATCATTGACTCTGCGAAAACCTTGACCTTTACGACTTCCGAAGCATTGAAGTATGGTTTTTGTGAAGCCAAATTCAACAATTTGCAGCAAGTGATTGACCATTTAGTTCCCAATAATGAAGCGGTTGTGACCGAATACGAACCGACTTGGATAGATATAGTGATTGGCTTTTTGTCCAATCCGATGTTGAGTGGTTTTTTGATGGTGGTGATGTTTATGGGAATTTATGCAGAAATTCAAACTCCCGGTGTAGGATTTCCAATTTTGGCTGCAATTACGGCTTCAATTTTGTACTTTGCGCCCAATTACATCGAAGGCTTGGCGCAGAATTGGGAAATTTTGATGTTTGTGCTGGGGATTTTGCTGCTTGCCGTTGAGGTGTTGGTGCTGCCAGGAATGGGTATTGCAGGAGTCAGTGGCATCATTTTGATTTTTGCAGGCTTGACGCTTAGCTTAGTACAAAACGATTATTTTGATTTTACCTTTACGACTACCGACGATTTGACAAGAGCTTTTGCAAGGGTTTTGTTTTCCGTCATAGGTTCGTTGGTAATTGGAGTGTTGCTCGGTGGCAAATTTGTACAATCCAAAGCTTTTGACCGATTGGTGTTGGCAGAGACACAAGAATCTTCGGAGGGTTTCACCATCAAAGCCAATGAATACGAAGCCCTTGTAGGCAAGGAAGGCGTGGCATTGACCGACCTCAAAATTTCGGGTAAGATTGAAGTGGAAGACGAGCGATACGATGCGATTACGACAGGTGATTTTATCGAAGCAGGAACGAAAGTGGTGGTGAAGAAGTACAAAGGAAATTATTTGGTGGTGAAGGTGGCTTAATTGTTTAATGGCTATATTGTTATATGGCTGTAAATGCGAACATAAGTGCCTGAATTGATTGATTTTGAAAATCAAAACTCACAAATCATGTAATCATACATCTTTAATCCACCTAAAGTGTGCTTCCCATATCTCACTTTATTTGCTTATGACTGGTGGGTTTTTGAATTGCGATAGGCGATGTATGGTTTTTGATTTTTTGTCCCCCAAAAAAAACACGAATACCTTGTGCTGAGTATTGGGTATTTATGATAATGCACTAAAACGGTACTGCAATCCTAAAAATATACAATCAGAAAAATTGGGGAGAAATAGTAATTAACAATAAAACAGTATAACAATACATGGAATTTTTATTAGCCTACATTACATGGGATGTCAATCCCGACATTTTTCACATTGGTCCACGTCCGATTCGGTGGTATGGTTTGTTGTTTGCGATGGGCTTTCTGATAGGCTATTTTTTGGTGCGAAAAATGTTTTTGAGAGAAGACGCACCCGAAGAATGGTTGGATTCCTGTTTGATTTACACCATGATTGGTACAATTGTCGGTGCAAGATTGGGCAATGTATTTTTCTACGATTGGGCCTATTATTCGGCAAATCCTATCGAAATTCTCAAAATTTGGAATGGCGGTTTGGCGAGTCATGGGGCTGCAATAGCGATTCCGCTTTCCCTTTGGATTTTCTCGAAAAGGGTCACCAAAAAGTCGGTTTTGTGGATATTGGACAAGGTGGTGATTGCAGTGGCTTTGGCGGGTTGTTTCATTCGCTTGGGCAATCTGATGAACTCCGAAATATATGGTATTCAAACGGATGTACCGTGGGCGTTTATTTTTGCGAGAGTAGATGCGATTCCTCGACATCCTGTTCAAATTTACGAGTCGCTTTGCTACCTCATGAGCTTCGGTATCTTGATGTATGTCTATTGGAAAACGGATTTCTACAAAAAGCGAGGCTTTATATTCGGACTGTTTTTGGTCTTGATTTTTGGATTCCGCTTTGTGATGGAGTACTTCAAAAATGCACAAGGAGGTTTTGAAAATGCTTTGGGCGTATTCAGTACAGGGCAATGGTTGAGTATTCCATTTGTGTTGTTGGGAATTGGGCTGATGGTTTGGAGCAATGGGAAGACAGTGCAAAGTGAACAAGAATTGCTAGATTAAAAAGAACTTTACACGATGAAAACCCAACGACTTTACCGTCCTGTAGGACTCAAAGAACTGGAACTTATTTTGAGTGTTACACCAACTGCTTATCCTCCTCGCTTGTCTTGGCAGCCTATTTTTTACCCCGTTTTGAACTTCGATTATGCTGCTCAAATCGCCAAGGACTGGAACACCAAAGATGCAGGTTCTGGATTTTGTGGGTTTGTAACCGAGTTCGATATTTCTGAAACCTATCTTCAACAGTTTGAAATACAAAACGTTGGCGGACATTCGCACAATGAACTGTGGATTCCTGCCGAACAATTGCAGCAATTCAATGAGCAAATCATCGGCAATATTGAAGTGACCGCTTCTTTTTATGGTTCGCAGTATGTGGGTAAAATTGAGTGTTCCAAACGTTTTTCTGATTTGGATGTAAAGGAACAGTATGCCTATTTTTTGAAGGAAATGGAAAATCCAACTGGAAATTTGAAGGAATTGGTGTTATAAGAGCCTATTGCAGTACGAGCAAATAGGATTTTTTGGAGACAAATCGAGGGCGTGAATGAGGAATTATTGAAGGAGATTGATAGGTATTTGAAATAGAATGACTCTTATTATTTGCTAAAAAACCAAAGCCCACAAATTAATTCCATATCATACAAACCACAGTAAACACCTTTGTCCAACTGCAAATTTGTTCCTCAATTCAAAACACCTCATGACAGAAGCAGAAATCAAAAACCTACTCCAACTCCTCCACAGCAATGACCCTCAAAATGCCCTTTTAGCTATCAACATTTTGTGGGGGTTTGAAGAAATGCCCAAAACACTTCAATTGGCTTTGGGCTTTCGATGTTATTTGGATACCGATGAAGGAGTTAGAATAGAAGCGGATGAATTATTGAAGGAAAGATTGGGAGTTGAGGGTAAAGTAGCTTTGACCAAAAGTTTTTTGGCCTTACTGAAAGCCCATAGAAAACGAGATTCTTTGTTCAACCAACCTCTCTATGCCGTACTATCACACCAAGATATGCTGGATGAATATTGCGAACAACACACCGAGTTTGCGCCCATTGTGTTACTGCATCCTTACTACCTGAGTTTGTATGTAAAAGCGGGAATATACTGGACTTGTGAAGTCAAAAAAAAGCCTTCCAAAAATCACCTCTTTTTTGAAGATATACTTCAATGGATTCCCAATCATTCCTACTCGCTTTTTGGCTTGGCTAAAAGGCATGAAACGGAATTCAAAAACTCTGCAAAAGCCATTGACGCTTACCAACTCTTTTTAAAACATCATCCAAATCTAAGTCCAACCGAACAGATGATGACCGATTACAGCGTTTCGATTTATTTGGATTTGCCGACAAGCTTCAATGCCTATCAATCCATTGCCCATATTTTTCAAGACCAACTACAAGACCACAAAAAAGCCCTCGTTTACTACTTCAAAGCCAAAACGCTCGTTCCCGAACACGTTGGATTTGCCTTCAAAGACGCTGCCGAATTGATTTGGTTTTACGAAGAAAAGGTGGATGATGCTCTAAAATTGGTTGAAGAAGGTTTGGCAATTTTGGAGCGAAAAGACCTCCCTAAAAGCCAACTGTTCGGCATCAGCCCTCACGCTTTTTCTGTCAAAAAGGCTCATTTACATGAATTGGCAGGAGATATTTTGGCTGAAGAAAAGCAACAGATAGATTTGGCTTTGATGCACTACAAAAAGAGTTTGCTGCTTACCAGAAGGGCAATGCCCGTCCGATTGAAGCAAATACGATTGGTTTTCTATCACTTCAAGGATTATTGGCAGGTCGAAAGCCTTTGTACGGAAGCTTTGAAGATGGAACCCAAAAATTTTGAAGTACAACGGTATTTGAAAATGGCAAGGAAAGGAATGGGAATGGGCTGAAATTCAATCACTGATTCCCATAGGTAAACAGCTTCGATTTTCCGTAGATTCCTTCTACTTCAATCCGAATCAAATACAAACCAAACGGCATGTCCTTCAATTGAAGCTCTGTTTCATGTTTTTGAGATTGTCCTGTCAAAAGAATTTTTCCAGAAGTATCTGCAACCGCATATTGAAGTTTTTGGAGGTGTTCACCGTGTTGTTTGAGTTTGATATCGCCCGAAAAACTGTTGGTCAGAATTTGAATGAAAGAGCTTAAATTTTCCGTTTCAACATTGGTAGGGAGGTCATAATTGAAGTCCATCCACTCGATTCCACCAGGCTGCAAAAGCTGATTGTCAAAATCAAAAAAGGCGGCGTGTTCTTGGTGCGATCCTTGTCCCCATTGCGTAAAGCAGCCACTCGACACCCAAGCAGGTTCCCAGTATAAGACTCCTTTTCCACCACTTTCGACCACTTCTTTGGTGAGGTCAATCAACCAATCTCTTTGATTGACAGGACTTGCAGGGTGATAGTCGGGATGTGTGTCACTGATGATGTTGTTGGCGTTGTCGTTGGATTGAGTTGTCCAGATATATCCCGTTTCCAGAATCATCACCTCCTTGCCCGAGTACAAATTCCGCAAAGTTCGGATGGTATTTCCCGCATCCACAATCGAAGTCGGCTGATGCCAAGCCCAATAATAAGACAGTCCGATGATGTCAAAATCGGTGACTCCATTCGTGAAAAATCCATCCATCAACCACTCTGCATTTTCGGGGCCAGCCACGTGCAAAACGACTTGTACTTCCTTTCCCGACTCTACTTCAAAATCTCTCACTGCTCGTATTCCTTCCTTAAACAAAGCTGCATTGCGTTGCCAATCCAATGTCCACACGGCATTGTCTTCGGGCGACAGCAAAATGCCTTTGTTGGTTTCGTTGCCTATCTGAATCATTTCGGGAAGCAAGCCTTCCGAATTCAAATCGGTCAGGGTTTGGTGAAGATAATTGTAAAGCGAATCCTTCAATGCCTCTACATCGTCCACCACCGAAAGCCAAGCGGCAGGCACCAACTGTTTGGATGGATCTGCCCAATTGTCGGAAAGGTGAAAGTCTAATAAAATGCTCATATTCTGTTCTTTGGCTCTTCCAATCGCTTTTTTGACATCTTCCAAATTGCTGTATCGTTTGCCGCTGTTGAGGTTATCGTACCATGCAGGTGTGTGCCACAATCGAAGCCGCACCAAATTGCAGTGGTGATTGGCGAATATTTGATAAAGATCCGTTGAAGTTCCATTTTCAAAATACTCAACTCCACAATCTTCCATTTCATTGACATAAGAAAGGTCTGCCCCCAAATAAAATGATTGGGCGTTCAGTAGATTTGAAGTGAAAAAACAAAACAAGAATAGTAAAAGAGTGGAGTTCGCAGAGAAAGTATTTTTTATTGCTTGCATGTTGTTTGGAGTTTCAGAAGTAGTGTTAAATAATTGTTAGAAAACGGTTTCCGCAGCTACAAATCCTTCAAATAGTCAATTGGATTCAAATAAAACATTTTCTTCCAACCCTGTGGCGCATCGTCTATAAGCCAAAAATAAGGAAATAAGGTGACAATCGAATAGTGTAAATGAGGAGGCTTTCCTACGGCGTTCCCGCTTGTGCCGACTGTTCCGATTTGTTCCCCGTTGCTGCTCCAATCGAAGGTCGAGACGTTGAGATCTTGAAGGTGAGCATAGTAGTGAATTCGCCATTTGGGACCCAAAACCAAGACTACATTGCCGCCCATTTTGATGTTTCCTGCATAAAGAACCCAGCCTGTGGTAGCTGAATGTAGAGGTGTTCCAGCTTTGGCGAAAATATCTACGCCTTTGTGGGTGACGGATTTGCCCCAAGGATAGTACCAAAACGATTCTTTGTTGTAGTCCGATTGACTTGCACCTGCAACGGGCATCGTGAAGTTTTGGGGAATTAAAAAGGGGAGAAGGAAGAATAGGAATAATATTTTTTTGGAGGTTGACATTGAACGTATTTTTGAGTTTGAATTTGCACCTTGAATTTGAGTTTCCTTATTAATACTCCAAACTCCCCCGTCCTTTCCTATCAAAAGCTCTCACCCTTACATTTTTCCCAACCTTCAATGAATCCGATTCCAGATACAATTCCGAGTTCACAGTAGGCTCGCTTCCATCCGTAGTATATCGAAGCGGCAAACCAGGAAAAGCCACATTTGCCCGCAACAAACTGTCTTCACCTACCACAAAACCCGCAGGAGGTACCCGATAATTGAAGCCCTTGAAAATGTAATCTAAGCGAGGCAAAGACCTCTGCCCAAGCGTATTCGCAAAAATATTCCACATACTATCCAATCCTGCTACATGCAAACTATCATCTTGGATTCGCACCCATTCAGGCTGACCCGCCCATGCTCTTTCCGCCAACCCAATCATTTTGGGAAAGAGGTAATATTCCAGCATCTCTTGCCCTTTGATGGTTTCGCTCCAAAGTTGGGCCTGAATACCGAGTATGTTTTTTTGGTTTTCGGGTAACAGTCTTTCCATGTCTTTGTAGTCCTCCTCGAAGTCAAAGCGATTGCCCATTGGGTCGTGTGTCGTCGAGTGAAACACATCATAGGGCGAAAATTCATATACCTTTCGGGTATTCACAAAACCACCCCAATACAAGCCCGATTCGTTGGGATGTTTGTCATAAGCCAAGTCAAAATAGAGATTGGTCACATTGCAGAGAACCACAGGATAGCCCGCATTTGCCAAGCGATAACCCAAATCTTGATTCCCCCAAAGGTTGTTCCACACATAGGGCAACAAGTTTTTGTCGACCAAATCGGGATTGGGGATATAGCGACCACTCGTATCTTTTTTCAAGGAGATTTCCTCCCATCCAGCCATTCGCAGTTTCCGCTTCGCAAACAGTTCAGCAATTCGCTCCACAAAATAAACCCGTAAATCAGAAGAATCTGCTATAAGTTCCTCTTTTTTCGCAATCAAATTGAAGCAAGCAGGCGAACCTTTCCAAACGCCATTTGGCACTTCGTCGCCGCCTGTGTGAATCGTCGTGAGAGGCGTTCCCGCTTGTTGGTACAAAGCAATGACCTCATCCACCACCTTTTCATAAAAGCGATAAGTAGAAGGCAAACAAACATCTACCACATTGTCGGGATAATGTTGTACCGACTCATAGCGAGAAGTATCCGCCAAATCCACCAACAAAAATTCTTTTGCAGCTTGTTCTTGTCCTGCCTTTTTCAGGTTTTTATATCGGTTATTCATCGCTTTGATGGCCGCACGAGCATGTCCAGGGACATTGAGTTCAGGTATGATTTTGATGTGGCGGTCTTGGGCATACCTTAAAATTTCGATGAAATCGTGTCGAGAATAATAACCGCTTCCATGTGACCTTTCAGCATCGGGAAAAGCTCCCGAACAATAAGAAGGATGCAAATAGGAAGTATCTGTAAGTGTATGACCTCTAAATCCGCCCACTTTGGTTAGTTCGGGCAGCCCTTCAATCTCTAATCGCCAACCTTCATCATTACTCAAACCCAAAACGAGCGTATTGAGTTTGTAAAAAGCCATGATATTCAACATTTTGAAAATGGCTTCTTTTTTGTGGAAATTTCGAGCGGCATCTAAATAAATGGCTCGATACGGAAAACGAGGGGCATCCAAAAGGGTAATCATCGGAAGCTTCAAAATTTCCTGCCGACTTTGATAAGCTTCAATGGGCAGCAAAGACAAAAAACTTTGAATGCCATAAAAAATGCCATGTCCATCATTGCCTGTAATGCTGACTCCTTCGTCATTAGAAAACTTCAAATGGTAAGCCTCTGTTGAGACTCCATTGACCTGCAATGTAGTATCTCGTTTGAGGTGAATCGCTTTTCGGGATTTGGTATTGCCCACTTCAATTCGCATTTTTGCGCCCAAAACGACTTCCATTTTTTGCGCCAAAAACAAGGCCTCTTTTCGCAAACCTACTTCGTGTTGAATCGAAAAAGAACGGTCTATTTCCATTGTTCCCATAGAATTGCCTACTTGAAAAGGGGTCGGAATGACCTTCAATAAATCCTTTGAAGGCAACAGGGATAGTTTTTCATTGTCTTCAAAAATGCTTTGGTGCGTTGGAATCGGTGTTTGGTCGTAAGTAAATCGGTTGAGTTGTTCGGGTGTAGTAAATGGCTCGACTTCGTAGTTTTCGATGGCGATAATCGTTTGATTTTCCTCTCCTTCGTTCCAAACCATATACAAACCGCAAGGTGCATCTGCTGCTTTTATCATCGAACCTCGCATTTTGTATTGCAGCTTCAATGAATCACATCCTTCTAATTGAAAGTCTTTGATGGGAGAAAGTCGATAAAAATCACCATTGATTTGCTTGATTTCCACTTTTTCATCCACCGATTCTTCCACGATTTTGCGAGGGGACTGATTGAAGTAAATCGCCCATTTTTCATCGCCCAAAGCTTGGTCGCTGTGGTTGATAAAGGTAAACTGTGCCAGCGATTGTGCCTCTTGTTTGTCCGCAAAATTGGTGAGCAACTTCCATTTGATGCTTAAATCGTTTGCAGAATAAAGATTGTATTCTATTTCTATTTCGGGTGGTTTTACATCGTGGTGATTGTTTTTTTTGCAGGAAAAGAGCAATAGAAGGTTTGTGACCCAAAAAAAAAGGGTGATTTTTGGATATAGGACTGCTATTGAGTAGGTAAAAGGGTGTTTCATATTTTGGTTGTCGATTGAAGTAGAAAGATAAGCAATTTTTTGGCTTTGACTTCAGCTTTGCATAAAGACTTTGGAGGTTTTTATGTAAACAAAAATGCCAATAGATTAGATTTTATCAATTCTTGAAAAATGATACTTTCAAAACCCTACTTCTTGAGAAGGTATTTGATAAATAATCAAAACATTATTCCTAATAAAATAGTAGCTTATTTAAAATAAAATTTTGCTTTGTTAAATAATTTGTTTTATATTGCTTATCGTATCTATAGATAACACACAAATACCCCCAATTTAACAGAGCCTGTATTATTTAACCTGTTTCTCACCTAATTACTTCATTTATGTGTGAGTGACATAAACATTACCTGTATGTTTTCTAAATTGAAAAATACTACGGGGGGGGGGGAGAACTATCTTCCTACTAACCCTAATCATCGTTTTTCTCTACAATTGTTCAAGAGAGGAACTTCCTGAACAAAAGGATGCCAACTTTATTTCTGCGTCCAAATCAACAAATTGTGATGTTGAAATGGAATTTGATATTGAAATATACAATAGTCAAAGACCTATAGATTTAGCAGACACGTCTAACCTAAGTAGCTTTGACAAAATTGATGGACAACCATCTGCCAAACGTCATGAAATGCATTTGTGTGTATTTAGTGATGGTACCAGTGAAATTGAAATACTGGAGAAAGTTCCTACGAACCCTATAAGTATTCTCCACCAAACTTTGCCTGCTACTGAACCAGTTGTAGCAAAAACTATAATCTCAGGCAATACTGCTAATTACTATGACAGTTCTAATGTCCTGTTGTATTCTGAATCTACAATCCCCGATGACTATTCAGCTCTTATAAAAATGGCAACAGACTTAACCAACAATTTACCTTCTCAACCACCAAGCTTGAATGAAATGATTGATACTTTGGAAGCACACGGCTATACTGTGACAACATTACAAAATGACTTTCTCAGTATTTCTAAATTGAATACTGCTACCAGTGAAACAACTGATGTTTTATTTGATACTTCAATTATGAGAGCAGTTGGAGTGGCTTTGTTGGATAGTAATAATAAAGTAACTATCAGAACATTCTACAAATATGTACCTAACACCAATGATGTAAAGATTGAAGAAATGACTGTCATTAGTTTTATTACTTCTCCTACAAGCAATGTGAAAATGGCTGATATAACAAACTTTCATTTTCATAGTTTCGACATAATTAATAATCTTTAATACTGGTTTTTCTATTAACAATAAATAAAAATATAATGAAAAAATATAATATTTTAATCACCATATTTGCAGCCACTATGTTCTTTCATTCTTATGATATGGTAGGTCAAGTACAAGACCCAAGAAATGTTCTTTGGGGGCATGGTTTGAATCGCACAAGTACTGCATGGGATTTGTATGCCGCACATTTTCAGAACACTAGGGTTTTAGCCTCTGCAAATACCTCTTATACAACCGATAACGGAATGATACCTGCTAAAGCTAGTTACCGACATGAATACACACAACTTTTAGGAGTTTTAGAATCTGTCGAAGGTAGAAACATCGGTATTGCCCAGGATATAGGTGGATTGGTAGATAGAGATTTAGACCAATCTTTGCTTCCTGCCGAACAGTTACATGGTGGATATATCTCTATTGGTACTCCTCATGCAGGTATGGAATTTGCAAACTCATATATACAGGGAAAGGTACAAGATTTTACTAATGATGCCTGTAATAAACTTACAGATGGTATAGCTGCTTTTACAACTGTTAATTTCTCTGGAGCATTTAGTGGATTTGAACCAGTTGATATTTGCAATTTGGCACAAAGTTATGCTGATAGCCATTACAATAACTCTACAGCTCAAGATATTCAAGAGGGAAGTAATTACATTGGGAATTTATTAGCACAAAATCCAACTTCTACCCCAAAAGCCAATATATCAGGTAGTGAGAACAGTCCTGTGCATTGGCGTTTTCTTTCTAGTATTACAGTTAAGCCTTTTGAATTGCAATTAGACGAAACAGAAGAATCGCTTGTTGAGGGAATTAATTCATTGAGAGAAGACTATAGAGTTAGAGGAAAAAGAAGAACGAATGGAGGAATACTTTGGACTTTCGTGATTGCTCCTTTAGCTTTTACAGGAGCGATTGGTTCAACTGTTAATGGGGACCCTGTTCCTGGATTTGTTGGGGGCATTGCGGCTCTTGTGGCAGGAATAGATAAATTTTCCGATGCTACAAAACTAAAAAGAGCAAAACGCTGGATAGATGATAGTGAAAGTAAGTGGGGAGAACTCATTGGAACTTCTGTTTTTCAAACTATCAGTTATACTACTACGGAATTTGTTTGCGATGAGCTTATCTCAGAAAATCTAAGCTACACTTTACTCTTAGATTTGGACTGTTGGGAAGAAATCGTAAATAATACAACCGTTGCCGTTCAACTCAAAAACGATGGTTTGTTAACAGAAGATGCTACCTTGTTTGCCCAACTTCCGCCAGGTTGCAATTTTGTAGCCGACGAAGCCAATCACGAACAATTGGTGAATCACCCTAATGTAAAACAGCATTTGAATACCATACTTGATGGTAATTGTAATTTGTTCTTTTTAACAGCAAAAAATTAAAGGTATGAATAATTTCAATGTGTTTTTATGGCTTACATTTTTGCTGACAATGTTTACTGCTTGCACCAAAGAATCTCCTACATTAGACACTTCTCCTAATTTAGTTTGGCGTTCTTCTATTAACATTAATGGCTATGTAGGTTCTATTGCACCTATTGTTTATGAGGATGTTGTAGTATATAGCCGTAACACCTTTTCCTCCATAGAACCCTTATTAGCATTTAATAGACATACAGGTAAAAAATTATGGGAATGGACAGATTTTTTAGGAGATGTCGACCAGTTTTGGACAGGAGATTCTTATCAGCACAAGGATATATTGATACTAGGAGGTCCGAGAGTTTATGCTATCAATATCCTTACAGGAAAAACACTTTGGAGTAGCTGGGACTTCAAAAGTAGCGGTAACAGTCAAGTAACAGGTATAGGCAGTTCAATTTTCCATATTAAGTATAGCAAAACATTTCCCAATATCAGTACAATTAGGTATAGAGATATTTATTCAGGTGACTGGCAAACCATTCTTGAAGTTGCTTGGGGAGATGGATTCGATTCTTATGTAGGTGGTATCACACCTTATATTGATGAGTTTGGCGATACTTTATTGATTTTCACTGAAGGGTCATACAACTTCGATGAAAAAGTTGGAGGCAGGAAATTGTGGGTATATAATTTAACTCAAAGGAAAACCATACATGAAATATTGTATCATCCTCTTGATATTCTACCTAATGGGAGTGTTTTAAGACCAATTGTTTATGAAGGCAAAATTTATACAAATTCAGGCAAGGCTCTATACTGCTTTGATTTAGAAAGTGGAGAGCAATGTTGGAAACAGACTTTTAGGGAAATACCAAGTCAGGTAATGATGGCAGATGGGATATTGTTGGTCAACAACAACGACCTTTCACTTTATGCTCTCAACCCAGAGTTTGGCTCTAGAATTTGGAAGACTCCTACAGGCGGTTTTTGTAGCAAAATGCACTTGGTAGATGGAGTAGTCTATTACACCAATAGTTCAAATGGAAAGATGTATGCCGTTCGAGTAGCGGACGGAGAAGTGCTTTGGGACTATGAGAACCCCGATAGACAACAGGACAACGGTGCTTTTTTTGGGGCAGCGATGACGGTTAGTCCTGATGGAAAGTATATTTACGCTTACAACTTCTTGGATGCTTTGTGTTTTGAGACATTGAAGCAATAACAAGAAGGGTATTTGATTATTATATGAGTGAAGCCGCCTTTAATTTTTAATTAGAGGCGGTTTTTTCAATCGATAGTAAACAATTGAAGGAGTCGAAGGCAAATTGATAATGAACGGAATAAATTCCATCCTACTTGACCACCAAAATCCTCCCTTTCTCTCCAACCTTCAATAAATCCCTTTGTTGCAATTGATATACATGTATCCCACTTTCCAATCCCTGCAAATCAATCGTTTGTTTTCCTTCAATAATCCCCACGCTGCGTACCAACCTACCAACAGCATCAAAAATCTGCAATTGACAAGCCTCACTTGCAGTTACTTCCATACTACTCTGTGCAGCATCGTACCAAACCTTTGCAGCATGTTCATTTTGAAGAGAAAGTGCAATGACTTTCGAGAAAGAGGGCTGATCATTAAAGTCGGTTTAGCAGAAATAGGTAAATCGAAAGATGGACATCTAAATGCAAAAAAAAATCACATCTTTGCCCATAAGCACTCCAACAATAGAACAATATAACCATAAATCAATGAAACTCATCACCACCTCCGACGGCTCACATTCCCTATACGTTCCCGAACTCAACGAAACCTAT
>JAUHXA010000177.1 GCA_030427245.1 Bacteroidia bacterium | reverse complement strand
GAGCCTACAACTGCTATTTGAAAAAAATGATTTACCCCTCATCAAGCCCAATTGATGAATCCATAATAATGAATATAGCTATACCGAAAACACCTCCACATAAGTGATAACCTAAAGTTTTTCTGAAGAGAATATATTTTATCTTCCCTAAAGCTCTCTATCACAAAAGAACTAAAAAATAGCTTTATAAGCTTAATTCCTTTTTGAAAAGCCTGTCCCGATTTCTCGGGGGAGTGGGATAAGTTCTGTCCTTAAAGAAGCGTTCTCTTCTTCTAAGGTCGAGACTCGATACAGAAGGTTTTGTACGAGTGATTCTAAGGTTGATATGTCGGTAGTTGGCTTCATTTTTAATCGCTCAATAACGAAATACTACTCTTTTTGTATAGTATTTGCTACATTTTTTTCACTTCATTAATGACCTAAGTAATTACATTTCGTCATAACTAAAAAAGGTGTTAATGTTTTGTAAAAAACATACAACTCTATAAATAGAAGAAGAAACAACATTTTTTTTGAAAAAATGGATTTTAACTATTTGATTACATTTTTTATCCAATTATAAAATTTAAGACCAATGAAATATTTCTAATCGAATGAGCATCTCTCATCCATCTAAAACCGCTTCAATAGACAGCATTCTTTAAAAAGCCCCATTTAAGAATCTACTACCGAGACTACAACTGTTATTTGGAAAATGACTTACCCCCTCATCCATCCAAAACCGCTTCAATAGACAACATTCTGCCCCATTTAAGAATCTATTACCGAGCCTACAACTGCTATTTGAAAAAAATGATTTACCCCTCATCAAGCCCAATTGATGAATCCATAATATCTAATATTACACCCACTATTCTCAAGTATAAACTATAAATTTAAATATCATGTATACATTCGCAAAAAAGTCCATGAACCCAAGCATAAAAAAAATAAATAATTTACTTCTTAACGTTCAAAGTTTAAAAAAATATTATTTAATATTTTGTATATTTTTCATAAGTGCTTTAAGCTGTTTAGCATATAAATATTCCAGCCAAAGTAAAAATACGGCCGTATTAAAGGAACACTCTACCATATTTCAAATGCTTAATCATGAATTCTATTCCAATACTAAAAATTATCAAGTAAATTTTCAACAAAATGCAATTTCCATGCAAACTTCAGAGAAAGGAAAGCCATGGGTAATGCAATTTGAAAATTCAAATAACAATAGAGTTAATAAAATGATTGACAACAAAAATGTCTTGTGGTATAAAGACATTTACAACGAAACCCATCTCAGATTCTATGAAAAAAATGATAGGGAAATCGCCTATGATTTTGTATTAGAATCAGGTGCAGATATTCAAAATATTTGTATGAATTTAGAGGGAAAAAAGTCTCCGTTTATTAACAATAAAGGAGAATTAGTTCTTCCAACAGAAGAAGGAGCAATTCATCACTCCAAACCATACACCTATCAAGAAATCAATGGAGAAAAAATTACTGTTGAAAGTCGGTTTTTATTGGATGGTAATTGTTTTGGTTTTGAGTTAGGGAATTATGATGACACCTATGCCATTGTAATTGACCCCCTAATCTATTTTGCTCCGACTCCAGGAACTGAGGCAAATTCCATACCTCCTTCATCTGCAAGTGTTACTACGGATAAGCTTGATTATTTACCCGAAGAAACTGCTATTGGATTTGAACCTGAAGAAACGGTCGAATTTCATGTTGGCCATATTGATGTCAAACCAAATACTGGAAACGGTCATGAGCCGTGGGAAGTTGCTGATGATGCCGATGGCAATTCAAATGGAAACATCGAAACTATTTGGTTTAATGCAATGGTAAACACCTCATGGCCTTACGTCAATTATACTCAAATAAAAACGGCCAAGGAGTACCACTCTGATTCCTTTGCTAGTGATGATTCAAGTGACCAAGGGAATGAGGTTGCAGCGTCACCCGTAACTCTTTGTACTGAGCCTGCACCAGATGCCCTATGTACACCGCCTATTGATGCTGATTTCGACGAAATCGTAACAGTTGCCACAGGCGAAACCAAAACATGGGCAGAACTATTTCCTAGTGGCTTAGCGAGTAATCCATCAACCCTTACAACGAAAATTAAAATTTCAGGGGGAGGAACCATAATTGTTAATAATATTAAATTGACAGGTAGTGATGCCATTTTATATTTAGACAATGTGGAACTCCTTGTTGAAGGAGGAGCGTTCATTCTTGATGCAGCAAATTCAAGATTTATCATGAATGGTGGTGCATTGAGAACCAATAATAATTTACATCAAGATGATAATACCGTTGTCTGCGTGACAGACGCAATTTTAGAGATAGGAGACGAAGATGTAAACGGATTATTCAATACACCAGGTTCTAGCAGCACCAAAGGAAATTGGGAAAATGATGGAGGATATCGCTACATTAAAAATGTATGTGCAAATATGACAGCCAACTTCCAAATAGGAAGCCCCGGAACAGGTACAGGACTAAACGGTGTTGATATTATCATTGATTCCTGTATTGAAGTAGGAGACAAAGGAAATACCGATGCAACGGGTGATGATTTTGGCAGTGCGGATGCAGGAGATAATGGTATTTGGAACACTCAGAATACACAATCTATTTACAATACCCAAATCACCCTCTCAAGTGGTACTTTCCAAATTGGAAATGGCGAAACTTTGACTGTTTGTGATGTTCAACTTAAAGTAAACAAAGGCAGTTATAAAAATTCAGGTACAGTTCAGGGAGAAGACTTATGCGTAGCTGTTGAGAATGATTTTTCTGATGCAGGTAGTGGAACTACCACAGCAACAGTTAGTTCGTGGTACACTGATAGCAACAAAACGCCAAATTTCACAGTACCAGCTGAATCAACCGAAGCCGCTATCTTAGCCAGCTGTTTTCCTAGTGGCTGTTGTATATGTACAGTCACGGGCGGAGCAGTTGCCAGTGACCAAACGATATGCAGTGGCGAGGATGTAACAGCTTTCACCGAAACAACAGCCGCAACAGGCAGTGCTACATTATCCTATCAATGGCAAAGCAGCACCTCCTCAGCAAGTACAGGCTTCAGCGATATTTTAGGAGCTATTTCCACCACCTATGATCCTGGTACCATTACTCAAAACACTTGGTATAGAAGAGTTACTACCAATACTATAAATACCTTCAATAAATGTACAGCTAATAGCAATGTCATTGCCGTAACTGTCAATGCCGTCACAGGTGGAGCAGTTGCCAGTGACCAAATAATATGTAGTGGAGACGATGTTGCAGCCTTTACCGAAACAACAGCTGCAACAGGTACGGCTCTTGCCTACCAATGGCAAAGCAGTACGACCAGTGCAGTTGCAGGATTTAACAACATAAGTGGAGCGATGAGTTCGACCTACGATGAAGGAACATTGACTGTAAATACTTGGTACAAACGCATCACGACAGCTACAATAAACGGGGTCGAGTGTACGGATGAGAGTAATGTTATTGCTATCACTGTTAATGCCTTACCCACAGCCGAAGCAGGCACA
>JAUHXA010000103.1 GCA_030427245.1 Bacteroidia bacterium | reverse complement strand
TTGTCAAAGAACCTATCATTTCTTCAATAAAACAATCTCAATCCGCCTATTTTTTGCCTTGGCTGATTTTGTCGTTTTTCTTTCTTCAGGTTTATATTCTCCGTGTGTTGTAGCAGACAAATATTGGGGGTCAATACCTTTAGAAATAAAATACTCTACGACTGCTAAGGCTCTCGCTGCACCCAACTCCCAATTTGTATCAAACTGACGGTTTTTATTGCTCACAGGGTCGGTATCCGTATGCCCTTCTACTTGTACAAGATTGTATTTACCACTGACCAAAGAATCTTTGATCATCGTAACATATTCGTCTAAAGTAGATTGAAATTTACCTTCAATTTTGTTTTGTCCTGATTTGAAGAACACCTTGCCTCTTAATTCGTTGGGTATGATTATTTTCGTTATTTTACGTTTTTCCAATTCTTGAATCAGCTCCATATTGGAAGATTGAAGGGAATCTATCAATAAGTAATTGGAAGAACTAAGAGAATCTGTTTTTTCCTTCAATTTAAGGTATTCTTGTTTCAAATTATCGAGGTAAATAATTTGTCTTTCTTCCGCAATTTTTAACGAATCTTTTTGCTGTGACAGCACACTAATGTCATAGTCTTGATCTCGCAAATCTATCAAAAAGATAGCAGCTACCAAGATAAAAATCAATGCCAATGCTGCCATTATATCTAAAAGCCCAATAGGGCCTATGCCTTCATCGCTTTCAAAATCTATCATAAGGAATCATTTGAAGTGAAAAAAAAAGTTATCCCCTAAGAACGAGCTACTGCTCCCAAATCTCGTATCAATTTGTTCAGACTGATATTGATTTGGACAAACAATTCTTCAAACATTTTTTCTCTAACACCAATATAGTTTGCCAAGTTCTCTTGTGATACATTTACCTGTTCCCCAATTCGTTGCATGATTTGCCCGTTCTTGGTATAGTCTTCCGATAGCCCCAAATAGGTATGCTGTTGTTGGTGAAGGTTTCCATTCAATTGAAGCAAAGTTTCCTTGATGTTTTGCAGTTCTTTATTGAATGTTTCCACTCGATTCTCAAATCCCGAAGCGTTGTTGTCCAAATTTTGAACGGCAGATTGAAGGTTGGTGACTAAGTTCAAGACATTGCCTTGACTATTATATAGACGAGCAGTTGAATCTTTCAATAATTCAGCCGCTTCCTTCAAGCTTTCTGTGGCACGTCTGACCGTTTCGGGGAGTATTTTTTCAACGCTTTCGGTAATCGCTTCTTGCATCGAAAAACTTTGTTCTTTTCGGTAATAGGGCAAAATCCGAAGCATGGATACTTCTTCCAACCGACTGATAAGGTGATGCTGAAAATTTCTGACCGACAGCAGCATGAAACCCAAAATCAGAGAGGCAATGACTCCCACAATACTCGTTCCCAATGCCTTGTCTAAACCTCCGATAATTGCCGAAATATCATTGTAAGAAGCAGATGGTCCGCCTGTCGGACTACCTTTGAGCGCACTTTCGAAGCCTTGAGCAGACTGAATGATGCCTAAAAACGTTCCGAGAAGTCCCACAAAAATCATCGAATTGGCTATGAATCGAATCATATTACCTGATACTTTGTAACGTTCCTCTACGATTTTAGACATTTGCTGTTCTTTGATTTCTGCATGAAGCATCGCCAAAGAAGCTACTTTGTTGATTCTATCCTTTACCCAACTTTCGGGAAGCGAATTTTTGACTTCCTCCAAATTTTCTTTTGAAACAATGACCGATGTTTCTACTTTGTCCAAAGCCGTGGACTCTCGCTGCAATTGTGACAGCAAAGCTATCAACATAATAGTAGCTACAACAAATAAAGAGGAAATAAGAACACTAATGTGAAGATTGTTAGGTGAATAAATGAATCCAGCAAAGTACAAAATAACCGAGCTGGCAATATACATCAGTACACCAAGTACCAAAATGGAATATGCAGAGAGGTTTGAATTCATGCTTTTAGCGTTTTTTGTTAAACTATAATAGGGTGTGAAATAAACCTATTGAAAGGGTGAAATGTTTTGGGAGGAAAATCTAAAGCCACAATATAAATGAAATTTTTTATCTGCCTCTATACTTCCAGCATATTTCTTTCAACCTACTGAGACAGTCAGACGATTTTCATTAATTTCAATCTCCCACTCTTAAGTTTTTTTAAATAAAAATAAAATGATAAATTGTCGTCATGAAAATTAGTGTGATCATTCCTACTTTAAATGAAGCAGATAACCTCCGACAACTCATTCCACACTTGCTGCAATATGGTGGTCACCATCTATCAGAAATAATCGTTGTGGATGGCAATAGTACGGACATCACAATGACCCTTGCTCGGGAATTGGGAGCAATAGCCTTAGAAAGTCCTCAAAGAGGACGTGCCAAGCAAATGAACTTTGGAGCGAGTAAAGCAAGAGGAGACCTACTTTATTTTGTTCATGCAGACACCCGACCACCTGCTACTTTTGCGAAAGATATTATAACTGCCATTGCAGAAGGCTATTCCATTGGAAGTTTCCGCTTCAAATTTAATCCCAATAAAGGACTTCTGAAAATCAATGCTTTTTTTACCCGTTTTGACCGGCTCATTTCCAGAGGAGGAGACCAAACCCTTTTTGTGTCAAAAATGGCCTTTGAAGAGTTGAAGGGGTTCGATGAGCAATACCGCATCATGGAAGACTACGAATTTATTATTCGTGCTAGAAAAACCCTTTCCTTCAAAATTATTCCAAAAGCAGTAATTGTTTCTGCTCGTAAATATGAGAAAAATAACTACTTTCGTGTCAATATAGCAAACGGGATTGTTTACAGTATGTTTTTGATGGGGGCCTCTCAAAATAGCATGATAAATACTTACAATTGGCTGTTGAATATCAGCCGGTATGGCAAATAATACTTGGCGAATGTTCTAAATATAGCCTCACGCTCAGTACCTCACTTCTACCTCTTACCCAAATACAACTTATCCTTTTCCAATTTACAAGTCACCCATTCCTCTTCCATTTTGACCTCTAATTTTTCATAGAACTTTATGGCAGGCTCGTTCCAATCCAAGACATGCCAACGAACTTGATTGGCATTTTCGTCTCTGGCAAACTGGAATACAGATTCAATCAATTGTTCACCAATTCCAAGTCGACGATAGGCTTGACTGATGACCAAATCCTCTAAATAAACCATTTTGCCTTTCCAAGTAGAATAAGCAAAGTAAAACAAAGCGATTCCTGCAATAACAGGATTTCCATCTTTTGGAGTGATTTCTGCAACGTGTAGTTTGTAAACAGGATTCGGTGATTCAAAGTCGCTTGTGAACTGTTCGAGGGTCAAAACCACTTCATCAGCAGCATTTTCATATACCGCCAACTCATAGATAAGTTGGTGAGCAGCAGAGAGGTCAGCTTTGGTAGCTTTACGAGTGAGAACTTTCATCTGTTTAATTTTCGTTTTTTGAAGGTTAGAAGGAACTTACCGTAAATTAAATAATCATTTTTCTTTGTATTTTAATGATTATGAAATCATGGACGTTTCGTTGGAATTACTATAGTTTTTTTGCAGGACAAAAGGGCTTACTTAAAGTTCCTTGATTATCTTTGCAGTGTATTAATAAAGAGTTTAAATCCAAAATAAAGTACCTATGTCTATATTATCCGAAACGCACAAAATTGTGACGTTGAATGAATTCATTATCAATAGTCAAAAAGGATTTGATTTTGCCACAGGCGAATTGTCTGGTTTGTTGCACCACATTGGTTTGGCTGCAAAAATAGTAAACCGAGAGGTGAATAAGGCAGGGTTGGTCGGAATTTTGGGCGCAGCTGGAAGTAATAATGTGCATGGAGAAGATGTACAACGTTTGGACATTTTTGCAAACTTGCACTTTCACAAGGCGATGAGAAATAGTGAGTTTTGCGGGGGTATTGCTTCTGAGGAAGACGATGATTGTGTTATCTATGAAGGAGAAAGGGCTCGAAATGCAAAATATGTGGTTTGTATTGACCCTTTAGATGGTTCTTCTAACATTGATGTGAACGTTTCGATAGGTACAATTTTTGGAATCTACCGCCGAATATCACCCGTAGGGCAGCCTTGTGTAGAAAAGGATTTTTTACAGCCTGGCAATCAGCTAGTAGCAGCAGGATACATCATTTATGGTTCTTCCACAATGATGGTTTATACTACAGGAACTCGTGTCAATGGTTTTACATTGGATCCTTCGATTGGCGAATTCTGCTTGTCTCACCCCGATATAAAAACACCCCTTCAAGGGAGTATTTATTCTATCAATGAGAGTTACCAATCGCAGTTTTCGGATGGAGTCAATAGATATTTGGCCTACTGCAAAGAAATCGAACCTTTCACAGGTCGACCTTATAATTCACGATACATTGGCTCGATGGTAGCAGATGTTCATCGAAACCTAATCAAAGGTGGAATCTTTGCTTATCCTGCCACTAAAGATAATCCACAAGGCAAATTGCGACTATTATATGAGTGCAATCCATTGGCATTCATAGTAGAAAAGGCAGGAGGAATGGCAACGGACGGCAAAAATCGTATTTTAGATATTCAGCCTACTAACTTGCATCAGCGACTGCCTACTTATTTGGGGTCTACTGCCATGGTTAGAAAAGCCATGCAGTTTGTCCAAGGAGAAGAATAAACCATAAGGAAACGCCAATGCAGTATGACAGATACAGAGAAAAAACTGACCGAAGGGCTGCAAAAATATTTACCAAAGGAGGCACTCCCTACGATTGTCGAATGGTTGGTGAAATACAAAGTATTTCTAAAAATAACTCAAAAGCGAGTATCCAAATTAGGAGACTATCGCCCACCCTCAAGAGGGTATGGGCACCGAATTTCTATCAATCACGACTTGAATCCGTACTCTTTTTTGGATGTAATGGTGCATGAATTGGCGCATTTGGTCACATATGAACAATACAAGCGAACCGTCAAACCTCATGGGAGAGAATGGAAATCGAATTACCAAGACATGATGCGTGTTTTTCTAGGGAAGGAAATTTTTCCTGCCGATTTGGAAAAAGCCATTGAAGATTACCTTCAAAATCCCTCTGCCTCAAACTGTTCGGATGAACACTTATACAAAGCCTTCAAAAAGTACGATGCTCCTTCAACCACCACCTTACCGCATGGTTTCAAAAAAACATTTGTGGAAGAATTGGCAGAAGGCACTAAATTTTTGACAGCAACGGGACAAGTGTTTGTGAAAGGAATCAAGTTGCGAAAACGTTATCAGTGCAAACAAGTTAACACAGGTAGATTGTATGTTTTCAGTCCTATCGTAGAGGTGTATTATCGTCCTTTTTCAAAAGAAGAATAATCGCTGAATAGTGATTAATGATTTGTTTTTTTTCATTTATTCCCAATTGTAAAGATGAGTAAATCAAAATTAGGTCTTGTCGTACTGTTCTTGATGTTTGTCAGCATTTTTTACTCGTCTTGTAGCGATGATTCCATAATTCGCAATCAATTGACAGGTGGAGTTTGGAATGTCGAACAGTTTGAGCTTAGGGAGTATTCCAATAACAATTTGTTGAGTGAGCAGATTTATTTTGACTACGGCGAATACACCTTCTTTGACGATGGAAGTGGCGAGTTTTTCGATTATGGGGGTGGGTTTTTCCAAAATTTTGTGTGGAATACAGATGGTTTTGAATTAGTCATTGTGATGAATAATCAACCTATCGTCTATGAGGTTTTGCAGAATGGAGTAGATTTACAAGTTTGGCGAACCTATATTGATTATGGCCCTGATGATTACGATGAAATTGTGCTGCGGCTGTTTCGGTTTTAAACAATTAATAATTGACAATTGCTCATACCCCGCCATGAAATAAACGATACCCAATGGAACACCTTTGTAGAAGCATCTCCACAAGGCTGTATCTATCACTATACATGGTATTTAGACATCGTTTGTCCCAATTGGTCGGCAATCATCATAGGCAATAACGAACATTGGAATGTGATTATGCCTCTGCCGATTTCTCAAAAAATGGGTATTAGTTATGCCCTTCAAGCCCAGTTTACTCAATATTCGGGAGTGCTTTTTCGCCCACAAGAAGGCAAACAATTGACACAGTGGAACAACAAAAAAAGGTGGTGTGAAGCCATTGTTCAGCACATTCCCTCCTCAATCAAACTCTTCAAGTTCACCTTTGCGCCTCAATTCGATTATCCTTTGCCATTCCATTGGAAGGGCTATCAATTGGAGGTGAAATACACTTATTGGCTGTCTTTAGAACCGACTGCAAAACAGTTGGAAGAAGGATTTGCAAAATCGGTACGCCAAGCGATTCGCAAATCGAAGGAACAGGACTTTAGGTTGGTAAAAACAGACAACATTACTGACTTGCTTCAATTTTCGCTCAGTCAAAAAAAATACCTACCCGACCACCAATACCAAAAACTGCCCAAGTTGTGGGAAGCATTGAAGGAAAGGGACAAAGGCTTGGTATTGGAAGTAAGAGGTAAGGCAGGAGAACTTCTGACAGGGGGATTGATTTTGAAAGATAGAGAAAGGTGGATTACCATTTTTGGGAGCAATCTCAATCCCGAAAACAAAGACTCAAGAGCTGTGGCGTATATGTTGAGCGAATCCATACAGATGGCGAAAAGGGCAGGAGTGGCGTATTTTGACTTTGAAGGTTCGATGATAGAAGGAGTGGAGCGATTTTTTCGGAGTTTTGGAGGCAGTCCCGTGCCTTACCTTTTGATTTCTAAAAACACACTTCCCAAGCCTTTGAAGTGGTTGAAGTAAATTTGTTTTTGCAGGATTAATAAACAGACTTGAATCGAAAACTCAATCCAATCATCAGCACAAATAGCAGCAATGTAAAAGACAATGCAATTTGCATATTCTGCCATTCAGCCAAAAAACCGATGATAGGTGGTCCTAATAACAATCCTGAATATCCAATCGTAGTCACCATTCCAATCCCCACACTTGCCGGCAAATCGGGCATATTTCCTGCCGTAGAATACGCAATAGGTACAATAACCGACAAGCCCAATCCTACCAAAAAGAAACCAATCAAAACTACTACGGGGTGAGGAAATAACAACAACATTCCCAGTCCACTTCCTGCCAAAATACTATTGCCAATCAACAAGTTGCGGTCACCTAATTGTTTCCGTACTCGGTCACCAAAAATACGTGCCAACATCATGGCAGACGAAAAAGCTACCAGACCCAAAGGAGCAAAGGAAGCATTGGCATTCGCAATGTTCAACATATAAAGGGTACTCCAATTCGCCATAGCACCTTCGCCCAACATACAGCAAAAGGCAATCAATCCAACTCCTACCAACGAGGCTTTGGGCAAACTAAATGGAGTATGTGCTGTTTGGTGACCTTCGTTACCGTCGTTAACCAAATGTGAAACGGCCCATAAAACCAATGTCAATGCAAAAATGGAGACCACAGCCAAATGAGGGATTAGATTCAATCCCAGATAGATAAACAAGACTCCACTACCTGCTCCAAACATCATCCCCGCACTAAATACTGCATGAAAAGAGGACATAATTGGGCGACGGTATGCCTTTTCTACTGCAATCGCTTGAGCATTCATCGCTACATCCATCATGCCCGTAGTCAATCCCATCACTAAAAACAATAGGTTGAGAAACAAGCCATTGGGCATCGCTCCAATAAGCGGAATCAATGAACAAAAAATCAAACCTGCAATAGAGGCAATCCGACGACTACTGTTTTTGACGATAAGCCAACCCGTAAAAGGCATGGCTATCAATGCTCCAATTGCCATAATCAACAAACTTACTCCAATATCGCCAGTGTCCATTCCATAAAGCGACTGAATGTGTGGCAACCTAGCAGTGTAATTGGCAAATAAAAACCCATTCACCCCAAAGAGGATGTTAACTGCAATTCTATTTTTAATCATGTTTTAATTTTGTCTTTGAAGAAAAGAAGGGCAAAAGCACTGATAAATTTAAGTGCTTTCACCCTTTAATAATTTGTTAGAAGAATAACCTACATTTCGCAGTTCTAAGTATCCAAATGATTGTTTATCTGCGAAATCTGCGATAATAATTAAGTGTGAAAATTAGGTTGTTACCTAAAACTGTTCCTGTAAAATCGCTTTTCCATTTGGCTTCATTACCTTTGAAGAACCAGAATCAGAACTGTTCAGCCATTTATCCAAGTCAAATTCGGCAATAGAATCCACTACCAAGTCTGGTGAAAATGCGTAGCTTTTCAAATCCTTTGATTTGGATACGCCACTAAGCGTTAGTACGGTGTGGTATCCCAACTGAATACCTCCGAGAATATCTGTGTCCATCGTATCACCAATAATAGTGGTGTTCACCGAATCCAAACCGAGTTTTTTTCTGGCTACTCGCATCATCACAGGACTGGGTTTGCCGACCGAAAATGCTTTTACGCCCGTAGCTTCTTCGATCATAGAGACAATTGCTTTGATACCCAAATTGTTCCAACCTGCTTTTTTAGGAGAAGGGTCAAGATTGGTAGCGACCAGTTTTGCGCCACCCAAAATCATGTCAACGGCGTGGTTGACCATCTCAAGGGTAAAATTTCGTCCTTCACCAACGACCACAAAATCAGGATCTTGATTCACCAAAGAATACCCGTTTTCGTGCAAACTTGTCAGCAAACCCCCTTCGCCCAACACATAAGCCGAGCCAAAAGGTTTTTGGCGAGCCAGAAACCATCCTGTTGCCATAGCACTTGTAAATACGTTTTCTTCCTCCGCTTCAATACCTATTCCTGCAAGTTTATTGATGACATCTCGTGATGTCCGTTGACTATTATTCGTTAGAAAGAGAAAAGGCAAATTTCTTCGCTTCAATTCTGCAATAAAGATGTCTGCTCCTTCTATCAGGTCATTACCGCTGTAAATGACCCCATCCATATCAATCAAAAATCCTTTAGACATATCTTTTGATTTAATTTAATGAGTAAAATACTTTTTATCGGTTGTGATTTCACAACTCGACAAAAATCTTCAACTGCAAAGATAAACCATCTAAAGATGCATGTCTATGTCTAAATTAACCAATATAGGTGCTATATTAACTCAAAACATTCCCATAAAGAGAAATAACAGAATCATAAACCGTCTATTCAGCGGAGAATTGGTGGGGAGGAGTAATTAATAAATGTTGCAAAGCTTAGAAAAAAACACAAAACATTCAGGTACTTCAAATTGGGGAGGAATACGATTATTCGATAAAACGAATATAGGTATATTTTTTTGTATTTTTGAGAACCAAAAACATTTAAAAAATAGCAGATGCCAAACCAAAGAAGTTACTGGGGCTGGGGATACGAAGACTTTCCTTTACCCGAAAAAAGCCTGGAGCACTATAAAAAAATGTTTTCAACTCTTTTTCAAATCAAAGAATTTGAAGAAATAACACCCTTGCCAGTTGAAGAATTGAAACTTAGATTGCCGAGATTTTCTTTGCCTCCTACCTTAGAAAAAATATGTAGCCATTCCAATTTTGATAGGGCCAGCCATACGTATGGCAAGGCATTCAGGGATATTTGGAGAGGCTTACATGGGATTTTTCCAAACCCTCCCGATTATGTCGCTTTTCCAAAAACAGAAGCCGACATTGCGGAATTAATGCGCTATGCCACAGACAACAATATTTCCTTGATACCTTATGGTGGTGGCAGTAGCGTTTGTGGAGGAACCGAACCAACCGAAAATCCACGTTATGTAGGGGTTATTTCAGTGGATATGAAGCATTTTGATCAGGTTTTGGAAATTGACGAAGCTTCCAGATCGGCACACATTCAAGGCGGAATTTTTGGTCCTGCTTTAGAAGCAGCTTTGAAGCCCTATGGTTTGACGCTGCGACATTATCCACAAAGTTTTGAATTTTCTACTTTAGGAGGTTGGATTGCTACTCGTTCAGGGGGACATTTTGCAACACTCTATACCCACATTGACGAATTTGTGCAAGGAGTGACGATGATTACACCCAAAGGAAAAATCGAAACCCGCCGTTTGCCAGGCTCAGGTGCAGGACCCAGTGAAGAACGTTTGCTGACAGGATCAGAAGGCATTTTGGGCATTGTCACTTCCGCATGGATGCGTTTGCAGACTATACCAAAATACAAAAAAACCATCACCGTTGCCTTTCCCACTTTTGAAGCAGGAGCAGCAGCAGCGAGGGCATTGGCTCAATCGGGTTTGCATCCCTCCAATGCTCGCCTGATTGATGCAATGGAAGCTTTTGCCAATGGTTTGGGAAATGGAAGCACGGCGATGTTGATTGTTGGTTTTGAATCGCATCAACGGGAAGTAAGTTATATGATGAAAGAGGCACTGACACTTTGTAAAGAGCAAGGTGGATCTTGGGACGAAAAACGATTGACGGCAACGGATAGGAGCAAAAAAGGCGATGCTTGGAAAAATTCCTTCTTACTTGCTCCTTATATTCGGGATGAATGTATGAAGTTGGGTTTGATAATGGAGACTTTTGAAACGGCGGTTACTTGGAATCAGTTTCCTGATTTTTATAAAAATGTAAAAAAAGCCACCCAAGAAGCCATCCATAAGCATTGTGGCGTTGGAACTGTCACCTGTCGTTTTACGCATGTTTATCCCGACGGTCCTGCCCCTTATTTTACCGTTATTGCCAAAGGTAAAAAAGGCAAGCAGTTGGAGCAGTGGGATGCCATCAAAAAGGCTGCTTCCCAAGCAATCATTGACAATGGAGGAACGATTACGCATCATCACGCTGTCGGCAAAGATCACCGTCCGTATTATACCCAACAACACACGCCCTTGTTTGGTGAAATGTTGGCTGCTGCAAAAGAGGCGGTCGATCCAAATTGGGTGATGAATCCAGGAGTGCTATTGAAGGAAAAATAAGAAAATTGAATTATACACTTCAACGAATGTAATATGCTAAAAAACAATCGCCTATCTGTCTCCACTTTTTTCTTCGTCAATGGTTTTTTGTATGCCAATTGGACTGCAAGATTGCCCGAACTGCAAGCTTTTTTTGGAGTGAATCATACAGGCTTGGGAACACTGTTGTTGGTTTCGGCTTTAGGTGCTTTGATTGCCATGCCTTTTGCAGGATGGTTGACGACTCAATACGGCACTCAAAAAATTACCACTTATTCCGCCTTGTTGTTGTGTTCAATGGTGCCTTTTGTGCCATTGTATGCCAATTTGATTTTGATTGGAGGCTTGTTTTTTATCTTGGGTTTGGCATCGGGAGCGATGGATGTGGCCATGAATGGGCAGGCTGTATTTGTGGAACGAAAATGGGGAAAACCGATTATGTCTTCTTTCCATGCTATTTTCAGCATCGGAATGGCTTTGGGGGCATTGGCTGGAGCTTGGTTTGCAAATATCAGTTTAAGTTTGACTACTCATTTTTTCATCATTGCAGGATTGGGTATTGTTGCTTGTATCATGGCTGCAAATTATTTGGTGAATGATACGCCTTCTCCACAAGCTATTTCGAGCGAAAACTCACCAAAAGAAAAGACGTTTCAACTGCCTACCAAAGCGATTTTGCCTTTGGGAATCATTGCTTTTTGTGGTATGACGGGCGAAGGTTCGATGGCGGATTGGTCGGCAATTTTTATGAACAAAGTGATTGGGGAAAGTGCTTCTTTTAGTGCTTTGGCTTTTGGTTCGTTTGGGGTGTCAATGACGATAGGACGCATATTTGGTGATTATTTTACCGAAAAATTGGGCAAGCGAAAATTGATGATTTACGACAGTCTGCTGGCTATTGTAGGGCTTGCGATTGCATTGGGATTTGACAATCCTTGGACGACTTTGATGGGCTTCTTTTTGGTGGGTTTGGGCTTGTCGACGATTGTACCGATTGTGTATTCTACGGCAGGCAATACGAAAGGTGTTTCGCCGAGTGTGGGAATCGCTATGGCTACAAGTATTGGTTATGCGGGCTTTTTTGTCGGACCTCCAACCATCGGCTTTTTGGCGGATATGTATGGGTTGCGAATTGGTTTATGTTTTACATTGGTTTTGTTTGTGGTGATGTTGGGGTTTATTTTAAGGTTGAAGGAAAAAAAGGAAAAGCTGTGATACCTCAATCTACCCACAAAATTTCAATTCCCCCAACAACGACCGAATCGAAGTACTCTACGATGCCGCCCCGAAGAATGGGGATTTAAAAACAGGCAGCAAACTCCAACAAAAAGTCTATGACAATAATGTGCTGATAAGCACTAAAGACTACTCCAAGGTTTCGGGGCAAGCTATTGGAAGCGTTGAATACCAAGACGGAACGGTTGGTTTGAAGCCATCTATCACCTCGAAAGACACAATTTGAGTAGTACAGGAACAATTTATTGGATTGATTTTGGCTAATGTCCATTTAAAAAACAAAAGCCCTGACTTGAAATACAAGTCAGGGCTTTTTTGTTAAATTTGTAAACAATTAATTGCAAGTCATTGCCTATTAATTGTTTATCACTAAATTATTTACTCTTAAAAGTAGAAGGCTCAACTTTCCAGACCACTTCTCCAGTACGGTTGATATAGGCCATTCGGCTTTCAATGGTGACTTGTGTCAATCCATTTTTGAAGTCTTCCACCTCTTTGAATTGTGGGGGGATAAGTACAGTACCTTCTTGGTCAATAAAACCCCACAAACCTTCCTCCTTCACCGCTGCCATTCCTTCGCTGAAAGAGCGTGCCTCTTCGTATTGAGGCATGATAGCAAGTGTGCCTTTTTCATCCACATAGCCATATTTGCTACCTACGGATACACAAGCCAAACCTTCTACAAAAGAACTCACACTATTGAACTGAGGCGCAGCAACCATCGTACCTTCTTGGTCAATAAAGCCCCACTTTTTGTATTGTTTGAAGGGAGCAAAGCCGTTTTTGAAGTTTCCAAGATCATCGTATTCCGCTTCAATGACTACCTTACCTTTCTCATTCATAAAACCCCACAAGTTGTTTCGCATGAACTTACCAAAGCCTTCCGAAAATTTTCGAGGCATGGCTTGAACATTGGATATTTCGATAGATTCACCTTTGGGAGTCAGTAAGTAGTTGGTGCTTCCTTTCTGAGCAGTTGCAACACCATTGGTAAAAGAAGTGGCTTGGTCGTAAACAGCTTTGAAAACCCACTGTCCTTTCTTGCCAATAAAACCATACTTTCCATTGTCTCTTGCCAAAGCCAAACCATTGGCAAAGCCTCTTACTTGGTCAAATTCAGGTTTGATGATTACTTTGCCTTCCTTGTTCACAAAACCCCATTTGTTGCCGACTCTAACCGCTTCCAATCCTTCATCAAACAAACGTCCTGTTGGAGGAAAAACATCATCATAAGGCCCAATGACAGAAGCATCTTTACCTACAAAGTATTTTTTACCTTTTTGAGTCGCAACTGCACAGCCATTGCTGCAAATATAAGCATCGGTGAATCTTGGGTTCAACAGTGTATTGCCTTTATGGTCCAACATTCCCCATTTATTGTCCTGTTTGACCCACATGATGCCTTCATCAAATGATTTCACTTCCGTAAATTCAGGTTTTACAACCATCTTACCAGCAGCATCCATATAGCCCCATTTTACAGGTACACCTACTTTTGCCCATCCTTCGGAGAACTCCCCGTTTTCTTGGTAATAAGAAGTCAAAAACCATTCTCCAGCTTTGTTGATATAGCCTCTTTTTTCGCCTTTTTTTACACTTGCCAAACCGTCAGAAAAAGCACTTACTTCGTCAAATTGTGGAGGAATCACAAAATCTCCCTTTTTGTCAATGAAGCCCCACTTATTACCAAGTGCTACGGCAGCCATTCCTTCAATAAAAGTGTAGATAGGTTTGTCCAAGCTTGTATTAGGGGAAATGCAAAGTCCTGTTAAACAAGCTGCTGCATTATTATAAGCATCGCTGCAAATCTGACGAAATTGAGGTTCGATTACCGTATTTCCTTTTTCGTCAATAAAGCCATAAGTACACATATTGTCTTCTGTGGTAATCACCAAAGCCAAACCATCCGAAAAAGATTTTGCAAAATGGTATTCAGGTTTGATAACCCACTCACCACTTGTATTGATAAAGCCATATTGACCATTGGTTTTGATACATGCCAATCCTTGCGAAAAATCATTGGCAGTGCTGAAGTCAAATTTAGGCTTCACTACAAAAACGCCAGCTCTGTTGATGTATCCTGTCAATCCACCCTCTTCCGTACTTTTTACCTTTGCCAAACCATCTTTGAAGGAGGATACCATTTCAAATTTAGGGTCAATGACATAGTTTCCTTGACGATCTATAAAACCCCATTTTTCATTTATTTTTACAGCAGACAAGCCTTCGGAGAACGGCAGAGCATAACTATATTCGGCGGGAATTATCATCTTTCCAGTTCGGTCAATAAAGCCTTGCTTTTCGTCTATGCTGACACCAGCCAGACCCTCTGTAAATTTGTCTGCCCATTCGTAATCCAATGGAATAACTAATTTACCGTAAGTATCAATAAAGCCATACTTGCCATTTACTTTAATGGCTGCCAATCCTTCATTGAAAGGAAAGACATTCTCTACTTTTAAATCTATTTTTTCTTTGGTGTCTTTTTGAACGAAGCTAAAACTCGCTTCTTGTTTGATGGGAAACAATGCGATAGCCTGAGTAGCAGCAGGAGGGGCTTGGGTAACTGAGGAGTTAGAGAGTGCTACTTGTTGGTTATCTTCTTGAGCTAAACAAAATAAGGGACTAAAAATTAAACACAGAATGGGCAAGAATCTGGTAAATTTTTTCATAACAACAGACGTTTGATTGGGTGAATAAATAAAAGTGGTATTTTGAAAAGTTTTTAGTAACCTAATACCGAAATTTTCGTACTATTATTAAATAGCTACTTATCTGATATTACCCAATATTCATGCCAACGAAATCTTCTTTCGTAATTTATGTGTTTTTTTAGTATTCTTTTCTTAGTAACTACTTACTACCCAATAACAACTATTTTAGCATTATTAAATAGGAGGTTTATTTTTGATTTTAAAAAAATAAAAATATGTTTATGTTTGCATATAGAATAGGTTGTAATCTTTTTTGTAATATTTTTTTTAGGTAGGTTTTAAGCATTAAGTAATATAGCAATTGTTTGAAGTGGGAAGTGAATCTAAAAAGAAGGTATAATGAACGTTTCGTATATTTGTAAATAGTTAATTGATAGTGATTTATTTGAATGCCACAGAGATGTAATATTTTTTATTTTTGAAACAAAACGATAAAGAGAACATAAATGCGAATTCTATTAACATAAAAAATACCAATGTGTCTATTTTTTATGACTCTTTTTCTGTAAAAGCCTTCAAAATATCCCCCGAAAAATAAAAAGGAAGAAGTACTTTCATTGAATCTATCAGACAGACTTTCTCTTCTTTACCCAAAAGATAGATGGAAATAGCTTGATTGAATTTGTGTTCATACTCTGCAATAACTTGCCTGCACCCCCCGCAAGGAGAAATAATATCGTCAAAATCTGGATTGTTGGAATAGTCTATGGTAACAGCAATAGCCTTCACCGCAACATTGGGTTTAATCGCCGAAGCATAAAACAATGCCACCCGTTCTGCACACAATCCACTCGGATAAGCTGCATTTTCTTGATTGTTGCCCTCATACATACTCCCGTCTTCGAGTAGGACTGCAGCCCCTACTCTGAAACGAGAATAAGGAGCATAAGCTTGATTTACCGCATTTTTGCAGGATTTAAACAAAGCCACCTCTTCGGCATTGAAGCTGGAATAATCTTCAAAAAAACGGATACTGCTTTCTATTTTGAGTTCTTTCATTTTGTTTGAATTTGAGCTTTACGGTTGCAATTTATTTCCCTTTTCCCTGCAACAATATCAAAACGGTATAAATCATGATTTTCAAATCAATCGCCAACGACATATTTTCGATATACAACAAGTCGTACTTCATACGCTGAATCATTTCATCCACATTCTGAGCATATCCAAACTTGACCATGCCCCAAGAAGTGATTCCTGGACGAACCTTGTGCAAATGTCTGTATTCGGGAGCTCGTTGGGTGATTTTGTCAATAAAATGTTGTCTTTCAGGGCGAGGACCTACCAAAGACATATCTCCCCGCAAGACATTCCAAAATTGAGGAATTTCGTCCAATCGCCATTTTCGCATCACGCTGCCCCATTTAGTCATACGAGGATCGGCATCACTCGAAAGAGCAGGGCCATGTTTTTCGGCATCTACATACATCGAGCGAAACTTGATAATGGTAAAAGAATTGCCATTCAAACCAATGCGCTTTTGAGAATAAAAAATAGGACCAGGAGAAGACAACTTCACCCGAATGGCAGTGAATAGGTAAACTGGCAACAACAGCAGAATCATGGTAGCAGAAGCAAAAATATCCATTGCTCGCTTGATATTTTTTTGCCATTGAGGCATCAGTTCGGGATAGATTTCAATCAAGATAGCCCCCAAAACGTGATTCATTTTCACCGATCCTGCTAGTATGTCATACATATCAGGGATGATTTTGATGACCACATTTCTATCCACCAACAAATCCATAATGACGGGAATATGCTCTCTTTCGTGGTGTTCAATGGCGATAATGATTTCGTCAATTGCTTGTTCTTGAAGGATTTTGGGCAAGTCTTTCACATCTCCCAATTTGGGTATATAATCTGCAATCCCACTTTCGCCACTGTCCGCTGCCTCTACGTATCCTACAAAACGATAACCCAAAGAACGCCTTGCACTCATAATTTCCTTATAAATATCAATGGCATTTTTATCGCTGCCCAAAATAATGGTATTGTAGCCTATGGTATTGTTTTCCAGTTGTTTTTTAGCACTTGTAAGGATAGTGATTCTGCCAAACAAAGTGGTGAAAAATTGCAGTCCAAACAAAACGGCTAAGGATTGATAATAACTCGTATAACTACTCACTACATCGTCCAATATCAACACAAAAAACAAAAACAAGACACCAATCGTCGTTGTCAGAAAAGTCCTCTGAAACTCTACCAATCTTGATTTTCGATATACATCGCTGTAAGCTCCCAATAGCGTATGAAGAATCATCCAACCAATTGGAATCAGTGCAATACCCAAATAAAATCGGGTATCTTGATAGTGTGTCCAGCTAAAAGGAAGGTTTTCAATAACGATTTTGCGATAGGTAAAAAACAGACTCCATGTAAGCAAAGCTGCCAAATAATCCCACAAAACATAAAAAAACAAGCCTATTTTCTTTGTCTCTCTCATTGCTCAATGGTGAATGATAAATTTTGAATGAGTTGAACTTATTGTTGATAAATTAACTTAATGTTGTCCCAATAGAAAGTCCCCGATTCGTCTCCGTCAGACAAATTGCCATCAAATATAATTCTAAACTGGTCTCTATTATCTTGCTTCAATGCGGCAATTGTTGTAGTCAAATCAATGTATATTTTGTTCCAATCTTCACGCGCTGCAATAAACAATAGAAAACTCCCCACAGGATTTCCACCTATATTATTCGAGGCTTCAATAAACACTTCAAAAGGATGTGTACACTTGTAGTCAATTTCGAGATAGACTGCTTGTTGGTTATTAACAGGTAATTCGTGAATATTGCTGTTTTTGAAGATAAAATTGTCCTTAGAGCTGTTCAATTGTATTTTGCCACT
>JAUHXA010000176.1 GCA_030427245.1 Bacteroidia bacterium | reverse complement strand
CTTCGTTAAGAGATTGCAAAGGTACAACCTTTTTACTATTTGGCAAATTTTATCGAAAATAAAATCAAAAAAAAATGCTTTGAATTTTTTCAAGGTTTTGGAAGACATTTCATGCTTACTCTACGTTACTTGCTTCTTCAAAATGCATCCAAAATTTTGAAATATAGTTAGAACTTTGCCCCTCATTTCGTTAAGGGATTGCAAAAGTACTACATTTTTTTATTTCTCACAACTTTTTCTCGCAAATCATGAAAAAAAAGTTGTTGTCTTTACAAGAATGTCTCCCACTAAATGTTTTATTCAAATATGTTTGGCACTCTTTATTTGTCCCTTCGTATGCTATACACCATTATTACCTTAGAAAAAGATAATTAATCGTTCTTCAAAAAATTATTGACTCTAAACCCAATACCCGTTTTAACATTCTCAATTCAAAAAACCTACTTCCCAATAGAAATCAAATTCGCAAACAATCGATAAGCCCCAGGCACTCCTGCAGGCAATTCTCTAAACCAAGAATAGCCCGAATAGACATAATATCCCTCACCGTATTTCGCCACCAACAAGCCACCATCCAAAGGTTCTTCATTGGGGTCATTGCTCGACAAAATCGCTTCAAAATTTTCGTCCCATTCATTCGGAAAATACAAACCACGTTCTTGCACCCAGCCGTCAAAATCGGCAGAAGTGATTTTATTGGGCGTATTCAAAACAGGATGCTCGGGCTTCAAAAAACGCACTTCCGATTCTTCAACTGCCACACGGTCACGAGACAACTTCAAAGGATAAGGCGCAATGTCTTCTGTCACCAAGCGATGACTCGTATTATACTGCACCATCACCGTACCGCCATCTTTCACATATTGCATCAATTCTTTGTTCTTGAACTTCAAAGCATCTACCGTATTGAAGGCACGAATCCCTACAATAACGGCATCAAACTGCGCCATTTTTTCGGCTTCCATGTCCTTTTCCTCCAAAAGTGTCACCTTATAACCAATCTGTTCCAAGCTTTCGGGAATCGCATCCCCTGCGCCCATGATGTAACCAATTTTTTCGCCTTTCTTCTTCAAATCCACCCGCACGACTTTTGAAGTAGCGGGCATCAAAATGGTTTGAGTTGGGATGTGGTCGTATTCCATCACAATCATTTCATCGCTGAACGGCTCCATTGTTCCGCTTATTTTTGCTATTGCAGTAATCTCGCCCACGCTTTGATTTTTAGGTGGAATCAATTCAAACTCAAAGGTTTTTTCCTCTCCTTTTTGCTGCAAATCGTATTTGAAGGCTTCAATTCTTGTTTTCCAGCCTTCGGGAACTTCAAGCGTAATCACCCCTGCTGCATTTTCCTTACCTGCTTTCACAACTACTTTCACCATTTGTGCTTCATCGTTTGGATACAAAAATACCTTTTCTGCAATGGCAACCGATACAGGGGGAATGACTTCAAAAGGTCGGTAGGTTTCGCCTTTTACGGGGTCGTTTTTCTTGAAAACCACTTCCGTTTCATACTCGACTGCCGTACCTGCAATGTCCAAAACATACTTCACTCGAAACTGTCGAGGCGTATTGGGTAAGCCCCGTAAAGTTTGGTCGGGAACGCTGTACATTCCCAAACTCGCTTCTTTGTTGAGCCAATAAGGAGAAGTTGAAGGCATATTTGCAGGAATTTTGAGCGTTTTTGTGAACTCTACAGATTGGTTTTTCTCCAATTTTGTGTTTAGGCTGCTGTCCAAATTCATGGGTAAATACTGCACACTTTTGAGCGTCACAGGCGCATCCGAACGGTTGATGGCTTCCATGCTCAATTCGATTTCCTGCCCTTTCGTTGCAGAATAATCACTGGCAACTGCCTCCAAATACATTCCCAAACAAGCCTTGATAACCTCTTTGATGTCTTTCGTTTTGACCTCTTTCCAATAATCATCCTCCAAATTTTGAATCAACTTCAATGCCTCCAATAGTTTTGGAACGCTTGTCGAAGGATTGTTTGCATCAAAATTGTCTCGCACCGATGCCAAAATTTTGCCAATCGTCTGTCCACCCTTCAATCGTGACCAACTCGTATTGATGCCCGAAAGCGGGTCATTGTCAGCAGGTTTTTCCCCTTTGATGTACTCCAAATATTCCGCCATAGAACCCCTATCTCCTGTCGAGCCAAAACCTTGACACTTGTGCATACTGCGGGCTTCGGAGGCGATTTCGGTATTGGATTTTCCAATCAATGGGTAATACACACCTGCATCAAAACTCACCAAATTCGTTTTATCCGCTTCCGCAAATTTTTCACGACTGCCATAAAACCACCATGAAGTATTGAAGAAAATTCGATGGGGTTGCCACGGTTCTACATGCTTCAATTGTTCGGGGTAAGCCGTTTTGTCGTTCACCATATCAAAGGCTTCAACGGATAAAATGGCAGAACCTGTGTGGTGTCCGTGGGTTTTGCGCTCGGTATCGTGGTTGAAGCGGTTGATAACAATATCGGGTCGAAACTTTCGCATTGCCCACACGACATCCCCCAAAACTTCTTCTTTGTTCCAAGTCGCAAAAGTTTCATCGGGATTTTTGGAGTAGCCAAAGTCATTCGCTCGACTGAATAGCTGCTCGCCACCGTCAACGCTTCGAGCTTGCACCAGTTCATTGGTACGCAAAACACCCAATAGTTCTCGGATTTCGGGACCAATCAAATTTTGTCCACCATCTCCTCTGGTCAAAGACAAATATGCCGTTCTCAATCCTTTTTCGTTGGCAAAATAAGAGATAACTCTTTGGTTTTCATCATCAGGATGGGCTGCAACGAATAAAGCCGTTCCGACTACGTTGAGTTTTTTGAGGGCGTGTTGAATGTCGCTCGTTGTCCATTTTTCGGGAGCTTGTGCTTGTGTGTTGTTCCATTGAAGGAATAGAAAACAAGTTGTTATGAAGAGTATTGAGATTGTATTTCGCATAATTTGGATATTGGAAAATTGATGTTTTGATAAACGGTTCAGTCCTTACAATTGAAGAGACGTGAATGTTTCTTTTTTCCTCAAATATCTGAAATATTTGGGGGATATGGATAGTTTTTTGGGGAAATGTCGGGCAGGTATTGAAGTGGAGATAAGAATCTATTGCTTTACCTTAACTTTGCCGAAAAACTTTACAGTAACATCGTATTCGTTTCTAAGCTTTTCAAGCACAAGGTTTGCTTGTCGTCCTAATGTAGAATCCATGACTTCTATATAATTGATTTTCTTTAAGCTACAGATATTAGGTGTTATTTCATCAATTTCAGAAAACCAAATTTCAATTACAGACAATTCACATAGCTGCAATATGTCATCCGTCACCAAGCCTGTTTTCGTTCCACTAAAAGTCAGGGTAACAGCATCAGTAAATATTGTAAATTCATGAGGAAACCCATTACCAATCCCAGAGTTAAGAATGATAAGTACCTCTTCAAATTTAATGGGCTAAAATGATTATTTTTGCTTAAATACTAAATAATTTAAATCCAATGCGTTATATAGATTTAGATAGTGTATCTTTAGAGATGCTAAGAGAGATGTGCAAA
>JAUHXA010000102.1 GCA_030427245.1 Bacteroidia bacterium | reverse complement strand
ACTATAAAAGCGTACAAAATACCTGGAATCCCCAACACAAAAAATGCCATTCGCCAACCATATTGTTGCCCAACAATACCACCGACCAGAAATCCCAAAAATACGCCAATGTAAACACCTGTAGAGTAAATGGATAAAGCTGTTGCCCGCCTTTCGGGTGGAAAATAATCCGAAATAATAGAGTGTGATGGAGGACTACCTCCTGCTTCACCCACACCTACACCAATCCTCGCAAGTAACAAATGGGTGAAATTTTGCGCAAAACCCGAAATCGCCGTCATACCACTCCAAACAACTAAGGCTATTGAAGTGATGTTTTTGCGGTTGCTTCGGTCTGCAAATCGTGCTATCGGAATCCCAAGGGTGACATAAAAAATGGCAAAAGCAAAGCCTGTCAAAAGCCCCAATTGTGTGTCAGACAAGAGCAAGTCCGCCTTAATAGGTTCTTGCAGAATCACCAAAATTTGGCGGTCGATAAAATTGAAGGTATAAACACCGGTCAAGACGAGCAGCACATAATTTCGGTACCGATTGGAATAAGTAGGAATAGAATTGTTTGTAGGCATATACAAAGGAGTTTGCGGTTGTTTGTTGAAGTAAAGCTAACAGAAAAAAACGAGAAAGGGCTTGTTTTTTCTTTTGCCTCCAAAAATCAACTTTCTATTCATCTCACCCATACTGCTCCAATAACTTCACCTGCGCTTCAATAGCTTCTCGAAACTCTCCTTTCATTCTTGTCACCAAATCTGCAACCGAAGGATTGTCATCAATCGTCGAAACGCCTTGACCTGCCGACCAAATGGTTTTCCAAGCCTTTGCCTCCGCCTTTGCAGCATCCAATTCAGAGCCAAAATCAATCTTTGCCTTTTTACTCCAAAACTCTTTGGTGATGCCCATTGCCTCCAAACTCGGACGCAAAAAGTTGGCATTCACTCCCGAAACAGCCGCCGTATAGACGATATCTGCTGTACCACTGTCAATAATCATTTGTCGGTAATCTTCATCTGCTCGACTCTCCTGTACATTGATAAACCGAGTACCTAAATAGGCCAAATCTGCGCCCATTTGCATAGCCGAAGCAACGTCCCGACCATTGCTCATACACCCCGACAACAATATAATTCCTTCAAAAAAGCTGCGAATCTCCGAGATAAAAGGCATTGGATTCAGCGTACCCGCATGACCGCCCGCACCCGCACTCACCAAAATCAAACCATCTACTCCTGCCTGTGCAGCCTTTTGAGCATGGCGTTTCATAATCACATCGTGAAACACCAAACCACCATAGCTGTGTACTGCATCCACCAATTCAGATACCGCCCCCAAAGAGGTTATGATAATCGGTACTTCGTGTTTGACACAAATCTCCAAATCCGCTTGTACACGAGGATTGGAGTGATGTACAATCAAATTCACTCCATAAGGAGCTGCTTTTTTACCCGTTTCTTGTTCATATTTATCTAAATCTTCTTTGATTTCGATAAGCCATTGTTCAAAGCCTTCGCTTGTGCGCTGATTCAAAGCAGGAAAAGTGCCGATTACGCCGTTTTTGCAGCAGGAAGTCACTAGTTTGGGCCCAGAAATCAAAAACATAGGAGCAGCGACCATAGGTAGTGAAAGACGGTCTTCAAAAGGTAGTTTATTGTTCATTGTTGAAGAATTTTTTTATTTCGTTTGGGTAAAAATAAAACCATTTCTTCAATAGACGAAGGGAATTAGGATTTTTGTACTAATTTTTTCAAAAAGACTCAAATTTTTAATATGTTTGGCTTACGAAAAAAGACAGAATCAAAATACCAATATGCAAAAACCATCTCAAGGCACTCCGCCTCCAGAAATCAACATCACCCCCGAATTGGCACAAAGCCTTCTCGATTCTCAACATCCCGACCTTTCCGATTTACCTATAAGGCATTTAGACTCAGGTTGGGACAATACGCTGTTTCGATTAGGGAATGAATATATTTTGCGGATTCCAAGAAGAAAAGTTTCTGTTCAATTGTTGAGAAAGGAACAAAAATGGCTGCCTATCTTATCAGAGCGTTTGCCCATTGAAGTACCTACTCCCATTCGCATTGGCACACCAGATCAAAATTATCCGTGGCATTGGAGTATTACTCCTTATTTTGAAGGTCAAGCCGCAGCAGTTGAGCCACCAGATGATACTGAAGCTATTGTCCTCGCTCATTTCCTTAAAGCTTTGCATCAACCTGCTCCAGAAGATGCTCCTGCAAATCTTCTTAGAGGTGTACCTCTTTCGGTAAGAGCCAGTCAAGTAGAAAATAGGCTGCAAAGATTGAAGGGTAAAACAGATAGGATTACTCCAAAAATAGAAAGGATTTGGCAGTCTGCTTTGGCTGCAAATACAAGCTTTGAAAATCGTTGGGTTCATGGAGATTTACATTCTCGAAACATTCTCATTCACAAGGGTAAAATCTGTGCAGTGATTGATTGGGGGGATTTGACATCGGGTGATGTTGCGACTGATTTGGCTTGCATTTGGATGCTCTTCAAGAGTGAAAGTGTCCGTCAAAAAGCCATTGAAGTCTATCAACCTTCACCTGATTTATTGGCAAGAGCAAAGGGCTGGGCAGTGTTTTTTGGGGCTGTGCTTTTGGAAACGGGATTGGTTGATAGCCCCATTCATGCGGAGATTGGGAGAGGGATTTTTGAGAATTTGGAAAATAATTGATAGATGCTTTTACATCCTCCGCAGTTTTATTAAGCAAAAAGTAATAGTATAAAAAGTTCACAATTACAAGGAGTCATTCTACAATAGTTACTATATTTGACAAACGTTCTTTACAAAGACTTTAAGAAATATGGTAGAAATAAAAAACAAAATTGCAAAAGGATTGGCCGTTTTCCTTCCAGGCATTTTTCTCTTGGGATTCAATATTGGGACAGGCAGTGTTACTGCAATGGCAAAAGCGGGTGCATCGTATGGTATGTCTCTGCTGTGGACTATTATTGCTTCTTGTTTGACCACCTTTTTTATGATCAATTTGTACAGTCGCTACACCCTGATAACAGGCGAAACGGCTCTTCATGCTTTTCGAAAACACATTCACCCAGTAGTTGGCATTTTTTTTATAGTGGCACTAACTACGGGAGTGATGGGAAGCGTGATGGGCGTGATGGGAATTGTAGCGGATATATGTTTTGTATGGTCTAAGAGTTTTGTTGAGGGAGGTATTTCTCCTGTCTTTTTTGCGTCGTTTTTTATTGCTATGGTGTATGTGATATTCTGGAAAGGAGAAACACAGTTTTTTGAACGTGTACTGGCGGTAATTGTGGCAATTATGGCGGCTTGTTTTTTAGCCAACTTTTTTATTTTAATGCCGCCTCCTATAGATATTCTCAAAGGCATGATACCGAATATTCCTGATATTCCAGCAGACGAAGGGAAAGGACCATTTTTAGTAATTGCCTCATTGGTAGGTACGACTGTTTTCTCAGGTTTGTTTATTATTAGAACTACGTTGGTCAAGGAAGCGGGCTGGACGATTAAGGATATGAAGGTGCAGAGAAGAGATGCGATAGTCTCGGTGACGTTGATGTTCATCATCAGCATGTCTATCATGGCTGCTGCTGCGGGAACACTTTATTCAGCAAATATTGGTCTGACCAGAGCATCTCAAATGATAGAATTGTTAGAACCTTTGGCGGGAGGTATGGCAACTGCGATATTCGCATTTGGAATTATTGCTGCTGGAGTTTCATCGCAGTTTCCCAATATTCTGATGTTACCGTGGCTGCTTTGCGACTACAATCAGTCAAAACGAGAAATGACGCTTCCAAAATATCGAATCATGGTTTTCTTCATTTCATTATTGGGACTTGTTGTACCTATTTTTGATGCACGACCCGTTTTTGTGATGATTGTTTCTCAGGCCTTCAATTCGGTTATCTTACCTATAACAGTGTTGTGCATTTTTTATCTGGGTAACAGAAAAGACCTTATGGGAGCTTACCGAAACAGTGTAGTCACCAATGTTATTTTATTCTTGATTCTCTTATTCTCAATTTTTACCTCATTCATAGGCATAAAAGGTGTTTGGCAATTGATAAGCCTGTAGAGAATCGTCAAGTATGAAATATTGACTAAAGACTAATTTCAACTTGGTTGAATTCTGCTTTTTATCAATTACTTTTGGTTTTTATTCTCATTTTAATTTTCATTCTATATGACAGAATTAGAACAAACCTGGAGATGGTATGGACCTGAAGACAACATACCTCTTTCACACATAAAAATGGCAGGCGCAACAGGAATTGTTACTGCCTTGCATCATATTCCGAATGGACAAATCTGGTCTGAAGAAGATATTTTAAAGCGAAAAAATGAAATTGAAAGCACTGGGCTAAGGTGGTCAGTAGTAGAGAGCCTTCCTGTTCACGAGGACATCAAAAAACGAACAGGTAATTATCGGGAGTATATATCGAATTATAAAGAAAGCATCGAAAATTTGGCAAGGCAAGGGGTGAAAATAATTTGCTACAACTTCATGCCCGTATTGGACTGGACGAGGACTGATCTTGCTTTTGAAATGTGGGATGGATCAAAAGCCTTGCGATTTGATATGACACAATTTGCAGCATTTGACCTTTTTTTACTGAAGCGACCAAAAGCAGATGCTGAATATTCAGCATCCCAAAAACAAAAGGCAGAGCAGTGTTTTCAAATGATGAGTGAGGAGGAGAAAACCCGACTTACCAATTGTATTATAGCAGGACTGCCGGGGGCGGAAGAAGGGTATTCTTTGGAGCAATTCCAATCAGCACTCGACTCGTATCAAGGTATAGGTGAAAAAGAATTGCGAGCAAATCTTTATTTATTTTTAAAAGAAATCATTCCAATAGCAGAAAAAGTAGGTGTGTTGATGGCGATTCATCCCGATGATCCACCGTTTCCGATTTTGGGACTTCCGAGGGTTCTCAGTACGGAGGCGGACGCAAGAGACTTAATTGAAGCAGTGGACAGTCTCAATAATGGGCTTTGCTTTTGTACAGGTTCGTATGGAGTGCGTGCGGACAATGATCTTAGTGGAATGGTAGAAAGGTTGGGGCATCGGGTAAATTTTATTCACCTTAGAAGTACCATCAGAGATGAGGAAGGTAATTTCTATGAGGCGGATCATCTGAATGGAGACGTTGATATGTATGCTGTCATGAAGGCACTCCTACTAGAACAAAACAAAAGAAAACTATCTGGAAGAACCGATTACAACATTCCTATGCGACCTGATCATGGTCATCAGATGTTGGATGACTTGACCAAGAAAACCAACCCAGGATATTCGGCAATTGGGAGATTAAGAGGTCTGGCAGAATTACGGGGCCTCGAACTTGGGATTAGAAAATCAATATGTATCATATAAAACCTACATTTTGCAGTTTTAAACATAAAGTATTGATAAAAAATATTTAATGTTTCAATATTTCAACCATCCAAATGATTGTTTATCTGCGAAATCTGAAATATCTGCGATAAAATCTACAAATTGCCTACGCCATTATCTACTCTCTCTCTGCCCGTATAAACATTAAACTGCCCTCCCCTCAAAAAACCAATCAAGGTCATACCATAAGTATCCGCCAATTCAACTGCCAAACTCGAAGGGGCACCTACTGCTGCCAAAATCGGAATCCCTGCCATTAATGCCTTCTGTATCAACTCAAAACTCGCACGACCACTCACCAAGACTATACAATCCTTCAAAGGCAAACGATGTTCCTTCAATGCCTTACCAATCAATTTGTCCAGCGCATTGTGTCGCCCAACATCTTCACACAAGCACAACAAATTACCCATTTGGTCAAACAACGCCGCCGCATGAATACCGCCAGTGTCTTCAAACAAACTTTGCTGTTCACGCAGCTTTTTAGGAATTTGGTGAAGTAGATTCGCTGTTATTTTGGGCGTGTTTGGAGGGAGATAATAGCAAGTGTGGTTTTGGACTAATTCAATAGAGGCCTTGCCGCAAACCCCACAACTTGAAGTCGTGTAAAAATGTCTATCCAATTTTTCTATTGCCACTTTTACTGCAGGCTGCAATTCCACGACTACTACATTGCCCTGCAAATCTTCGGTTTGGGCATTGTCTCCATATCGAATTTGAAGCACATCTTCATAACTCGAAATCATGCCTTCTGCAAACAGAAAACCAATTGCCAATTCAAAATCCAATATAGGTGTTCGCATCGTCACCGAAATACTTTGCCGAACCCGTTTGCCATTTTCTGACCAAACCAGTTGTATTTCAAGTGGTGATTCTACTGCAAGGCTGTCTGTCATTGAAGTAATGGTAGAGCCGTTTACTTTGAGGATTTTGTGTTGGATTGTAGGTTGAAGGGGCATAAAGGTTATGTTTGAGGAATATTCGTATAAAAATCAAAACGTAAATTTTACATCTACTCATAGGAGGTCCGATGTATGGTTTTTGAAATTTGATATTAGATGTTCTATGACAGAAAAACAAAAACCCCCTAACCTTCAAAAAAAGATAGGGGGTTCAATTATATAGTCAATTGTCCGTATAACAACCAGTCACTAATTACTAATAACCAGTTACCAACAATCAATTACTTATTATTCGTTTCGTCTGTCACCTCTTCAAACTCCACATCTTGCACATCATCCGCACCTGCAGTAGTTTCTGGACCAGCTCCATTTGCGCCCGCATTTGGATTAGGGTTAGCATTTGGATTTTGCTGCTCTGCTTGTTGCTGAGCTTGGTAGATTTCGGCAGAAGCCGTTTGCCATGCCGCCGTCAAAGCCTCAGTTGTTTTGTCAATCGCATCAATATCCTGTGATTTGTGAGCCGTTTTCAATTGCTCCAAAGCCGCTTCGATGTTTTCACGATTGCCCGCAGAAAGTTTGTCACCAAATTCTTTCAACTGCTTTTCAGTATTGAAAACCATAGAATCTGCAGCGTTCAATTTTTCTACTTTCTCACGCTCTTTTTTGTCAGACTCTTCGTTGGCTTTCGCTTCCGCTTTCATTTTCTCGATTTCGTCTTTCGACAAACCTGTACCTGCTTCAATTCGGATGCTTTGTTCTACATTCGTGCCTTTATCTTTCGCTTTTACACTCAAAATACCGTTGGCATCAATGTCAAAAGTTACTTCAATTTGAGGCATACCTCGTGGTGCAGGTGGAATACCATCCAAGTGGAAACGTCCAATTTCACGGTTGTCTTTCGCCATTGGTCTTTCTCCTTGAAGTACTCTGATTTCCACAGAAGGCTGATTGTCAGAAGCAGTAGAGAACGTCTCAGACTTTTGAGAAGGAATCGTAGTATTTGATTCAATCAATTTGGTCATAATGCCACCATAGGTTTCGATACCCAAAGAAAGTGGGGTAACGTCCAACAACAATACATCTTTCACATCACCCGACAAAACACCTCCTTGAATAGAAGCTCCAATTGCCACTACTTCATCAGGGTTTACACCTCTTGATGGTTTTTTGCCGAAAAACTCTTCAACAACTTCTTGGATTTTTGGCATACGAGTAGAGCCACCAACCAAGATTACTTCGTCAATATCACTTTTGCTGTATCCTGCATCTTTCAAAGCCATTTGGCATGGCCCAAGTGTCGCTTGTACCAAGCCATCTACCAATTGCTCAAATTTTGCACGAGACAATTTGCGAACCAAGTGCTTAGGAATACCATCAACCGCTGTGATGTAAGGTAAGTTGATTTCTGTTTCCGCAGAACTTGACAATTCAATCTTCGCCTTTTCAGACGCTTCTTTCAATCTTTGAAGAGCCATTGGGTCTTTTCTCAAGTCAATACCTTCATCTGATTCAAATTCGCTTGCCAACCAATCCATGATTTTGCGGTCAAAATCGTCACCACCTAAATGTGTATCACCGTTGGTAGATTTTACTTCAAAAACACCATCACCCAATTCGAGTATAGAGATGTCAAAAGTACCACCGCCCAAGTCATAGACTGCGATTCTTTGTTCAATGTCACGTTTATCCAAACCATAGGCCAAAGCTGCTGCAGTTGGCTCGTTGATGATTCGACGCACTTTCAAACCTGCAATCTCACCCGCTTCTTTGGTCGCTTGACGCTGAGAGTCATTGAAGTAAGCAGGAACAGTAATAACTGCTTCGGTAACTTCTGTACCCAAGTAGTCTTCTGCCGTTTTTTTCATTTTCTGCAATACAACCGCAGACAATTCTTGCGGCGTATAAAGTTTGCCATCAATGTCCACACGTACTGTATCGTTGTCGCCTCTTACCACATTGTAAGATACATTGCCAATCTCATTACCCAACTCTGTATAGCGCATTCCCATGAATCGCTTGATAGACATGATGGTATTCTGAGGATTGGTGATTGCCTGACGTTTGGCAGGATCGCCCACTTTTCTTTCTCCGCTTTTCAAAAAAGCTACAATAGATGGAGTCGTACGTTTGCCTTCGCTGTTTGGAATAACGGTTGGCTCATTACCTTCCATCACTGCCACACATGAGTTCGTCGTCCCCAAATCAATTCCGATTATCTTTCCCATATTAAATGTGTTTATTTGTATTTTATTTTTGTTAATAATTATATTCAGCCTACTTTATTCAATACTTGTGCCAAGTGGTCGCACTGTAAAAAAGGCTGTAATTATGGCAAAAAAACTGCAAAAATGTATTTAATTGAATTTTAGAGGTGTCAAAAAGTCAGTCCTAACAGCATTACTTCAAAAAAAAGTATGTATATTGACGTATTGTTGAAGTATTGTTTTAAACAAAAATTTGATAGATGTACTTAATAGGCTACGATATAGGTAGTGATACAGTGAAAGCCGCACTTATAGATGCAAGTAGTCACGATGTAGTGGGCGTAACCCAATATCCTGAGCAAGACATGGACATCATTGCTCGGCAAAAAGGCTGGGCAGAACAACAGCCCGAACTTTGGTGGCGAAATGTCTGCTTGGCAACCAAGAAGTTATTGACTAATTATGATATTCATTCTGGTGATATTGAAGGTATCGGCATAGCCTATCAAATGCATGGATTGGTTTTGATAGACCGTGATTTACAAGTACTTCGACCTGCCATTATTTGGTGTGACAGCCGAGCTGTTTCTATTGGTTCACAAGCCTTTGCGGATATTGGAGAAGATTACTGCTTACAGAATTATCTCAATTCACCTGGCAACTTTACTGCATCCAAATTGAAGTGGATAAAAGATCATGAACCTACGATTTATCATAAGATTCACAAAATTTTATTGCCAGGAGACTTTATTGCTATGAAATTGACAGGCAATGTCAGCACCACGATTTCTGGACTTTCGGAAGGTGTTTTTTGGAACTTCAAAGAGAAAAATATTGCAGAAAAACTACTGAAATATTATGGAATCGCCACCAATCTACTGCCTGACATCCTACCTACTTTTTCCGAAACAGGTCGAGTGACTAAGACCGCCGCCGAACAAACAGGATTGGCAGTTGGAACACCTGTTACTTATCGAGCGGGTGACCAACCCAATAATGCGGTGTCTTTGAATGTGTTGGAACATGGTGAAGTAGCGGCGATTAGCGGAACTTCGGGCGTAGTCTATGGCATTGTTGACCGACCTTTATACGATGCACAATCGAGGGTCAATGCTTTTGCTCATGTCAATTACGAAGATAATTTTGACAGAATTGGGGTGCTTCTGTGCATCAATGGTGCAGGGATGCAATACAGTTGGGTGAAGCATCAAATCGCCAGAGGACAAACGACTTATGTAGATATGGAGCGCATGGCATCGAGTGTACCAGTAGGTTCAGAAGGAATTTGTATTTTGCCTTTCGGAAATGGTGCGGAGCGCATTTTCAACAACAGAAATCTCGAATCTCACATCTACAACCTTGACTTCAACCGACACACACGAGCGCATATTTATCGGGCATCTTTGGAAGGTATTGCTTTTACTTTTGTATATGGTATCAATATGCTGAAAGAATTGGGTTTGGAGGTGGATGTCATACGAGTCGGTAATGACAATATGTTTCAATCATCGGTTTTTTCATCTACTATTTCCACACTATTAGGTATACCCATTGCAGTAGTCGATACAAATGGAGCGATTGGAGCTGCAAGGGCTTCGGGTGTTGGCAGTGGTACGTATGCCACTTTACAGGAGGCATTGAAGAGCATCAAAGCAAGCAAAGTGTATGAGCCCAATTTGAATTATGCAATGTGTTCACAAGCCTATAATTATTGGTTAGCTTCCCTTAATAAGGTGTTAAATGGAGTAGGAAGTGGTGTAGCTTTTGCAAAAGATTTGAAGCTGCAAAACGAGGATTTGAAGAAAAATCTTAAAGCTATTAAAAAACTCACAACAACTCAATCTCTGCAATTAGAGGCAAAAAAAAATCTTCTTAATGAAATAGAAGTATCTCTTCAAATATTGAAGAAAGAGATGAAATCCTTTGATGCACGCAAAAAACTAAATACCCTCACGCACAAAATTTCTATCAACCAAGGTGATTCTGATTCATTCGAAGAACATTTTGACCTACTCAACAACGACTTCATTCAACGTCTAAAAAAACAACATCCACAACTCTCCTTTGAAGAATTAAAGATGTGTTTTTTTCTTCAAATGAAATTTTCAACCAAAGAAATAGCTTCTCGACTAAATCTTTCGACCAGAGGTGTCGAAACCAAAAGATACCGTTTGAGGAAAAAATTTGGCTTAAAAAAACGAGGCAGTTTTGCTGGGTTTTTTGCACAAATTTGAGCAAAAATGAAAATGTTACAAATGACTTCGGAAGGCTGCTGAAATAACCTTTAGGTACTTCCATAGGTTACTTAATCATTTTATTCTATTGTTTGATTGACGTAATAATGACGTATTCGTGGAAGTATTTTTGTAGTAGCTTTAAATTCGAAAAATCACCTTTCTATTACTTTCTTTGTGTAACCCTAAAAACATACTATTCGTTTTATGAATCATCAACTAGAAACACTTCGATGGGGCATCATCGGCCTCGGCAAAATCGCCCACTCATTCTGCCATGACCTTCAATTGGTCAAAAACAACACCATTGCAGCCGTTGCCTCTCGCAGTCTTGCAAAAGCTAACAATTTTGCTTTTCAATATGGTGCTAAAAAAAGTTATGGCAGTTATCAAGAATTGTTTGAAGATCCTGATGTAGACATTGTTTATATTGGTACTCCACACAATTCTCATGCCGAATGGAGCATTGCAGCAATGAATGCCAAAAAGCACGTTTTATGCGAAAAACCTTTGGGAGTCAATCAGCATCAGGTGAAAAACATGATTGAAACTGCTCAAAAAAATGGTGTGTTTTTTATGGAAGCCCTTTGGTCAAGATTCAATCCTTCGGTGAAAACCTGCATTGAATTGGCGAAAGAAGGAACTGCAATAGGTGAGGTTAGTTATTTAAATGCCGACTTCAATTTTTACAGAGATGTTCCTGACGAACACCGAATGTTTAACATGAATTTGGCAGGTGGTGCATTGTTAGACATAGGAATTTACCCCGTTTTCTTAGCCTATTCTATTTTTGGCGTTCCCGAACAAATTTTGGCTACTTCAAGATTTCACAGAACAGGTGCAGACCTTCAGACTTCGGCTATTTTCAAATATAAAAATGGTATTGCCAATTTGATGAGTGGTTTTGCCTCTCAATCCGATATGCGTGCCAAAATACAAGGTACAAAAGGACAAATTTTCATTGAGCCTACTTGGCACGAAGCACAATCTTATACCATCGTCAATAACGAAACATTTGAGTCACAACACGTTTTGTTGCCTACCAAAGGAAAAGGATTTACCTATGAAATTGAGGAGTGTGTTCGCTGTATCGCAGAGGGAAAACTACAAAGCGAAAATTGGTCACATCAAAATAGCTTGGAACTGATTCAAATTTTGGATGAAATTAGGAGTCAAGTTGGATTGAAATATCCGTTTGAGTAAGGTAGCGATTGGTAAATTTTGAATGCAAAAAAACAACGAAAACAAAAATAACCATACAATTATGAGCTTACATTTAACTCTTGGCGGCAAAGAGTATTTCCCAAACATCGGAGTGATTCCATTTGAAGGAAGAAAGTCAGATAATCCCTTGGCTTTTAAATTTTACGATGAAAATCAAGTTGTTGCTGGCAAAACGATGAAGGAACACTTCAAGTTTGCCGTAGCTTATTGGCACACACTATGCAATGCAGGAGGTGACCCGTTTGGACCTGGTACCAAATTGTTTCCATGGCTGACTTCAAATGACCCAATTCAGCAAGCAAAGGAAAAAATGGATGCTGCTTTTGAGATTATTACCAAATTGAGGATTCCCTACTATTGTTTTCACGATGTCGATTTGATAGATGAGCCAGATAATTTAAGTGAATTTCAGCGAAGATTGGAGGTCATTACCGATTATGCCAAAGAGAAACAAGCGGCTTCAGGTGTAAAACTGTTATGGGGAACAGCCAACCTATTCTCTAATCCTCGCTACATGAACGGGGCGGCAACGAACCCCGATTTTCAGGCAGTAGCCTATGCGGGGGCGCAGGTCAAAAATGCCCTGGACGCAACCATCAAATTGGATGGTGAGAACTATGTCTTTTGGGGAGGTCGTGAGGGCTATATGTCTTTGTTGAACACGGACATGAAGCGAGAAGTCGACCATTTAGCGGTCTTCTTACATGCTTCAAAAGATTATGCCCGCAAAAATGGTTTCAAAGGCACGTTCTTCATCGAACCCAAACCGATGGAACCTTCTAAGCATCAATACGATTTTGACGCAGCAACTTGCATTGCTTTCCTTCGAGAATACGATTTGATGGAGGACTTCAAATTGAACATTGAAGTGAACCATGCTACTTTGGCGCAGCATACTTTTCAACATGAACTGCAAGTATCTGCCAATGCGGGACTTTTGGGAAGTATGGATGCAAACAGAGGTGATTATCAAAACGGATGGGATACAGACCAGTTTCCGAACAATGTGATGGAACTAACTGAAGCCATGTTGGTGGTTTTGGAGTCGGGTGGACTGCAAGGCGGAGGGGTAAATTTTGATGCCAAAACCCGTCGAAATTCTACTGATTTGGAGGATATTTTCCATGCTCATATTGGCGGGATGGACTGTTTTGCAAGGGCTTTATTGGCGGCTGATGACATTCTTCAAAATTCCCCTTACCGAAAAATGCGGACGAATCGCTATGCTTCTTTTGATAGTGGCAAAGGAAAAGCCTTCGAAAATGGTGAATTGAGTTTGGAGGATTTGGCTAAGATTGCAGCCGAACACGGTGAACCAAAGCAAATTAGCGGACAGCAAGAACTGTACGAAAATATTGTGAATCAATATATTTAATAGTCGATTACTATTCAAAGCCCTACCCGTTCAAAAAAAAATGTTTCCTTCAATGAAATACCTACTTCCAATACTCCTTTTCTCACTAATGGCTTGTTCAACTTCTATGGGACAAAAAACAGCTGTAAATGAGCCTTTAAAAACCTCAACTACAATTGATAAAGCTACAAAAAAAGCTGACCGACCGTTGGCAAAATTTGAGCCAAAAGAAGACAAATGTTTATTATTCGTAGGGCAAGAATTAGAGGCAATTGGTGGTTTGGAGGAGTATAATGACGGTTATTTAGACCACTTCAAACGACCCGCGGGCTTCACCATGTACACAAACCTATCACCCAATGATATTTCGTTTGGATACATGCAGAAAGGTTTGGATGGCATTTGGTGGGATGCAAATTGGGGAGATGGTGTGAGTAATATAAGCCGACAATTGGAGGATAAAGATTTCGATAACATGGTTTTGGCGATTGGCCTTTCTATGGTCAATAACGAAAAAGCCGTTGCAACAGGCAAGCGTGATGACTTGATTGAGAAAATGGGGGAGTGGTTCAAAACTTTGGGCAAACGACCCATTTTTTTGCGGATTGGTTATGAATTCGATGGACACTCTTGGAATCACTACGATAGAGAAGATTATAAAAAAGCCTTTCGACACATCAAAGATAAGTTGAATAACATGGGTTGTAAAAATGTAGCATGCATTTGGCAATCAGTAGGTTGGGTGTCGAGTGAAGAAATGTTGGAGGAATGGTATCCAGGGGATGCGTATGTGGATTGGTGTGGAGTGTCCTTTTTTTCTCGTTGGGATGAAATCAAAATGTTTGACTTTGCTCGTAAGAAAGGTAAACCTGTTTTTATTGCAGAAGCGACTCCAACAATTTCTGATTACACTGTCAAATTTGATGGAGATACAAAGGAAACAATTTTGTCCAAACCCAAACAAGCAGAAGAGGCATGGAATAAGTGGTTTGTGCCGTTTTTTGAGGCAATTGAACAGAACAAAGACATTGTGAAAGCTGTCAGCTACATCAATTGTGATTGGAAATCTCACGCAATGTGGAAAAACAACAAAACTTTTCAAGATGTTGATGCTCGTTTGCACCTCAATAAAAAATTGGCGGAAAAGTGGAAGGCAAAGGTCTATTCAGAGGATTTTATCCATTCTTCAGAAGACTTGTATGATAGACTTTGGAGCGAGTAGTGGCTTGTGATTGGTAGTCTGAACTGGACTTTTTAGTTCGAGTAGAAATTATTTGAACGAGCTAAAGTCCGTTTTACTCAAAAAAACAAACAAATATGTACTTACTTGGATACGATATAGGCAGTTCTTCTATCAAAGCTGCTTTGGTGGATGCTACAAGCGGCAAAGCAATTGCAGTTGTACAACATCCTGAAGCGGAAATGTCCATCATATCAGAACAAATAGGCTGGGCAGAACAAAATCCCGAAACTTGGTGGGAAAATCTTTGCATCGCTACTCACAAACTCTTAATGCAAACCAAAATTTCGGCAAAAGACATTAAAAGCATTGGTATTTCTTACCAAATGCACGGTTTGGTCTTGGTGGACAAAAACCAAAAAGTACTGCGACCTTCCATTATTTGGTGTGATAGTCGTGCTGTAGAAATTGGTAACAAAGCTTTTGAAGCCATTGGTCAAGAGAAAAGTTTGAAGCATCACCTCAATTCCCCTGGCAATTTCACTGCTTCTAAATTGAAGTGGGTCAAAGAAAACGAACCAGAAATCTATGCTCAAATAGATAAAATGATGTTGCCTGGCGACTACATTGCCATGAAATTAACGGGTGAAATCAGTACAACTATTTCGGGCCTTTCGGAGGGCATTTTGTGGGACTTCAAAGAAAAAGAAGTCGCTAAATTGGTTTTGGCAGAATATGGTTTGGATGAAAAAATGATTCCCGAAATTCGACCCACTTTTTCGATTCAAGGAAAAATGACCTCTACTGCTGCAAATTCAACGGGTTTGGTGGAAGGGATTCCCGTCACCTATCGAGCAGGTGACCAACCCAACAATGCGCTTTCTCTCAATGTATTGAAAACAGGGGAAGTGGCTGCAACGGGAGGCACTTCGGGTGTGGTCTATGGCGTGGTGGATAAGCCTGTGTATGACCTGCAATCTCGGGTGAATGGTTTTGCACATGTCAGTTATACAAAGGAAAAAACACAAATTGGCATTTTGCTGTGCATCAATGGCGCGGGAATTCAGTATGCTTGGATGCGACAACATGCGGCTAAGTCAGCAATTTCCTACTCCGAAATGGAAGAAATGGCGGCAAGTGTGTCAATTGGTAGCGATAGTTTGGTGGTTTTGCCTTTTGGAAATGGGGCAGAAAGAATGTTGAACAATGCGAATGTAGGCTCATATATATGTAACCTGCAATTGAACCAACATGGTCATGCACATTTGTATCGGGCTGCTTTGGAGGGAATTGCGTTTTCATTTGTGTATGGTATTGAGGTTTTAAAGGAAATGGGTTTGGATTTGGGTATTATGCGGGTCGGTAATGACAACCTATTCCAATCTGCTGTGTTTTCCAATACGATTGCGACTTTGGTGAATAGCCAAATTGATGTGGTCGAAACAACGGGCGCTGTTGGAGCTGCAAAGGCTTCTGGTGTTGGAAGTAGGGTATATGCTTCTTTGGAGGAAGCATTGAAGGAGGTGACGGTTTTGAAGTCTTATATGCCGCAAGAGGGAAAAAAAGGGACTTATCGAAGGGCTTATGAGAGGTGGGAGAGAGAGCTGGAGAGAGTGATAGACAATAGATAGTCCCCAAAAATGCCATAATCATGGTAAAAAATCAGACTGAAAAGGGATAAAACACAAAACCTTTGCTAATTCTTCACAAAGTTGTATATTTGCGGTTCTAAAATCAAAAGAGCTATTTTAAGCATTGAAATTGAAACAAACATAATAATAAAAATAGATAAATAGACGTATGGCACATCATAAATCGGCTAAAAAAAGAATTAGACAATCTGAAAGAAAGAGAGTTCACAATCGTTACTACAAAAAAACGACTCGTAACGCAATCAAGAAATTAAGAGAAACAACTGACAAATCAGAAGCACAAGAGCAATACCCACAAGTAGTGAGTATGATTGACAAATTGGCAAAAAGAAATACTTGGCACAAAAGCAAAGCCAACAACCTTAAATCTAAATTGGCGAAACACATTAGTTCCTTAAACTAATAGGTGTAGAAAAAGTAGATTCGTTTTTTATCCCAAGATAATTTGAATTTACACAAAAAGGGCATATCTATTTTTTAGGTATGCCCTTTTTGTGTAAATTGCCTTCCTACAAAAAAATAGATAAATTACCTCATTATCCAATATTTTAACCGCTATGGAACAATCCAACCACAAACTCGCAATCACCTCTTGGGCATCCGAAGACCGTCCTCGTGAGAAAATGATGTTGAAAGGGAAACAAGCCTTATCGGATGCCGAATTGTTAGCGATTCTAATTGGTTCGGGTTCGAGGCAAGAAACAGCAGTGGATTTGTGTAAGCGTATTATGCGAGATATAGATTACAATCTCAACGAATTGGGCAAAAAAACGATTGCCGATTTGATGACCTACAAAGGGATTGGAGAAGCCAAAGCCATCAGCATTGTGGCAGCATTGGAGTTGGGACGGAGACGGCGGGCAAGTTTGGCGAGAGAAAAAAAGCAAATCAAGGGCAGCAATGATGCTTTTGAACTACTGCACCCAAAAATTGCGGATTTACCACACGAAGAGTTTTGGGTAATTTTCATGAATCGAGGCAACAAAATCGTCAATACAGAACGAATCAGCATTGGCGGAGTGGCAGGTACGGTGGCAGATGTCAAGCTCATTTTCAAACGTGCCCTGGAACTCACCGCTTCGGGCATGATTCTCGCCCACAACCATCCTTCGGGTAATCTGCGCCCAAGTCAAGCCGACATTCAACTGACCAAAAAAATGGTGGAAGCGGGAAAGCTTCTGGAAATCAATGTACTTGACCATGTGATTGTAACAGATATGGGGTATTATAGTTTTGCAGATGAAGGGATGATTTGATAACCATTATGGTAATGCCCATGTAGTATCCTTGTTTAGCAGGTTCAAATCAGAGCTGCTGGATGGAGATGTTTTTCATGGATTAGAGGATTCTTATTATCGCACTTTTGAATATATAGAAGGATATTATAATCTCGTAAGAAGACACTCTTCTATTGATTATTTGAGTCCTGCAAAATATGAGGAACAATTTTGGAAAAGTGAGAGAAATTAGATGGGGGGATTCAATGAAAGTAGGCGTTTTAATTTTTTAATTGTTCAACATTTAGTAAAAAATACAAACAATTACAAAAATGTACACCCACAAAAAAAGGAGCTACGAAAATAAATCGTAACTCCTTGTCTATTAA
>JAUHXA010000101.1 GCA_030427245.1 Bacteroidia bacterium | reverse complement strand
TAGGTAAAGGGTCTATTAACCTGCTTCCTTTCACCAATCTTCTTGGAGAAAATTCTTTATTTATATTCTCTACTGCAATTTTTGTTAACTCATCAAACCAAATTGCAATTTCTTGAATATCCTTTGGTCTTTTGTTAAGCAGTTCTTCTAATTTATTCATCTGTTTTTTTGTAATTGCATTCAACTCGCACCTACCCAATAGCATCATTCACAACCTTTTGAGCCTCCTCTTGCAGTTGTTTCAAATGCGCTGCCCCTTTAAAACTCTCAGCATAAATCTTATAAATATTCTCCGTACCAGACGGACGAGCAGCAAACCAACCATTTGCGGTTTCTACCTTTAAACCTCCAATAGCCGCACCATTGCCAGGCGCATTCGTTAGGATATTTATTATTTTTTCACCTGCGAGTTCAGAAGAAGAAATCTGTTCTGCCGATAGTTTTTTCAGTTTGTCCTTTTGTTCAGGAGTAGCGGGTGCATCTATGCGGTCATAGACGGGTTCTCCAAATTCTTTGGTAAACTCTCGGTAGATTTCTGCTGGGTCCTTACCCGTTTTCGCTGTAATTTCACCAGAAAGCAAAGCAGCAATAATACCGTCCTTATCCGTACTCCAAACCTTCCCTTGTCTGTTTAAAAAGGAAGCACCAGCGCTTTCTTCTCCTCCAAATCCAAGACTACCATCGTAGAGACCATCTACAAACCACTTGAAACCTACGGGTACTTCTACCAATTTACGCCCTAATTTTTTGGCTACCCGATCAATCATTTGGCTGCTGACCAGCGTTTTTCCAATCCCTGTTCCTGCGTCCCATTGAGGTCTGTTCTGAAACAAATAGTCAATGGCTACTGCCAAAAAGTGATTGGGCTGCATAAGACCTCCGCTTCGGGTCACGATTCCATGACGGTCGTGATCTGTATCACAAGCAAACGCCACTGGAAACCTGTCTTTCAATTGTATAAGCCTTTGCATGGCATATTTGGAGGATGGATCCATTCTAATTTTACCATCCCAATCCAAGGACATAAAACCAAAAGTATGATCGACCGAATCATCAACTACGGTAAGGTTCAGACTATAACGGTCTGCAATTCTTTGCCAGTAATTTACGCCCGCACCTCCAAGAGGATCTACACCCATCTTGATTCCCGACTCTTTGAGCAGATTCATGTCTATTACCTGATCTAAGTCAGCCACATAAGCCTCCAAAAAATCATAGCGTTGGGTAGTTGAAGCACTCAATGCTTTGGAGAGGGTGATTCTTTTGACCTCTCGAAGCTTGTTTTCTAATATCTCATTCGCTCTCGATTCTATCCAAGAAGTTACGGAACCTTCTGCTGGGCCTCCATTTGTCATATTGTACTTGAAACCGCCATCTGCTGGAGGATTGTGAGAAGGGGTAATAATGATTCCATCCGCCAAGCCCGTTTTTCTTCCTTTATTGTACTCCAATATGGCATGACTTACGGCAGGAGTGGGCGTATATTCATCATTGGTCGCAATCATGGTCAGCACGCCATTAGCAGCCAATACTTCCAATGCGGTAGCCTGTGCAGGAGTGGACAAGGCATGAGAATCAATGCCCATAAAAACAGGGCCAGTGATGCCTTGTTTTTCCCGATAATTGCAGATAGCCTGCGTTGTGGCAAGAATATGTTGTTCATTGAAGGAATGATTCAACGAAGATCCCCGATGCCCCGAAGTTCCGAATGAAACCCGCTGTTCCCGTTTTGACGGATTTGGCTGTTGTGTGAAGTAATTCGTAATGAGTTGAGGTATGTTGATCAACTGTTTCTTAGAGGCTGTTTTTCCTGCGAGTACATGAATTGACATATATATATATGGTTTTAGTAAAAATTTTCTATGTTTTATCAACAAAAACTTTCCAAAAGTATTAAATTAAAACGTAAACCTAACAAACAATCCCTGTAAAATTGAATTAGTTTATTTTCATAAGTAATGACCACTTTATGGTGATTGTGAAGTGGACATTTTTCGTTTTACCCTTTTACACTCTGTTCATGCCAAATCACATTACCTGCATCATACTTCCGTTTCACCTTCTGTAATCGGGCATAGTTCTCTCCATAATACGCTGTCTCCCAATTCTTGAAGTTAATGTCGGGATAGTTGCGATAGTGTGCTGTTATGCCGTGATTGGTGAAAATAGTTTGAATATCTTGAAAGGCATTAACCAGCTTTTCGCCTTGTGATTCCTTTTCATAGTAAGCTTGGAGTTCTGATAGATAGGGATAGGCTCGGTGCGGATAGGCTGAAACGGCTTCAAAGCTGGGACTGGCAATTTCTCCACCCAAAGTATTGACTTGGTAAATCAAACCCCGATTCTCGTGTACTTTTTGAATCACTGCTTCAATACAACCTTCAATATCAGTAAATCCCTTGTAGAGTCCTGCACAGGCATTTTTGAAGTAGAGAGGAGTTTGAATGCCGTAGTAGCGTTTGAGGGATTTTGGTAAATCCGTTTCGACTTCGCCAATCGTCGTTTTGTCCATTGAAGCCGAGAAAGTATCCAAAAACGGTTTGATGTCTGCAATGCGATTTTCGGCATCGGTAATCAGCACCGTCAAGGTTTTTCCATTCAAAACATAGGCTCCAAAACAAGAGTTGGGCAGATTTTCAGTCATGTCAAACCACTTTTGCAGCAACGATTTGGCACGCCCTACATCCAATTTGTAGGCTTTGAAGAGGTGTCGGGTGAAGGTTTTGGGGGCTTCGTGGACTTTGAAGGTCATATTGGCAACGACTCCAAAATTGCCATTTCCTCCACCTCGACAAGCCCAAAGAAGTTCGTCGTCGTTTTGTGCTTCGTGGATTTTGCCATTCCCATCTATCAAGGTCAATGCCTTCATGCTGTCGCAGGTCAATCCAAATTTTCGCCCAAACAAACCGTAGCCGCCACCCAATGCCAATCCTCCAATACCTACACCCGCACACGAGCCCGCAGGAATAATTTTCCCTTTCGGTAAAAGGGCATCATAGATTTCTTTGAGAGTAAGACCACAGCCGAGTTTGATCGTATTATCATCGAGCCATTCCACTTCCTTCAATAAAGACAAGTTGATGCACATTCCACCATCATTGCTCGAAAATCCTTCAAAACTATGTCCTCCGCTTTTGACACAAACCTGCAGCTTGAACTGCTTGGCATACTTCACCGACTCTGCAATGCCTTCTTCGTTTTTGCACAAGGCAATGATTTTCGGTTGTTTGGGTACTCTCAAATTGAAGCCTACACTGAGGTCGCTGTATTCCGCATCTTCCATTCTAAAAAATACAACGTTTTCACTTTCAAACATTTCGTCAATTTGTTCTACTTCTTCTTCAATCGTGTCGGGTTTTTCTTCAATGGGAGAATTTGAAGTTGTAGGGGGAGTTTGTGTATTGGGAGGAGTTGAAGGAGTTTTTGGTTTGCAAGCAGGAAGGTATAAACTTGCTCCTGCCAATAGCATGGCCTTAATGAAAGCTCGTCTTTTTTGTTCTTGTGTCATGATTTTGAGATTGTAAAATTGCGTGATAGGTATTTGATTTGTGATTTGAATTTGATTTTTTACCTCGCCAATACCATACGTTTGGTTTGAACCAATTGCCCGTCTAAGATTACTTGCAAGATATAAAAACCATTGTCTAATTTTTGAAGATCAAATTGATTTTTATTGTTCGTGAAATTGTTTTGTTCAACGGTTTTTCCTTCAATGCTGTAAATACTCAACATACCTTCTCTAAAAGACTGGTTTACTTGAAGGTAAAGTTTTTCGATTACAGGATTGGGATAGAAAAGAACGGGATGACTGATGGCGTTTTCTTCAATATCTGTACCCAAATCCACTTCAAAAAGCCATTTATAACTATCACCAAATTCTCTTGCCCAAAACCATTCGCTGTGTGTGCCATCAGCTTTCACCACATTTTTTACTTCCTCCATATCGTATCCTACCTCCAAAAAAGTTTGGTACATATTTTCGACATCAATGACCACTGAGCCACCATCTTCTTGCCCTCCAGCCAACAAGCAAATCCGCATTTCTTCGGGATGTCCACTCGCCAAAACATGTGTATAGGCTTCGCCCGAAAACCAATAAGAAGGGGAGAAAATACCCGCTTTGCTGAAAACTTCGGGATATTCGAGAGCGGTATAGTGCGAAATCAAACCACCCATCGAACTGCCCATAATACCAGTGTGTTCTCTTTCGGGTTTGGTTCGATAATTTTCGTCAATATAGGGTTTAAGAGTTGTCACCAAAAAATCGGCGTATTCATCCCCTTCACCGCCACCATAAGTAACATTCACCCAAGGAGAATATTCGTCAATGCGTTCTCCTTCGCCATTGTCAATTCCTACCACTATACAGCCTTCGTCGCCTTGTTCAAAGAGTTCGGTGAGCGTTTCGTCGACTTCCCACTCTCCCGCAAAACTTGTTTCGGACATGAATAGATTTTGGGCATCGTGCATGTATAAGGTACGATAGTGTTTGTCAGGAGCGGAGCCGTAATCGGGAGGAAGGTAAATCCAAATTCTTCGGTTTCGGTCGAGCTCAGGCATGTAGAAATCTTCATCTACAATCTGAACATTTGGAGGCAGATTCAAAACACCTCCGCTTCCCAAGTCTTCCCAACCAAGTATTTCAATTTCCAAAGTTTGTGGACTGCCATCGTAATTGTATTGACGATCGGGACGAAATTCGCCGTTTTCGTTGCCTTCTACGGTTACCCAAGTGCCTCTCGTAAACTTAAATTCGAGCAATCCTGCTGCTAAGTTTTTGGTGAGGCTATACGTTCCATCTTCGTTTTTGGTGAATCGCATAGTGGCATCGCCAGCATTCCAAGCATTGAAGCCTCCTGCAAGATAAATCTCTGCATTTGTTGGAGTATTTTCGGAAGTTTTGGTAATGTGAAAGGTGAGTTGAGCAAAAACAGAAAGGCTGCTGAAAAAGAAGCAAGAAAAAATTACAAATAATTGTAGGAATGTGTGTTTGCTGTAATATTTGGCTGTTAAGTTATTGAAGTTCATTTCATGAGATTTTTGAAGGTGAATAGGCTAAAGACAGAATGGACATTCAAAAATCGCATTTTTTCTCAAGAATACCCTACAAAATTAATTTCTTCCCATTACTTTATCCATTTCTTTAAATCTGCAATGGGCATCCTCGCCAATCCCAAGCCCTCTCGACCATATTCATTACCGTTGTAAATCATATACAGATGTTCTTCAAAAGGAAATACTTGGGCGTAACACATAGCCGTATCGTCCCATCCTCTTTCCGATACTTCAATACCAACCAAATCGTCTCGTCGGGTAAAATGGATTCCATCTTTGGAATAGGCGTAACCGATGCGGTACTGTTCGCCCCGATAGGTGTGCCATAGGTGGTAAATACCTAATGTGTCTTTGTATAGAGTAGGTTTGCAAATAGAATATTCGCTTTCTGCTTCAATGTTGATGCAGATGTGATTGTTGCGTTGCCAATGAATCCCATCATCAGATTCGGCATATTTGATAACGTAGTAGTGTTTGTGGTCGGATGGTTTTTGTCCCCATCGCAGGAAACAAGTGTAATACATTCGCCATAAATCACCTTCTTTTCGCACACAAGCCGAACCAAAAGATAAGTGATCTTCATTGGTGCGGGATAAGATAGGTGCACGGGAGTAGCGCTCAAAGTGGCCATCTGCTTGCTCGATAGCCAAACCCAATTGCAGATTGAAGGGGGTTAAAACCGTTGGCATCCATCCCACATAGTACATCCAAAGCCGTCCCTCATGTTGGACCATCCAAGGGTAAGATACACCATTTTCGTCAAAACTACCCAGCTCACCGAAACTAAATAAGGGCTTGGGGCTGATTTCCAGAACTTGCTGAGGTTGGCGAATATCTATACGGATTCTACCGATTTGTGAACGATTTTTGGCATCTCGGCCAGTAATGTAGATGTAGAATTGTGAGCTGTCACCGATTTGTGCAGCATAGGAGGGGCCTGCAAAAGTGCTGATCCATTCGAGTTCGGGAAGCGGGGCAATGATTCTGCCCAATTTTTGCCATTTCATATATCAATAACTACTTACAACTTCGATTTCTTCGCAGTACGTTTGTTCCATTTCAGTTACTTCGCTACTGACAGTCAAACAGACATTATAAATGCCGCTAATAGGAAAAACAACTTGTGGGTTTCGAGCTGTGGAATTTTGCTCCTGTCCGAAGTCCCAAACATAAGTGTCAAAATTGCCCTCCGAAGTATTGATAAATTGAATGCCTTTATCGGCTTGATTCTCATAGACAAAAGAAGCAGTGAGAGAATAGTCAATGTCAGAACAGGGTCCTTCTTCCCAATAATATACACCGTGATAATTTTCGGCATAACAACTATTCATGTAAGTTTGGTTGTCACATCCACAGACGGGCAGCCAATCGGGTTCACACAAATAAGGATCTCCCAGTTGTATGACTTTGCAGTTTTTTTCTTTTATTAATTTTTCTTTGGCTAAAGGACTATTGACAGTTAGGCAAGTTTCGTAGCTGCCCAGATTCTGGAAAGTGTGAATCACTTTTTGCTTAGATTGGATAGTCGTGTTGTCCCCCAATTCCCACTCAAAATCGGTCGTATCTGTCTTTGATTTTGACGTTTCGTAAGAGACTGTCAATCCAGAAACATGGTACTTATAATCGGATTTTTCTGCTACTTCATTAGATTCTTCTTTAGTTTGTGTCGTGTTCTTTTTACCATTACGATCTTTTCCATCCTCACTATATCCAGAGACAGAAACAGTAAGCCACAAAAAACAAGATATGCAATAGATTTTCAACATTGACTGAACTTGTATAAGTTAATTAAGTTATCTTTCAGTAATTGGGACGTTTATATTTAATATAGACTGTTTTTTTGAGTAAAAGGATGTTTGTGTAATAAAAAAACATTGCTGCAAAATAGTAATTATCATTTGAACATAAAAAATAATTAATTATTTTTTTAATAACTTTTGTCGTAGTTCAAAATCAAATCCTTCTTTCAGTTTTTGATCATATTTTTTCTGGTCAAAACTATAGAGCCTTGCTGCCCTATGCGAAACATCTTTTTGATATTCATCCAACTCCGTCAAAATATCCATTTTTATAATATTTTTTCGAAAATTCCTCTTATCCAGTTTGCCTCCCAAGATAGTTTCGTAAATATGCTGTAACTCGGAAAGCGGAAATTTTTGGGGCAACAATTCAAAACCAATCGGTTGCCACCTCACCTTTCCTCTGATTCTATCTAAGGCTAAACCCAATATATCGTTGTGATCAAATGCAAGTTTTGGTAAATTGTTCATCGAAAACCATTTCAAATCCTTTGCATCACTTGCTGCATTCGCATAGTGAAAATCGGTTTTTTTAACCAGCGCAAAATAGGCTATCGAAATCACCCTACCTCTGGGGTCCCTATTCGGTGCACCAAAAGTAAACAGTTGTTCAAAAAAAATATCCTTCAATCCTGTTTCTTCCTCCAATTCTCGCTTTACCGCAGTTTCCAGATCCTCATCCATATCTACAAATCCGCCAGGCAATGCCCAATAATCTGCATAAGGATTGTTTTTTCGCTGTATCAACAAGACTTTTAAGTCGGTTCCGTCATAACCAAATACCACAGCATCAACCGTTACTGAAGGTCGAGGGTAGTCATAAGTATAAGGCATAAGTTATTTTAAGCTTTGGTTTCATCCTAATAAATGCCATAATTTACAGAAAGTTTCTCAATAATGATAGTCTCAAAGAACATGCCCTACACTTATATAGTTGCAGTTTTAAGAAAAAAGTAAACACAAAAAACTTTTTATTTCAAAAAAGGTTAAAAGAACATTGTATAACTGATTCAAAAACAACTCAATCGTTTATAATGAATGAACAAAAAAACTTACAAGGCTTACATACGGATTATCAAGGAGTTTGGATTTCTCTATTGATAATTTTTTTGTGGAATTTTAACTTGTATATAGGACTTCAACTCGAAATCAACTATTGGTCGCCCATTCCTTATCTACTTTTTTTACTGCAAATACACCTGTATACAGGGTTATTTATCACTGCACACGATGCCATGCACCACAGCCTTGCACCCAAAAACAAAAAACTCAATGATACCATTGGGCGAATTTGTACCTTTCTATATGCCTTCTTTTCCTACCGACGATTGTTTGAGGAACATCACGAACACCATAGATATGTACACACCGATAAAGATCCTGATTATTACGATGGAAGTTTTTGGAAGTGGTATTTTCAGTTTGTGAAACACTACGTAAATCTATGGCAATTATTGGGGTATGCCATTTCGTTCAATGTATTGAAGTTGTTTTTACCAGTCGAAAATTTGCTGATTTTTTGGATAATCCCTGCCATCCTCAGTACGTTCCAACTATTTTATTTCGGTACTTATATACCACACAAAGGAGAGCACGACAACAAACATCATTCACGCAGTCAAGCTCAAAATCACCTATGGGCGTTTTTGACCTGCTACTTCTTTGGGTATCACTACGAGCACCACGAAAAACCAAACGTGCCTTGGTGGAAATTGTGGAAAGTCAAGGAAGAAGCATAGAATCAGAATCATCTGTTTTTGGCACTTCAACAAGCTGCTCGGCTGCTCTACTTTCAACTTCTTGACATTCCTTTAGATACTTCAAAGCTGCCTCCAAATTGGGAATTTCTTCTTTCCCAAGTGCCTTAAACTGCAAAAAGAAATCAGGGACAAGGTGTAATTCTTCTGGAGCAATGATTCTCGTCCTGCCTTCGATAGCCAAACAAACATTCACTAATTTATTCAAACCTGCAATCCTAAAAGTGGATTTAATACGGTGACTTTGAAAAAAAACCTCCTCCCAGTTTTCCAACTCAATTGCAGCTTCCATTTTTCGAGAAGTCTCCGGAATCTGTTGAAGCAAAATTTCAACCATTTCCATCATGTATTGCTTTTTGCCATTGAACATTTCACCCAAATGTTGAAGGTAAATCTCTGCTTCAAATACTTTCTCTTCTAAGAATATAGCCTCCTCTGTTTCAACAAAAAAGAGCTTCTCTTTAGAAATTTCTATGCTTCTGTCAGTAGAAACAGTTCTATCAAGAGAATCAATCGTCGTGGTATCAGGTTGTTGTTGCTGCATGGCAAAATGCTAAGTCGTTTGGAAATAAAACACCGTTGTGTTCTTTAAGGGGTAAAAGAAAACCAAATAGATAAAAAATCAATTGTATTCTAAAAGGGGGAGGTAGGTTAATATAAGAGTTGGACTAAATAAGGGTAGTTTCTTTACCACAAAATAAATGCCAAGCTTATGAAAGCTATTTAGAAAGCAGATTTTAATACATTGAAAGGCAAAAAAAATTAAAAACTGTAACCTGTTTGCGAGATAATGCGACCAATATTTCAAACCTAAACAACGGTCGAAAAACCTGTTTACAATTTTAGCTTTGCTTAAGAATTTATTAAAGTTCATTGGGCAGTAGTGTTTCAAACACCTTTTTTCACAGCCACAACCTATGCAAGACGACTCGGAAAAAAATGAGATTCGGCAAATAATTAAAGGCAATCATGCAGCCTATCAACGATTAATGAACCGATATAAGGGAATGGTCTATACCTTAGCGTTGCGTTTGGTGGGGAATCCACAAGAAGCAGAAGAAGTGGCACAAGATGCCTTTGTCAAAGCCTTTCGTTCACTTTCAAACTTTGAAGGAAAATCTAAATTTTCGACTTGGCTTTACAGCATAACCTACAAAACCGCCATCAGTCACCTAAGAAGTCAAACCAACAAAAAAGCCCTCTACAACAACCGAGAGCCCGAAGATTACGATATGACGACTACTTCATTGCCGCAATTCACCAAACTCAAAGCCCAACAGCGACAACGTTTTTTGCAGCAAGCCATAGCAACCCTACCCAAAGAGGAAGCCAGTATTATTACCTTATTTTACCTACATGAGTTATCTTTGAAGGAAATTGTCGAAACCATGAATATTTCACTCAGCAATGCCAAAGTGAAACTACATCGAGCTAGAAAAAAACTTTTGCCTGCGTTGAAGGTTCTATTAAAAGAAGAAGTCAGAGAAATTTTATAAAAATGAAAAGAATAACAGAGCAAGATATATGGGATTTGATGGATGACAATTGCACAAGCATACAGGCAAACTACATCCACCAACAACTGCAATTGGAGGAACACAAAGAACTCCTCGAAATGTACCATACTTTGCAAGTCCTAAACAGTGACCTGCAAACGATGGAAGCTGTTCAGCCTCCTGCTAACTTCAATGCGTCTGTGATGGCAAAATTGCAGCCTACTCACCAAGCACAGACCACCACTTCGACTTCTAATGAAACAATGGCATTTTGGGCTCCCATATCCAAGTGGTTTCTACTTGCCTTTGCCTTGTTGATAGTTTTGGTTTTCTTACTGCAACAGACAACCCTTAGCAGTAGCGAAACCATAGGAACGTTGGGACTATTTATTATTGAAGGTTTGGGGAAATTGGCCAACCTTGCCCAACACCCTGTGTTTTTCAGCAGCTTGGCATTCATTTATGTCTTGGGTTTGTTGACCCTTTTGGATGGATATTTGAAGAAAAGATTCCGATACAAGCGGACAGTTAATTGATAACTTGCCATATATCCAAAATATGCGTCATACTGCCACCATTCAAGCCCTGCAAAAACTCCTTCAAGATCGTCTCACCACACAACCCGAGATATTAACCGCCCACAGCAAAGACCTTTCCTGGCATCCTTCACACTTACCCGATGCGGTGTGTTACCCCATTTCCAATCAAGAAATTGCAGCAATTGTCGCAATTTGCAATGCCAACCAAACACCCCTTATTCCTTACGGAACAGGCACTTCTCTCGAAGGTCATATTTTACCTGTATTGGGAGGAATTACCCTCAATCTATCGAAAATGAATCACATTTTGGGCTTCAATGAGATAGATCGTGATTGTACGGTTCAAGCAGGTGTAACCAAATTCCAGTTAAACAAATTTCTCCAAGACAAAGGGCTGTTTTTTGCCGCAGGCCCTGGGATTGATGCTTCGATAGGTGGCATGATGGCAACAGGGGCAAGTGGCGCAAATGCAGTAATGTATGGAACGGTGAAAGATAATGTGCGGGGATTGAAGGTTGTGACTGCAGATGGAAAAATCATTTCGACCCGAAAACGGGTGCAGAAATCATCCGCAGGTTACGATTTGACCCAGCTTTTTGTTGGTTCAGAAGGCACTTTGGGCATCATTACGGAAGTGACGGTCGTTTTGCATCCTTTACCCAAGTTTGTAGCCATAGCAGTTGTGTCTTTCACTTCCATCGAAGAAGCTATTGAAGCCGCTATTCAATTGAATCAAAGTGATTTACCGCTTGCCATGTTGGAATTGATGGATGAAGCCATTATAAATGCCATTAATCAATATGCCCAAACCGATTATCCTGTTCAACCCACCTTGTTTTTGGAGCTACACAGCCAAAAAGAAAACCTACAAGTGTTTTACGAAACCATCCAAAGAATCGTACAACAACACCAATCTACTCAGATGAGGTGGGCAACTGAAACGGCTGCAAAGGAAGAACTCTTCAAAGCTCGATATGATGCCATTTATGCAGTCAAGGCTTTGGACCCCGAGGCGGTGGTATGGGCAACGGATGTAACTGTTCCTATTTCTCGCTTGGCAGAAATCATCCTCAAAACCAAGAAAGCACTTGTGGAATTACCGCTTTTTGGTTCTTTGTTTGGGCATGTAGGCGACGGTAATTTCCATACGATCTTACTCTGTAATTTTGAAGATGCACAAGCCATGAAAAGGGTCAAAGATCTCAACCACCAAATGGTGCTGTGGGCTTTGGAAATGGAAGGAACTTGTACAGGCGAACATGGGATTGGCTATGGTAAAAAGGAATATTTGCAGATGGAGTTTGGAGAGAGTGGGATAGAGATAATGAACAAAATTAAGAAAGCTTTGGACCCCAATGGAATTATGAACCCCAAGAAGATTTTTTAACCGTTTTTGGTCGTCAGGTATCCCCAAAGCTTACCTCGATTGCTCGGTAATCCTTCGGACGTTGAGCAAACCTTCCTCTGAGTAGGTAGCAAAAAACCCGCCTATGGAACATTCCGATTTGTCAGAACACCTGCAAGGTTCGGCGATGTTTGAAGCAGTCAAATTTCAATCCTCAAGCTCACCTCAAATTCCTCTTCCCTCTTCCGAATCTCCAATTCATGTGAATCAGGATACAACAATTGCAGTCTCTTCTGCACATTCTCCAAACCAATGCCCTTAGAAAGACTGTCCGTATTTGATTGAGGACGAAACGAATTTTTGCAGTAAAAAGTCAATACACCTGCATCCGACAATTCAAGGTGTACTTCAATAAAAATATCCTCCGATTGGCTTGCGGTGCTGTGTTTGAAGGCATTTTCGATGAAAACAATCAGAATCAAAGGAGCGATTTGGTAGCCTGTGCGGATGTTTTGAGTCGTGAATTGAAGTGTTCCTCGTTCTTCAATTTGCAGCTCGTAGAGATTGAAGAAGTTTTTCAACTGTTCGATTTCCTTCGTCAGAGGCACGTATTTGGCTCGACATTCATAGAGCATGTAGCGCAGCACTGACGACAGTTCGAGTATGATTTCGGGTGTTTTGGGTGAGTTGGTGATGGCATAGGAATAGAGATTGTTGAGATTGTTGAAGAGGAAGTGAGGGTTTATTTGAGAGGTCAAAAACTGTAATTCGCTTTCCTTCATAGCAGTTTGAAGCTGTTCGACCTCTCGTTGTTTTTCCATAGCATCCCACGCAAATTTGAAGCCCGACAAAATACTTATGACAGGCAAAATGTCCAATAGGGTGTAAAAGATGCCAGGAAACCGCATTCCTTTGGTGTCTGGAAAATAAATTTTCTCCAATACAAATTCTTCCACTACAATCACCGCTGCAATTGTTAGGGTCAAATAAATGAAAAAATGGAGGTATTTTTTTTGGTAGAAAAAGCGGGGGAGTAGTAGATAGCTGATGATAGAAGTAGCCACAGCATAGTTCAAGAAAAAGATAACTTGATGTGCTTCAATTTGGGGATTGTTTTTGTCGAAAGAATAAAAAATGAAAACCAAAACGTGCAAAACAATTTGGAAAAGGATTTCTTTAGTTCTCCCCCAATGGGTGTTGATTGTTTTCAGCATACATCAAATTTAGTGTATTCCTTCTGATTGATTCTTCAAAAAACTGTGAACGGCAGTTTTTTGCCTGTGAACAGCGATTGGCGACCTGATTCATGGTTTTGTAAATGTCAAGCTATGGTATCACAGGTTATTAGATTCGAAAATAATTCCTCTATTTATTTATTAGGTCAGACTATGGCTATTTAGTTGAATCTACTCCGTTAGGAGTGAAATATTTGTAGAAACTGCCTAAAGGTAAAATCACCAACTCCGTTAGGAGTTGAACCTCAAAACCATCTTTACAATGTTTGGGTTGAACTCCGATGGAGTTCTGTTATTTCCTTTTACCATTTTTCTACAAATATTCAAGTCCTAACGGACTTATCAAAAACATAACCCACTCTAAATCTTTTAAGAAATAAATTTTGAATCTGAATAATTCATGTTTAAGCCTGAAACTTATGTTTTAAAGAACTCGCCAGAAAGAGAATAAGACTGCCGTTCACCCGATTATTTTTGTCGTTCAAAGATTTTATTTTTTCCTTCCCCAAATGAACGTTTCCTTTGCAGTATCATTATAATCATAATCCTAATCATTGAATAGTTAAATAAATATGAAATTCAGTCACATTCTCTTTTTTTGTAGTTTATTTTTTTTAACCCATACCGTTTTTTCACAAGTACCTAAAGGTATTGAAGTAGCTGGTAAAGTATTAGAAACCAACAGTCAACAACCCGTTGAATTTGCAACAGTAATGATTGGCGATCCTGCTACCAAAAAGCCCATTACTGGTACGACAACGAGCTCAGATGGTTCTTTTTCTATTCGCTCCAAGACACAGGATTTTTATGTCGAAATCAGTTTTATAGGTTTTGTCAAAAAAACCATCACCGACATTTCGATTGTGAATGGCAAGGTAGATTTGGGTACAATTTTGCTGGAAGAAAACAGTCAACAACTGGACGAAGCAGTGGTGAGAGCCGAAAAATCAAGCACCGAATTTAAATTGGATAAACGAGTTTTCAATGTCGGTAAAGACCTGAGCAATACGGGTGCAAGTGCATTGGAGGTCTTGAATAATGTGCCTTCGGTCAATGTGAACATTGAAGGAGAAATTAGTTTGAGAGGAAGTTCGGGCGTGCAGATTTTAATCAATGGAAAACCTTCAGTCATTGCAAGTGAACAAGGCAACGCTTTGGGTACGATTACCGCAGACATGATTGAAAAAATTGAAGTCATCACCAACCCCTCTGCCAAATACGAAGCAGAAGGTACATCTGGAATCCTCAATATTGTATTGAAGAAAGAAGAACGAAAGGGCATCAACGGTTCGGTGACATTGAATACAGGTGCGCCAGACAACCATAGTATTGGGCTGAGTTTGAACCGTCGTACCGAAAAGTTTAACCTATTTAGTCAATTGGGAATAGGCTATCGAGAGCTACCAAGAACGAATGAAAACATCAACCGAAACTTGGTCAACAATACCACAATTTACAGCAATGGCGAAGAGTACCGAAATGAGAATTTTTACAACTTCATCTTGGGAACAGATTACCACATCAATTCACACAACGTATTGACCCTCTCGGGGAATTTTGCCTATGAAGTAGAAGACCAACCTTCTCGCACCAATTTCAGCTTTGAAGATGCCGAAGGTACTACGACCTCGGAATGGTATAGAGAAGAAACAACAGAGGCGACCAACCCCAAATTCCAATACGAACTGCAGTATAAAAGAGACTTCAAAGACCACAAAGAACATTCTCTATTGTTCAGTGCATTGGGCGCATTCTTTGGCAAAGACCAATCTTCTGAATTTAAAAATACCACGATTTCGGGCGACAACGTGGACAGCGAACAAGAAACCCGCACCAACTTCAAAGAAGCGAAATATACCTTCAAACTGGATTACACCAAACCTTTTTCGGATAAATTTACCTTAGAAACAGGGGCGCAATATGTCACACAAGATGTCAGCAACGACTATGCAGTATCCGATTTGGTAGATGGCGTATGGGTACAAGATTTTGGTTTGACCAATATTTTTGAATACAAACAAGGTGTTTTGGGAGTCTATGGTACAGGGGCTTATGAAGGAGACAAATGGGGCGTGAAAGTAGGACTGCGACTGGAGAATACGGACTTGAATACCTTGCTTGTGACGACTGATGAAAAAAACAGTCAAAATTTCTCCAATCTATTCCCAAGTCTTCATACTTCCTACAAAATCACCGAACAGTTCTCACTTCAAGCAGGTTACTCCAAAAGAATTTACCGACCTCGATTGTGGGATTTGAACCCTTTCTTCAATATCCGAAACAACTTCAGTGTCAGAACAGGAAATCCCAATTTGCAGCCTGAATTTACCGACTCTTATGAGTTTTCGAGCATTTACATTTTGGACAAAATCTCGTTAAATACCAGCGTTTATCACCGATACACAACCGATAAGATTGAGCGTGTTTCTACTTTTGAAGACAATGTGAACACCACAACGCCTGAGAATATCGGAACAAATAAAGCCACTGGAATCGAATTAAATGCCAAATACAACTTGAGCAAGAAATTAACCTTCAATGGAGACATCAACTTCAATTACTTCAAACGAGAAGGTACTTTTGATGCCACATCTTTTGACTTTACAGGCAATCAGTGGTCGACCAAATGGACTGCCAAACTCAAACTGCCTGCCGATATAGATTTTGAAATGACAGGACGCTACGAATCGGGCTATCAAACGGTTCAGAGCGAAGTTTCGGAACAACTTTCTGCGGATTTGGGTTTGCGTAAGAAATTATTGAAGGGAAAAGCGGTGCTGAATATGAGTGTCAGAGATATTTTTGCTTCTCGTATTCGTGAAAGCGAAACTTTCCAACCCAACTTTTACCTATACAATCAAGGGTTTAGAGGACGCTTTGTGACCTTTGGGTTTAGTTATGGATTTGGAAAAGGAGAGGCGATGGAATTTTCAGGACAGAAAAGAAGGCACTAGGCAAATTCAAAACCTGTCCCGAAACCTCGGGATTAAAAAACTCAAATGCAAAACTTGTCCCGCATTTTAATCGGGATTCAAACAATACTTTGTAAGCGAGCAAAGTAAATTGCAGAAATGCCTAATTTAATATTTTAGTTTGCCTTAGTAATTTACTCCAAAACCAGATGGTGGAAGTTTATCCATTATGATGTAAATCATAACTCAAATATCATCTATCTTACATCTTACATCCATCCTATTCGAGAACCCTCATGAGACGCATAATTTAGGTGGATTTAAGTTGTAGGATTACATGATTTATGAAGTTTGATTTTGAAAACATTATAAGGAATGGATGATTATTCCTATGTTACCACTTAGTTTAGTGCAAGCTGTACTGATAGGTTTAAAGTGTGAGGTGTGAAGAATTGAATACGTATGTTTTAACCAACAAATCAATGGCAATGGAAAACGAAAAAATCAACCAAGAAATATTTGACCTCTATGACGATTATGCGCACAGCAAAATTGACCGTCGAGAATTCATGGAAAAAATCAGTGTGTATGCCGTTGGAGGGTTGACCGTTCCTTCTTTGTTGGAATATTTGCTGCCGAAATATACGGGCACTCAAGAAGTGAAAACCGATGATTCTCGTCTGAAATCGAAGTTTATCAAATACAAATCACCCAAAGGCGGAGGCAAAATCAAAGGCTTACTTTCCCGACCTAAAAGAGGTCAAAAGAAATGGCCAGGTATCATCGTCGTACATGAAAACAGGGGCCTGAATCCCTATATTGAAGACGTAGGACGTAGAGGAGCGATTGCAGGTTTTATCTCGCTTGCTCCCGATGCTTTGACTCCATTGGGCGGCTATCCTGGCAACGATGATGAAGGGAGAGCATTGCAGAAGAAAAGAGACCGAAATGAAATGCTGGAGGATTTTATTGCTGCCTTTTACTACCTCAAAGAGCATCCCAAATGCAACGGAAAAGTAGGAGTAGTAGGATTCTGTTTTGGTGGCTGGATTTCGAATATGTTGGCGGTGCGTGTTCCCGAACTCTCGGCGGCTGTGCCTTTTTATGGAGGTCAACCTGACGCAGAAGATGTTCCAAAAATTGAAGCTCCTTTGTTGTTGCATTTTGCTGAATTGGATGAGCGTGTCAATGCAGGTTGGGCGGCTTATGAGGAGGCGTTGAAGGAAAATGACAAGGAATACACTGCTCACAATTACCCTGCTGCTAATCATGGTTTTCACAACAATACGACTCCTCGCTACAATGAGGAAGCTGCAAAATTGGCCTGGGAGCGAACGATTGCGTTTTTTAAGGAAAAGCTGATGTAGTGATTCGCCTTTTGAATGTTTACGATAAGTCATTTATCATACTACTGTACAAAATGGTTTTTGAACCACAAAAGTATCAAAAGGGCTCAAAAGACGCTGTTGAGTTTCAGTTCTTTACTTTTGTTTTCTTTGTACCTTTTGTGGTTGAATTAAAAATTTACAGTAGTATGGTCATTTATTCTGAAATAGAGACGGGAAGCGTTCACTTTCCTTCAAAAGCTTTACACTCAAACTGCTCCAATACCTTTTGAGATTCCCATCGGCTGTCAATTCTAAACAACAATCCTTTGTTTTGATTTCCCAACTCGCTGAAATACTC